>DASTUP010000055.1:0-3737 GCA_035759585.1 Gemmatimonadales bacterium | reverse complement strand
GTGATAGGGCGAGATGAACTCCCGCGTCGATCGTTCTTCCAGCTCCCGCAGCACGGACCGTGCTTCCTCCGCCCGCCCCGCCATGGCGAGCGCTTCGCCGTACTGCGCGAGCCAGAGCGCCGAACGGTTCGAGCATGCGACGGCGCACTCGAGTTCGGCGAGGCCACGCTCGCGATCGCCGGACAGGAAGCAGGCCCATCCGAGCGTCGCGCGCGCGCGAGGAGACGAGGGCTCGACCTCCACCGCGTACCTCACCGCCACCAGGGCCTCGTCGTACCGCCCGGCCCGGAGCAGCATGGTGGACATGTCGATCCTGTTCGCCGCCGGATCGAGCTCCTGCGCGCGGCGGCCCAGCGTGATTCCCTCGTCGAACCGGCCGACGGCCCAGCAGAGCCGGGCAAGGAGATCCACCGCGTATCCGCTGTTCGGACTCAGCTCGAGCGCACGCCTGAGGCCCGCTTCCGCGCCGGGCCAGTCGTAGTCCGCCACCATCTTCAGGTAGCCGGCCGTCGCGTGCGCCTCGCTCAGGTCCGGCGCCAGCTCGAGCGCGCGCGCCACTGCCGCTTTCGCCTGCGCGTAGAGTCCCGGCGCCGGCCGCGCGCCGTGCTCTGCGAGCTCGACGTACGTCATTGCCAGCTGGGAGTACGCGAGCGCGAACGACGGATCGCGCTCGACGGCGGCCTTGAGAAACACTTCGGCGCGAGCGAGATCTTCGGCCGTGAACTCGAGGAAGCGCCTGCGCCCCTGGATGAAGAGGCGGTATGCGTGGATATCCTCCGTTGGTCTCGCGAGGACTCGGCCCCGCTCTTCGGGGGATAGCTCGGCCCGGAGCGCCGCCGCGATCCTGAGCGCGAGGTCGGTCTGGATCGCGAAGATGTCGGTGATCTCGCGGTCGTAGGTCTCGGTCCAGAGCGAGCCGCCCGATTCGGCGTCCACCAGCGCCGCCACGACGCGCACGCGGTTCCCGGAGTGGCGCACGCTTCCGTCGAGCACGGTGCGGACGCCGAGCGCCGAGGCGATCTCGCGGATCGACCGCTCGCGCGACTTGAACGGCATCACCGAGGCGCGCGCAATCACCTTGAGCGCGCGGATCTTCGAGAGGTGCGCGATCACGTCCTCGGTGATCCCGTCCGCGAAGTACTCGTGCTCGGAGCCGCCGCCGAGGTTGATGAAGGGAAGCACCGCCACGGAGGGAAGTGCCGCCTGCGCTGCCGGTGCGCGGCGCAGCTCTTCCGCCAATGCCTGCACGGCGGGGTCGGGCGGCAGCTCGAGATCGTCGTGCAGTCGGCGGGCATGCTCCGCGGCGTGGCGGATCGCGGCGGGCCGGTCGCCCGCGGCGTCGAGTGCGCGCATGAGGCGCCGCGCGTGCTCGCCCGAATGCGGGTCCGCCGCGACGAGGCGCCGGCAGGCGGCAACCGCCGCGTGCGCGTCGCCCCGGCGCGCGGCGGCTTCGGCGGTCGCGACCAGCGCCCGTGCATGGGCCGCGGCCAGCTCGTTCCGCCGCGCGTCGAGCCACTGCATGAACTCGGCGGATTCGGCGAGGTGGAAGCCCTCGAGCAGCGATCCCGGCCAGAGCCGGACGACTTCGGCCGAATCCCCCGCCCTGATCGCGTCCCGCAGCTCGAGCAGGTCACAGCGGTTTCCCGCGGGATCGAACACGAGCCCGTCGCCCACCGAGCGGAGCACGCCTTCGCCGAGGGCGTTGCGCAGAACATGGACGGAAAGATTGAGGAGCCGGCGAGCTGCCGCGTCATCCCGCTCCGGCCAGAGGAGCGCGATCGCCCGGTCGCGGCTGAGCGGCTGCGGCCACGCATCGACGGCGAGCGCGAGCAGGGCGACACGGTGCCGCTGGGCCGGAGGACCGGCAAGCACCGCGTCGCCCGATCGGAGACAGGCGCCGCCGAGGAGCTCGATCGAGATCATGGAGGGGAGCTAACTCCCGGCTAAGAGCAAGGGCAAGAGCGGGCTAATCGGGCCGACGTATCCTGGTCCCGTCAATGCAGACCCTTCTCAATCTACTGGAGCAGATCATGAAGCCGACCCTCCTTCTCCTCGGCGTTGCCGCGCTCGTCGCCGCGTGCGATACGGGCTCCCCCATCCCCACCGAAGCCTCCGCACCCGTTCCGACTGCCGCAATGGGGCGCCTCGACCCCGAGGACCTCTCGCCCGAGCTCATGCAGGATCTTGCACGCGCGCGGGCCGCGACCGCCCAATTCCAGCGCGACTCGGTCGCCTTCGACGCCGACTACACCTTCCTCTTCCTCGACATGTGCATGGAAAACCAGCCGACGGGCGGCATGGGCTATCACTATGTCAATGTCGGCCTCCTCGACAGCATTGTCGAGGTCGAGCGGCCCGAGGCGCTGATGTACGAGCCGGGCCGGAACGGGCAGCTCCGCCTGGTCGGGCTCGAGTATGTGATTCCGGCGGACGCCTGGGCGTCGGCGGATGCGCCGGTGCTCTTCGGCCAGGAGCTCGTGCTGAACGACTTCGGCCTCTGGGCGCTGCATGTCTGGATCTGGAAGAACAACCCCGAAGGGATCTTCAAGGACTGGAACCCGACCGTGAACTGCGAGAATGCGCCCAGCACGCCGTCGACCGCGCGGAGCCACCACTGATGCCCCGCTTCCTCATCGAGCGCGAGATCCCCGACGCGGGCGCGCTCTCGACGGCCGAGCTCAGGGCCATCGCCGAGAAATCGTGCGGCGTGCTCCAGGAAATGGGGCCGGCAATCCAGTGGGTGCAGAGCTACGTCACGGAAGACAAGATCACCTGCGTCTACCTCGCGGCCAATGCGGAGCTCATCCGCGAGCATGCCCGGCGCGGCGGCTTTCCAGCCGACCGGGTCCTCGAGGTGGCGGCGGTGATCGATCCGACGACGGCGCAACATTCCACGGCGCTGGCCGAGGCATGATCATGAACTCACTTCGCTCACGCGCCACACTCGCGCTCACGGGCGTCCTGGCGCTTGCCGCCTGCGCCGGCGAGCCGCTCGGGCCCGGCCCGGGCCCGGATGACGCATCGGCAACGATCCGGGTCTCGGCCAACGTGGCCAACACGCCGATCGACCTGCTCGTGGTGACGGTGTCCGCGGCGGACATCGCGGTTCCGGCGGTATTCAATCTTCCCGTGGTGAGCGGTACGGCGAGCGGGACGCTGCACATTCCCCCGGGCGCCGAGCGGGTCTTCGCCGTCGAAGCCTTCGACGCAGGCGGCGAAGTCACCCACGACGGCTCTGCCATACGCGATGTCCAGCGGGGGCAGAACGCGCCTCTGTCGATTCCTCTTACGCCACGGTCGGGTCAGGTTCCGATCACGATCTCCTTCGGCGATTTCAGCGTCGAGGTCTCGCCCGCGGCCCAGCTGCTCGACCTGTCGGCGAGCACGACCACGCAGCTCACCGTGACGGTCGTGAATGGGAGCGGTGCTACAGTGACGTCGCCCCAGGTCATCTGGGCGACGACGAACCCGGCGCGGGCCACGGTCTCGGCCTCGGGACTCGTGACAGGGCTCCTGCCGGGCGAAGTGGACATCGTGGCGACGTACAATGGGATCGCGGGCATCAGTCACCTGACGCTCAGCGGCGCGGCGCCGGATACCTACTACGCCGATTCCGATCTCGACACCTTCGGCGATCCGGCCCAGTCGATCGCCGTGCCGACCGGCTTTCCTGCGCCGGACGGCTACGTCACGGACAGCGGCGATTGCAACGATACCGACGCCGCGACCTTTCCCGG
>DASTUP010000054.1:0-24715 GCA_035759585.1 Gemmatimonadales bacterium | reverse complement strand
GGCGGGGGTGGAGATGGTGATGCCGGGGGACAACATCCAGATGACGATCGAGCTGATCATCCCGATCGCCATGGACGAGGGCCTGCGCTTCGCGATCCGCGAGGGCGGCCGCACCGTCGGCGCCGGCGTCGTCACCAAGATCCTGAAGTAACACGGGCACCGTAGGGGCGACATATGTCGCCCCCACGATCCGCCGAAAGCAGCAGGGGCCGGCCGCGATATGAATCGCGGCCGGCCTTTTTTCGTCAGGGCGACATCACCGGCGTGAGCGTGAAGGTGATATCGTACGATCCCGCGGCAGACTGAGTACCGGACTCACGATCCAAAGCGAGGATTTCCACCCCAACGGACAACGTGTAACTCCCGGCCGGCAGAATCCCATTGTTGTTGACCGCGAGCGACGGCGTCCCGTCGTGCCGGGCCTCGAGGTCGTGGATGTCCGTGCTGCCACCGGATTGAAGGGTGGCGTGCGCGCTGGCAAACGGGCACGTCGCACAGCCGGACCCGCTCGCAGTAAGCGAACCGGTCAACGAGTAGCTCGAGCTCGTCCCTTCCGGAACCGTGAACGACACGAGCCGCACGTAGTCCACCGACGCGTGCCCGAGAACGGGACGCCCTTCGCCGTTCGCATCGGGCGGGAAGGTGATCGAGACCGTTCCGCCGCCGGTCAGCCGGACAGAGCTGCCGGTTGCCGGCTGGCCCGCCGTGAGCGAGGCCGTCAGCGCGGCATCGGCCGTGCCGGTCACGCCAAACACCGTCACTGAGGTGTTGCAGTTGCGCGAGGTCGAGGCGCTCGCCGGGACCGGGAGGGGAGCAGGTGGCGGTTGAATCACCTCGTGGCAGAAGTCGGCCTGATCGAAACCTTGGGCCTGGCCGACGACGTCCGCGACCTCCGAGGTTGTGAAGGGTGACCCCCCGACCGTGACCTTCGCCGAATCGATCTCCAGTCCGATCGGCAGGCTCAGCCCGAAAAGTTTCGGCTTGACGAACGCGAAGAAGGTCTGCTCCCCCGCATGCGCTTCCAGAAAATCGGTCGTGCACGTGAAGGTCGTCTGACCGCCCGTGGAAGGCGTAATCGCAGTGCATCCCGGCCGGCCGGGCTCCAGCGTCACTCCACCGCTCCCGTCGGGCCGGAGCCACCGGATCTCGACCTGGTCCACCGCATCGATGCCGAGGTAGGTCACCGGGTCGAGGGTGACGGTGAACGTCGCCGTCTCGCCCAGCGCCTGCGCGCTGCCCGGCGCGACCGTCGAGGGCGAGATGGTGAGCGTTCCGGCCGGTGACTGGGCGAGCGCCGGGAGGTCCGGCTCGAACTTGAGGCTGGCGAGCTGAACGTTGAGGAGTCCGGCCAGCGCGGTCACCTTCGAAGTCGTGCCGGCCTCCACGGCAGGCGCGAGCTGAAAGTCGGACTTGTAACTGGCGTCGAGTGCCTGAACCCGCTCGGTCGCCAGCTTCGCCTTCTGCTGCAGGCCCACCTTCGCCTCGAGCGTCGAGAACTGGAGCTCGCGCGCCAGCGGGCTGCCGAGCGCCAGCTCGGCCCACCCGAAGAAACTCGCCGTCAGCTCGGATTTGAGCTCGTCCAGATTCGGCGGAAGGATCGGCTTGAAGGAGCCTCCGCCGGCAACAGTGGCCTCCGCGACCGCCTCGCATCCCGCCGAGCAGTCGAATCCCAGCGCGAGGCTCGCCGAGCCGTCGAAGAATGCATCGTAGCCGAAGTCGCCGATCTGGGTCGTCGCCTCCACCGCGAAACCGACGCCGAGCGGAATCTGCCCCCCGACGAAGCGCGAGACGGGACCGCCGATCGGAAGGATGATGGTCTTCAGCAGAGCCTTGCACTCAAAACTGCCCTTCATCCCCGCCTTGAGGACCGGATTCACTGAGATCCGGGGCGCGAGAGTCCCTCGCACCACCAGCCGCTGGATCCCTTGGATGGTGACCACCAGATCTCCGCTCAGCTCGGGGTTGATGTCGAAGCTGAACAGGTCGAGCTCCACCGGCGCCAGTGTTCCCTCGAACTTGGCCTCGCACTCGATAGGGCCCCCGCGCCGAGGGAGACTGAACTTCGTTTCCGGCTGTCCGGCCTCCGCGGGGGCGAGACGCAGGCTGCCGCCGCCGCTCTGCGAGGGACCGAAAGGCGCTCCCTCGACCGTCACTGCGTTTGCCAGAGGAATGCTCTCGTCTACCGCGATCGCGGTGAAGAGCTCGCTGATGGGGACCAGTTGATAGACGATTTCGGCCCGGCCGCCACCCAGGTCACTCACCGATGCGACTCGGCCGCCGATGGGGAGCCCGCCAGTGCCAAGCACGATTTGCCCCACGGCGGGGCTCACCCCCACGAGCCGCACCCGTTCCTGCCAGCCGACCACATACTCGGCGGCCGGATCCACCGGCACCGGGAGCCCGTCTACCTGATCGTCGCGCACCAGCACGGCGCCCACGGCGGGCTGGGCTACCAGGACCAGGATCGGCGGCGACGTCACCCCCTCCGCTTCCGCCACGATCAGGCTGGAGCCCAGTGAGGCGACTGCTGTCAGGAGCCCCCGGTCGGAGACACTCACTGTGCCGGGACGAGAACTGCGGAACGTGGCAGCGACCGGGATCCGCCCTCCCGATGCGTCCACCGTGAACGCCGTGAGCTGCTGCGTCGCGCCGGCGTCGGTGAGCAGCACCGCACCCGGGCCGATCTCCAGCGCGGTCGCGGGGCCACCACCGGGCGGATCGTCTGGACCGGCAGGATCGTCGCCACAGGCTCCGGCAACGACAATGAGCGTGACAAGAAGCGCGACCCAGGCTCGGCGCATCCGTTCCCCCTTGCCGGCGGGGTGGTCCGTGCCCAGCACCGGATCGGTGCGGCGGTCGCCGGCCCTTCACGCTCGTGCCGCCGGACAGTTTCCGCCTGACGCGTTCGCGGGGGCCTGCCGGCCCCGCGAACTCGCGGCTAAGGCCCGTTCCCGGATACGAGCTTGGTGCCCGCCGTGATGCAGTCCGCCTTGGCCAGGGCATCGGCCTGCGACAGTGAGGCATTGTTCCTGATCGAGAGCTGGCCCTGGATGACGAGGCCGCAACTGACACCGCTGATGTCGCTGAGCTTCGGGTTGAACTCGATCGCCATGCCTCCGCCTCCGATCGTCGCTCCGCCGATGGTGAGACTCACCATCTCCAGCATGTTGACGAAGAAGAGGCCTCCTCCCACCGATCTGAGAGACGATAAGTCGAGCGCGGTGGCCTGGAATTCGAAGGAGCCATTCCTGCCGATGCTGGACAGCACCGGGAAGGTCACCTGCGTCGCAGAACCACTGCTGACCGTCAGGTCGTTCAGCACCTGCGTGAGTGCGGTGAAGGCTACCGGCCCTCCTCGCACGATGAGGTTGTCGATGCACGTGAGCTTCGCGACGCTGTCCGCGTCGGCTCCGAAGCCGGGGAATTGAATGTTCGGACAGACTTCGGGCGCCGTCGTGACGACGACGGCAGCCTTCCCATCGGCGGCTACCTCGAGCGGCACCGGCACCGGAATGCCGTAGATCCGGGTGTTTGCAAAGGCGAAGAACTCCTGCGAACCGGCGTGCTCCGCCAAAAAGTCGGCCTGGCAGGTGAATTCGGCCTGGTCCTGAACCGCCTCGACCCGGGTACAGCCGGGGCGCCCGGGCTCGAGCGTCCCGGCCGGCCCGACCCGACGGAAGATGTCCACGGTCTCCACCGCGTAGGCCCCGAAGTAGTCGACCGGGTCCAGCGTGACGGTGAACGTGGCGGTTTCCCCGAGGGCCGATCCCTCGCCTGCGGCCACCGAACCCGGGCTGATCGTGAAACTCCCGCGGGGGCTTTCCGAGATGACCGGCAGGTTCGGCGCGAACGACAGCTCCGCCAGCGTGATCTCGAGCAGGTTGGCAACCGCGTCCAGCTTCGAAGAGGTCTTGAACTCGAGCACCGGCTTGAGGGTATAGGTCGAGGCATAGGCGGGATCGTTTGCCTGGGCCGTCCGGCCCGCCAGATCGAACGACTGCTCGATCCCCGCCTTCAGCTTGACCGTTTCGAACCGGAGTTCGCGGACCGTTGGATTCCCGATGGTCAGCTTGGCAAACCCGAATGCGCTGCCGGTAAGGGCGAAGCGGAGGTCATCAGCGAAACTCGGGATCCGCGGCTTGAAAAATCCGGCCGGCGGGCTGGTGGTCATCTCTGCGATCACCTCGCACTGTGCCGTGCAGTCGATCCCGAACTCCGTCGTGAGGGACGCCTCGTAGAACGCGTCGAATCCGAGCTGGCCGAACGTAGCCTTGGCCCCGACCTCGAACCCCACTCCCACCGGGATCTGGCCGCCGATGATGAGCGCCACCGGTCCGCCGATCGGCAGGATGATCAGCCGCACCGTCTGGAGGCACTCGGCCTTCGCCTCGAGAGCCGCGGTGACGAGCGGGTTCGCCGAGAGCCGCGCCGCGATCGATCCATGCGCCACGAGCCGCCGCACGGCGGACCCTTCGATCACGACATCGTAGATCAGGTTGGGGTCGACGCTCACATCGACCACGTCGAGAGTGATGGGGAAAACGAAGGCGGGTGGGATCTCTGCCGTGCACTCGAAGTTGCCGATGGCAAACTCCTGCTCGATGCGCCGGGCGGCCCCCCCACGCGCCGCGAATGGCGCCGGAGACGCCGTGCCGCGGCCGGTTCGGAGCGCGGGAGCAGCCAGCGGCGCATTGGCGAGCGGCAGCTGTACGTTCACGGAAAGGTTCTTGAACATTCCCGAGAGCGGGAGCAGCTCCAGCACGACGTCAGTCTCGCCGCCGACCGGGCTCGTGCTCACCACCAGGCCGCCGATCGGAGCGCCGCCCGAGGCCAGTACCACCTGGCCGACGGGCGGATTGATACCGCGGAGCCGCACGCGGTATTCCCAACCGGGCCCATACGGCGCCAGGGGATCGACCGGCGCGATCTCGCCCACCACCTGATCGTCGCTCACCAGAAGGGCGCCGTCGACGGGCTCGGCTACGAGCACAAGAATCGGCGGGGAGGTGAAGCCGCCTGCTTCGGCCACGATGAAAGTCGAACCCGCCGCGGTCACCGCGGTCAGGAGCCCCTCGTCGGAAACGGTCACTGTGCCGGGATGGGAACTGCGGAACGTAGCGGCGACCGGGGTCCGCCCTCCGGAGGCGTCTATCGCGAACGCCGTGAGCTGCTGGGTCGCGCCTGCGTCGGTGAGCAGTACCGCTCCCGGGCCGATCTCCAGCGAGGTCGCGGGGCCACCCGGCGGATCCCCGGGTCCGACCGGATCGTCGCCGCAGGCGCCGGCGGCGACGGTGACCATGGCAAGGCAGGTGGCCCAGGCGTGACGCATCCGTTCCCCCTTGCCGGCGGGGTGATCCGCGGCCCGCACCGGATCGGGGCGGCGGTCGCCGGCCCTTCACGCTCGTGCCGCCGGCCGGATTCCGCCTGACGCGTTCGCGGGGGATGCTGCGAGGGGATGGTTCAGGAGAGCAGGTTTTCGCGCAGCGCCTTGGCCACCGCGCCGCTCCTGCTGTTCACGTGGAGCTTCGAGTAGATGTTCCGAACGTGGCCGTCGATGGTGTGCGGGCTGAGCGCCAGCCGTTCGGCGACCCGCTGCTTGGTATTGCCCTCTACCAGGAGTTCGAGGATTTCGTGCTCCCGCCGCGAAAGACCGTAATCGGCCTGAGGGGTGGCCATCCGGGCGAACATGTCGAGCACGCGCCTGGCGATCTGGGCATCCATGGCTGCCCCGCCGTCGAGCACGTTCTCGAGTCCTCGCAGGAGTGCCTCGCGGCTCGCGGACTTGAGGAGATAACCCGAGGCGCCGGCACACAGCGCATCGAATATCCGATCGTTGCTCTGGTGGACGGTGAGCATGACCACCGGAATCGAGGGACTGCGCATCCGGATGAGCCGGGCGCAATCCACGCCGCTCATCCCGGGCAGGCCAAGGTCCATCAAGACGATTCGTGGCAGGTCCCGTCCGTCATCCAGCGCGGCAAGCGCGGTTTCGGCGTCGGCGAAGGTTCGGCCGCAGCGCAGGCGCCCGCTCTGGTCGAGGAGGTCGCGGATGGTGTCGCGATACAGGGTGCTGTCTTCGACCACCCATGCGGCGGCGCGCGGCTGCGCTCGAGGACCGGGACTCATGGCTGCGAGGTTAGTGTCCAGGGCGCGCCGGCGGATGACGTGTTCACGTCGCCGGCAACCCGCATTTCACGATGGTGCCGCGGCCCGGGGCGCTGGTGATCTCCAGCGTCCCGCCCAGGGTGCGGGCCCGCTCCCGCATGCTCGCGAGGCCGGTGCCCGCCCGGACTGTGCCGGGCTCGAATCCCATCCCGTCGTCGGTGATAGTCAACTCGATCGCGCTCCCGGACACGGAGATGCTGATGTCGACGTTCCCCGCCTGGGCGTGCCGCGCCACGTTGTGAAGCGCCTCCTTGTAGAGCCGAAGCAGATCGCGGCGCTGCACCAGGCCGATTCTCCGGGCCATCTGCTCCGGCGGCGGCCCATGAAAGGTGATGCGTACGCCAGGCAGCAGGTCGGAAGCCACGTCGCGCGTCCGCTCTATCACGTCGTACAGGCGGTCCTCACCCGGATCGATGGCCCAGACGATGTCCCGGAGATCGGCTACCATGCCGCGGGCGGATCCACCGATCCGTTGCAGCCGGTGCCGCTCGCCCGGAGGGACACCGGCTGCGCTGCCGATCGCGTCTGAAATCAGCGCAATGCTGCTCAAGCCCGCTCCGATCTCGTCATGAAGGTCGCGGGCGATCCGGAGTCGCAGACGCTCGGTGGCCACGGCGTTCCGCAGGCGGAATCGATGGCCGGCCCAGAGCAGGGCGAGGAGGAGCGTCCCCACCGCTAGCCTGAATCTGCGGGTGCCCCAGAACGGGGGCGTCACTTCGAACGGGAAAACCAGACCGGGCGCGCCCCACCCCTCGCCGCCGGCTGCCGTCTGGACAAGCAGGCGGTATCGGCCTGGAGGTGGGGTCGGTATGGTCACGCGATGGTCGGTCGAAACGGTCCAGTCCGGACTCAGCCCTTCGAGGCGATGCCGGTAGCGGCGGACCGGTCCCGGCAGGAATGTGAGCGCCGCGAATTCGACGGTGAGGGATCGGTCCTCCGGCCCCAGGATGGCAGGCGACTCGGTTGTCGCGTGCAGATTCGCCGGGCCGGCTGCCGTGACCGTCTGGAGCCTGGTGATCACGAGCGGTGGCGGGGGGCGGCGACCCGTGACGACCTCAGGGTCGAACACCGTGAGTCCCGCCACACCGCCGAACACCATCTCTCCGCTCCGCCGCCGCAGCGCAGCCCGCCGGTTGAACTCGCCGCTGGGGATGCCGTCGGCGCGGCCGTATCGGCGAGTGCGTCCCGTTTCCGGCGAGTAGTGGACCAACCCATGTGCCGTGCCTAGCCACAGACGCCCAGTGTCATCCTCGAGAATGGAGAAGACCGAGGTCCCGGCCAGATCGATCCCCTGCGGCGACGCGAACCGGCCGATGCGCGGATCCCACCGCTGCAGCCCGCGATCCGACGCCATCCAGAACCTGCCCCGCGAGTCGCGGGCGAACTGGAAGACATAGTCCGCGCCATCCAGTCCGGCCGGTGCCTGCTCCGGCGGCCGGGTGACCCTCCCGCCATGCACCTGCGCCCGGTGGACCCGCGACCCGCCCAGCCAGAGGTCGCCGGTCGTGGTGTCCGCAAAGGCCGTGATCACGGCGTGCGGAACGGAAAGGGTGTCGCCGAACTGCCCTGTGGCGGGATGGAAGGCGACCGCGGTCGGGCCGCCCATCGCCAGCCAGAACCAGCCATCCGCGGTTGGAGCGATGTCGGCTACGGGGAAGGATCGGCCAAGCCGGCGCACGCATCGCGGCCCCGATTCCTCCATCCGGCACAGTCCAGCGGTGGTGCCGACCCACCACCCGCCCTCGGTGTCCTCCGCGAAATCCCAGATCTCACCATGGGGAAGACCGTCGCGACCCGGTGGGTATCGGCGCCAGCCGGTTGGGCCGACGCGACCTGAATACCGATACCCCCCACTCCCCAGCGTCCCGATCCAGAGCGAACCATCGCGAGTCTCGCCGAGGGCCATCACGAATCCCGCTCCGCGAGGGAGCGGCTCGCGGCTCGCTCCACCGGGGCGATCGCTGAAAACGGGAGGCGCAAGGTCCAGCCGGTGGAGCCCCTCACCGAGAGTCGCCAGCCACCACCCGCCCTCTCGATCGGCCCGGAGCCGGGTGGGAAGACGGGGCGTTCCGTTCCAGCGCTCGGTGATATGGCCGCGCCGGTCCGTGCGGGCGATCCAGCCCTGGGCCGCAACCAGCAGCCCATCGGGACCGTCCCTCGCGATGGCGCCCACGCTGGCACCGCGGAACGCCGCAAGCTCCCGGAACCGGTTGGCGCCCGGCTCCAGAACTTCCACGCCGCCGAACCCGCCGGCCCACACCCTGCCGCCGGAATCCGCGGTCAGGTCCGCCACCTGGGAAATTGCGGCCAGGGGAAACTCGCGCCGGGTTCCGGAGACAGGATCGAGCCGGGTCACAGTGGCCGAATCCGGGCTCCCACGCGTCAGCCAGAGGATTCCGTCCGGGCCGGTCGCCATCGGGCCGCAGCAACTCTTCGGGAGCGCAAACGGGAGGACAGTGACGCGGGGGGAGTCGGCATGCCAGTCGATTCGGTGCGGAGTGATCCGGTCATACCAGAGCTGCCCGCCGGAAGCGGCGGCCAGCCTCCCTCCCGCAGGGACCGAACGCAAACGTTCCCGTCCGAGCCGTCCCCAGAAGAGCCGCCCCGACGCGAGAATCCAGAGCCTGCCGTTGCGATCCACCTGGAGGTCCGTGATCGGGCCGCTCAACTCCAGGGCAGCCGTGCTGTCGAGGATGGCGACGGAGACGAAGTCGTACCCGTCGAACCGCTGGAGACCCCGCTTCGTGCCCACCCAGAGGAACCCGGCGGAGTCCTGCGCGATCGCGGTAACGGCGTTCTGCGCCAGGCCGTGCTCTACGGTGAAGTGACTCATCCGCAGCTCGGCGGTCTGCGCCGGGAGTCGAGCCGCGAGCGCGGCAAGCGGGACCATGGCGCCGCACAGCGACAATCGAAGGAGGGTGGCGGACATCAGGCGGTCGCGCCTCGGCGAATTGGGTCGGCTGCCGCATCCACCGTCCATCTGGTGCCGACCAGAATGGTGGGGCGCCGCGCGTCGGAGCAGGACGGACATCGGGAAGTCACCCGGACGGGAGACCCGTCCAACCTACCGTCCGCTCCGCCCGGCGCAGAGAGGACGACGCAGGCGCCGGAAAAGGGCGCTCGCACGGCGATGTCGCAAAGCGCCCCGATTGACAAGGGTTTAGCCGCCGTCTATTATGAAAGTCTGTCCGAAAACAGGCAGCCCAGGGCGACCCACAGGGGGTCGCCCTTGTCCACGCATAGAGAGAAGGGTTGGCCGTGCCGCGGGACAAGATCATTCTCGAGTGCACCGATTGCAAGAACCGCAATTTCTTCGGTGACAAGAACAAGCGGAAGCATCCCGAGCGGGTGGAGCGGCGCAAGTACTGCCCGCACTGCAACAAGCACGTGACGCACAAGGAATCGAAGTAGATGGCCGACGCCCCGCTCGCAGAACGCGCGACCGACGGAAGCGGCCGCCTCGCGGATGCGCGCGGCTTCCTGGTGGCGACGAAGGCCGAGATGCGGAAGGTCACCTGGCCCACGCGTCCCGAGCTGATCAAGGCCACGCGGATGATCATCATCCTTTCGATGATCCTCGGCGTGACGATCGGCGTGCTCGACTTCGGCCTCCAGAAGATCCTGGTGGACGGCGTCGCGCGGATCGCGCGGTAAGGGCCATGGACTATCGCTGGTACGCCATCCAGACGACGGCCGGCCACGAGAACAAGGTCCGGAACCTCCTGCAGCAGCGGATCCAGGACGACCCGCGCCCCGTCGAGCAGAAGCTCGTCCGGCAGGCGCTCGTCCCGGTGCAGGAAGTGATCGAGATCAAGAACGGCAAGAAGGTGGCGGTCGAGCGGAAGCTGTATCCCGGCTACGTCCTCGTCGAGATGGGGATCAGCCAGGAAGCGCTGCACCTGGTGAACAGCATCCAGGGTGTCATCAAGTTCGTCGGCACCGGCAAGGCGCCGCAGCCGCTCCGGCAGGATGAGGTCAACCGGCTGCTCGGCATCGCCGAGGAAGCGGCCGACGCGGAGCCGAAGGAGGAGATCCCGTTCCTCGTCGGTCAGGTCGTCGAGATCACCGAAGGGCCGTTCAGCGATTTCAGCGGGACGGTGGAAGAAGTCCTCGCCGACAAGGGGAAGGTGAAGGTCTCGGTCAGCCTCTTCGGGCGGCCGACGTCGGTGGAAATGGATTACATGCAATTGCGCGGGCATTGATCGTAGGGGCGACATATATGTCGCCCCTACAGCCCGCCGGCGCCGTCACGGCGCCCCCCGCGACCGCGCGGGTCATCGCGGCAGCGTAGGGGCGGCGCCCGCGTCGCCCATTACACGAAGAAACGGAAGGCCGAATGGCAAAGAAGATCACCGCAATGGTGAAGCTCCAGTGCCCGGCCGGCGCGGCGAATCCCGCCCCCCCGGTCGGCACGGCGCTCGGGCCCCATGGTGTCAACATCATGGAGTTCTGCAAGCAGTTCAACGCGCGGACCCAGAGCCAGTCCGGCATGGTGATTCCCGTGGTCGTCACGATTTTCGCCGACCGGACGTTCACGTTCATCACCAAGACGCCGCCGGCGCCGAACCTCCTCCTCAAGGAAGCGGGGATCGAGAAGGGGAGCGCGTCGCCGAACCGGACCAAGGTCGGCAAGGTCACGAAGGCCCAGGTGAAGAAGATCGCCGAGATCAAGATGGCCGATCTGAACGCCTCCGACCTCGAGAGCGCCATGCGCATGGTCGCCGGGACGGCCCGTTCGATGGGCCTCGAGGTGACCGACTGATGCCGACCCAGGGAAAGCGCTTCCGCGCTGCGGCCGCCACGGTCGATCGCGCGCGTGAGCACACGGTGCAGGAAGCGGTCGGCGTCGTGAAGCGGGCGTCGTTCGCGAAGTTCGATGAGACGGTGGACGTGGCGGTACGCCTCGGGGTCGATCCGCGGCATGCGGACCAGGTCGTGCGCGGCACGGTCGTGCTGCCGCACGGCACCGGCAAGCCGGTCCGGGTCCTCGTGATCACCCAGGGAGACCGGGTGCGCGAGGCGGAGTCCGCGGGCGCCGATTTCGTCGGCATCGAGTACATCCAGAAGCTCAAGGACGGCTGGCTCGAGTGCGACGTGATCGTCGCCACGCCGGACGTCATGGGCCAGCTGGGCACGCTCGGCCGCGTCCTCGGTCCGCGCGGCCTCATGCCGAACCCGAAGGCGGGCACGGTGACGATGGACGTCGCCAGAGCCGTGAAGGAGATCAAGGCGGGCAAGATCGAGTTCCGCGTCGACAAGACGGGGAACGTGCACGCGCCGATCGGGAAGGTCTCGTTCAGCGAGCACCAGCTCGCCGAGAACGTGCAGGCATTCATGGATACGATCGTCCGCGCCAAGCCGGCTGCGGCGAAGGGCACCTACATCCGCTCGGCCACGATCTCGAGCACCATGGGGCCGGGCGTCCGGCTGGAAACGGCGGGATACCGATGAGCAAGACCGAGCGGCAGGAAACGGTGGAGTCGCTGACCGAGCAGCTCAAGGCGGCGCCGAACGTCTACGTCACCGACTTCAGCGGACTGAACGTGCTCCGTATGACGGAGCTCCGGCGGCGCATGCGCGCCGCGGGCGTGCAGTACGTGGTGGTGAAGAACACGCTGGCGCAGCGCGCGCTGGCCGCGAACAACATTACCGAGCTGTCCGAGCACCTCGCGGGGCCCACCGGGCTCGTGCTCTCGACGGACCCCCTCGCTGCGGCGAAGGTCCTGACGGATTTCGCCCGCGAGTTCGAGAAGCCGGCCGTCAAGGCCGGCTACGTGGACGGAAAGACCGTCGAGCCCGCGTATATCCAGCGGCTCGGCTCGATTCCGCCGCGGGAAGTCCTGCTCGGCCAGTTCGCCGGCACGCTGAACAACGTCCTGTATTCCATGGTTGCCTCGCTCGAGGCGCTTCGCGACCAGCGGTCGACCGCTGCATAACCGTACGGAGAATAGTGAAATGGCTACCACCACGCTGAGCAACGAAGAGATCCTCGAGGCGATCGGCAACAAGACCGTCGTCGAGCTCGCGGACCTCATCGAGGCGTTCAAGACGAAGTTCAACGTCACCGTTGCCGCGGCTCCGGCCGGCGGCGCGGGCGGCGGCGCGGCGGCGCCCGCGGCCGAGGAGAAGACGGAGTTCTCCGTCGTCCTCAAGGAGGGCGGCGCCAAGAAGATCCAGGTCATCAAGGTGGTCCGCGAGATCACGAGCCTGGGCCTCAAGGAAGCGAAGGATGCCGTGGACAACGTGCCGAGCGTCATCAAGGAGGGCGTGTCCAAGGCCGAGGCCGAAGAGCTGAAGAAGAAGCTGGAAGAGCAGGGCGCGACCGTCGAGCTGAAGTAGGGCGCAGCCCTATCCTGAGCTGGGGGCTTCAGCCCCCGGCGAAGGATCTGGTGGCCACGCACCCTATTTCAGTGAGACGCGATGCACGCTCGCCTTTTCGTTTGCCGTACTTGCCGAGCCCCAGAACACCCCGCCTCCGGCGGGGGTTCCGTGCTGGGGCCATTTGTGCTGCGTGAGAGTGACTAGATGCATACCCGACCGGTGATCACGTTCAGTAAGCGGGAGAGCGGCATGCCGATGCCGAATCTCCTCGATATCCAGACCGCCGCGTTCCAGACGCTGCTCGTCCCCGACGACGTCGAGGGTGAGCGCCAGGACGTCTCGCTGGAGCGCGTCTTCCGCGACCTCTTCCCGATCAGTGACGTGAACGGGAAGTACAGCCTCGAGTTCCTGAGCTACGCGCTCGGCGAGGCCAAGTACTCGGTCGAGGAATGCATCGAGCGGGACATGACCTACGCCGCGCCGCTCAAGGCGCGCCTGCGCCTCGACGTGTTCGAGGACGTGGACGGCCAGCGCCGGCTCAAGAACGCCATCGAGAAGGAGGTCTATCTGGGCGAGCTGCCCATCATGACCCCGCTCGGGACGTTCGTCATCAACGGCGCCGAGCGCGTCGTGGTGAGCCAGCTCCACCGCTCGCCGGGCGTCGTCTTCGAGGAAGACACGCACCCGAACGGGCAGCGGCTCTTCAGCGCGCGGATCATCCCCTTCCGGGGCTCGTGGGTCGAGTTCACGATCGACATCCACGACGTGATCTACGTGCACATCGACAAGAAGAAGAAGTTCCCGGCCACGGCGCTGCTCCGCGCCTTCGGCTATGGGAACAACGCGGACATCCTCCGCCTCTTCTTCGCGACGAAGGCGCTCGGGATCACCGGGAAGCTCGAGGGCCGCCAGGAGAAGCGCGAAGTCATCGGCGCGCTCCTCGCCGAGGACGTGGCCAACCCCGAGGATCCGGCCGGGGAGCCGCTGGGCGTGGTGGGCGACGAGCTCACCGCCGAGCGCATCAACGAGATGAAGCACGTCGGAGTGAAGTCGGTGAAGGTCTTCTCCGGCTACACCTCGATCGACCTGCGCGACGAGGAGCAGCCCACCTCCCAGCGCGACCGGCACAACCACATCCTCGCCTTCGACGCGGCCGATCCCGAGACGGGTGAGGTCGTGGCCGAGCGCGGCGCGGAGATCACCGACAAGCTTCGCAAGAAGCTGCTCGATGCGAATGTCGTGAAGGTGGAGGTCCTCCTCACGGCGGGCCGCTCCGAGTCCCCGCTGATCAAGAACACGCTGGCCAAGGACCCGACGCACTCCGAGGCCGAGGCGCTCGAGCAGATCTACGCGCTCCTCCGTCCCGGCGATGCGCCGAACCTCGAGACGGCGCGCCAGCAGCTGCAGAAGCTCTTCTTCAACCCGAAGCGCTACGATCTCGGCCGCGTGGGCCGGTACAAGATCAATCAGCGCCTCAAGACGAAGAGCAGCTCGAACCACACGGTGCTGACCGAAGAGGATTTCGTCGCGATCATCCGCTACCTGATCGACCTGCACGACGGGCGCGGCTACACCGACGACATCGACCACCTCGGCAACCGCCGCATCCGGTCGGTGGGCGAGCTGATCGCCAACCAGTTCTCGGTGGGCCTCTCGCGCATGGCGCGGCTCGTCAAGGAGCGGATGAGCATCAACTCGGATCCCGAGAAGATCTCGCTCGACGACCTCGTCAACGCGCGCACGGTGTCGGCCGTCATCCAGGCGTTCTTCGGGAGCTCGCAGCTCTCGCAGTTCATGGACCAGACGAACCCGCTCGCCGAGCTCACGAACAAGCGCCGCCTCTCGGCTCTCGGGCCGGGCGGCCTCACGCGCGAGCGCGCCGGCTTCGAGGTGCGCGACGTGCACTACTCGCAGTACGGCCGCATGTGCCCGATCGAGACGCCGGAAGGCCCGAACATCGGCCTCATCACGTCGCTCTCGACCTACGCGCGCATCAATGACCTCGGGTTCATCGAGACGCCGTACCGCGTGGTGAAGGGTGGCAAGGTCACCGACGAGATCCAGTGGCTCTCGGCGAGCGAGGAGGAGGACTTCCCGGTCGCACAGGCCAACGCGCTCCTCGACGAGGACGGCAAGTTCACCGAGCAGCTCGTCCTCTCCCGCAAGGGCGACGACTACCCGCTCCTGCCGCCGGACCGCATCGAGTTCATGGACGTGGCGCCGGAGCAGCTCGTCTCCATTGCCGCGGCGCTCATCCCGTTCCTCGAGCACGACGACGCGAACCGCGCGCTCATGGGCTCGAACATGCAGCGCCAGAGCGTGCCGCTCCTCTTCCCGCAGGCGCCGCTCGTCGGCACCGGGCTCGAGGAGAAGGTGGCGCGGGACTCGGGCGCCGTGATCGTGGCGCGCCGGGCGGGTGTGGTCACGCGCGTCACGGCCGACGAGATCATCGTCGATGCCGGCGCCGACGGCGCGCCGCTCGGGGACCAGCCGCTTGCGCGGCTCAACCAGCACGACCGCTACCGCGTCAAGAAGTTCTGGCGCACCAACCAGGACACGGCCATCAACCAGCGCCCCCTCGTGCAGCAGGGCGAGCGGGTCACGGCGGGCCAGATCATCGCCGACGGCGCGGCCACCGAAGGGGGCGAGCTCGCGCTCGGCAGCAACGTGCTCGTCGCGTTCATGCCGTGGTACGGCCACAACTTCGAGGACGCGATCATCCTCAGCGAGCGCCTGGTCAAGGACGACGTCTACTCGTCGATCCACATCCAGGAGCTCGAGCTCCACGTGCGCGACACGAAGCGCGGCCAGGAGGAGATCACGCGCGAGATCCCGAACGTCTCCGACGAGTCGGTCGTGGACCTCGACGAGCGCGGCATCGTCCGGATCGGCGCCCACGTGAAGCCGGGCGACATCCTCGTCGGCAAGATCACGCCGAAGGGAGAGACCGAGCTTTCGCCGGAAGAGAAGCTGCTCACCGCGATCTTCGGCGAGAAGGCCAAGGACGTGAAGGACTCGTCGCTCAAGGTGCCGCCGGGCATGAGCGGCGTCGTGATCGACGTGAAGATCTTCAGCCGCGTCGAGGACCGCGTCGTCGAGAAGGACCGCGGCGAGCGGATCGGCGAGGTCCGCCGCGTCGAGAGCGACGAGAAGGCGCGCATCACGAGCGTCATGATGGACGAGGTGAAGCAGCTCCTCGCCGGGCAGGAAGTGGCGCTGATGCTCAAGGCCGGGACGGTGGAGGAATACCTCCCCGCCGGGACGAAGCTGACCGCGGCCGTGCTGGCCGATCTCGACCTGGCGGACATCGACCGCAAGACGCTCCGTGTGGCCAACAAGGCGGCCAACGAGCGCATGCGGGCGACGATCGACATGGCCGAGCGCGAGCGTGCCAAGGTGGAGGAGAAGGCGGAGGACCAGATCGACAAGATCCTCCAGCCGGACGAGCTGCCGCCGGGCGTGATCCAGCTGGTCAAGGTCTACATCGCCGAGAAGCGGAAGATCTCCGTCGGCGACAAGATGGCCGGCCGCCACGGCAACAAGGGCATCGTCGCCCGGATCGTGCCGGAGGAGGACATGCCGTTCCTCCCGGACGGCTCGCCGGTGGACATCGTGCTCAATCCGCTCGGCGTGCCGAGCCGCATGAACGTCGGCCAGATCCTCGAGACGCACCTCGGCTGGGCCGCCCGGATCCTCGGGTTCGAGGCCAAGACGCCGGTGTTCCGTGGCGCCGACGAAGCGGAGATCGGCGTGCTCCTGCGCCTGGCCGGCTTCAAGTGGGCCGGTGAGTCGCTCCGCCTGAGCCATCGCGCGCCCGAAGTGGACGCGGCGATGACGCGCCGGATGGTGGAGGACCTCAAGGTGGTGGCCCCGTCGGGCGAGCGCACGCTGCTCACCGAGGCGGGCATCGGCCTCCTCGAGATGAAGGGGGCGTCGAAGGAGACGCGCGAGTTCGCGAAGTCGCTCCGGTCGTTCCTGGCCGATGCGGCGCGCGAGCTGGCCGAGCGCACCGTGCGCCAGCGCGCCCAGGAAGTCGAGATCCAGAAGGCGCTCGCCTCGTCCGGCGACAAGGCCGCGGCGCGCCTCGTGAAGGAGCTCGAGAAGAACACGCTGGGCCCGGCCGAGGCGCTCGCTGCGGCCGGCCAGCCGGCGCTCGCCGCGCTCGTCGGCGGCAAGGGCGACGGCGACCTCGACGCGGCGGCGAACGAGCTGCTGCGTGCGGCCGGCCTCACGCCGGCGGACAAGGCGCGCCTCCGCGATGGGCGGAGCGGCCAGCAGTTCGAAGGGGAAGTGACCGTCGGCGCGATCTACATGCTGAAGCTCAGCCACCTCGTGGACGACAAGATCCACGCGCGGTCCATCGGGCCGTACTCGCTCGTGACGCAGCAGCCGCTCGCCGGCAAGGCGCAGTTCGGCGGCCAGCGCTTCGGCGAGATGGAAGTCTGGGCGCTCGAGGCGTACGGCGCCGCGCACGTGCTGCAGGAGATGCTCACCGTCAAGTCCGACGACGTGAACGGCCGCAGCCGCGTGTACGAGGCCATCGTGAAGGGACAGAATCTCCCGGAGCCCGGGATTCCCGAGTCGTTCAACGTGCTCGTCAAGGAACTCCAGGCGCTCGGGCTGAAGGTTACGCTCGGCACCACCGAAGCCGGCGAAGAATAAGAGGGATCACATGATTGATTTTCGCAGCGGTCGCGAGCCCAAGAGCTCGAGCTTCGACTACATCAGCATCCGGATCGCGGCGCCCGAGGAGATTCGCGGGCCGCGCGACACCAAGGAGCGCGAGCGCCTGGAGCTCCAGGGGCAGCGCACCTGGTGGTCGTGGGGCGAGGTCACCAAGCCGGAAACCATCAACTACCGCTCCTTCAAGCCGGAGAAGGACGGCCTCTTCTGCGAGCGCATCTTCGGCCCGGTCAAGGACTGGGAATGCCACTGCGGCAAGTACAAGCGGATCCGCTATCGCGGCGTGATCTGCGACCGCTGCGGCGTCGAGGTGACGCTCTCGAAGGTCCGGCGCGAGCGCATGGGCCACATCGAGCTCAGCGTGCCGGTGGCGCACATCTGGTTCTTCAAGACGCTGCCGAGCCCGATGGGGAACCTCGTCAACCTCACCCTGCGCGACCTGGAGCGGGTGATCTACTACTCGAGCTATGTCGTGCTCGACAAGGGCAGCCAGGAAGTCGAGCTCAACCAGCTCCTCGATGAGGACGAATACCTCACCCTCCGCGCCAAGGCGCGCGAGGAGGGGGACACCGCCTTCCGCGCCGACATCGGCGCGCCGGCGGTGCGGGAGCTGCTCGGCCGGCTGGACATCCGGAAGCTGGCGGAAACGCTCCGCGCGGGCGTCGCGAACGAGACGAGCCAGCACCGCAAGAAGCAGATGCTCAAGCGGCTCAAGATCGTGGATGCCTTCCTCTCCTCGGGCGATTCGGGAGACCTTCCGAACAACCCGGCGTGGATGATCCTCGACGTGATCCCCGTGATCCCGCCCGACCTGCGGCCGCTGGTGCCGCTCGACGGCGGGCGCTTCGCCACGTCCGACCTCAACGATCTGTATCGGCGGGTGATCAACCGGAACAACCGGCTCACCAAGCTGATCCAGCACAAGGCGCCGGAGGTGATCCTCCGGAACGAGAAGCGGATGCTGCAGGAGGCGGTGGACGCGCTGTTCGACAACGGCCGCCGCTCGAAGGCGATCCGCGGCCGCGGCAAGCGCCCGCTCAAGTCGCTCTCCGACATGCTCAAGGGCAAGCAGGGGCGGTTCCGCCAGAACCTCCTCGGCAAGCGCGTGGACTACTCGGGCCGCTCGGTCATCGTGGTGGGCCCGGAGCTCCGGCTCCATCAGTGCGGCCTCCCGAAGGCCATGGCGGTCGAGCTCTTCAAGCCCTTCATCATCCACAAGCTGGTGGAGAAGGGCATTGCGGAGACGGTCAAGCGCGCCAAGAAGATCGTCGAGCGCGAGAGCCCCGAGGTGTACGGCATCCTGGAAGAGATCATCCAGGACCACCCGGTGCTGCTCAACCGCGCGCCGACGCTGCACCGCCTCGGCATCCAGGCATTCGAGCCGGTGCTCGTCGAGGGCAAGGCCATCCGGATTCACCCGCTCGTCTGCGCGGCGTTCAACGCCGACTTCGACGGCGACCAGATGGCGGTGCACGTGCCGCTCTCGTTCGAGGCGCAGCTCGAGGCGCGCCTCCTGATGATCAGCTCCAACAACATCCTCAAGCCGTCGGACGGGCGTCCGGTGGCGGAGCCGTCGCAGGACATGGTCCTCGGCAGCTACTTCCTGACGAAGCTCCCTGCGGGCTTCGAGGAGGAGCTGCGGAAGGCGGGCCTCAAGCGCGCCGAGACCGAAGCGCGGCTCTGGAAGGGCGCGAAGCATTACGGCTCGCTCGCGGAGATCGAGATGGCGCTGCTCACCGGCGCAATCTCGTTCCACACGGCGATCCACTTCTGGTACGTCCCTCCGCGTGAAGCGGCCGAGCCCGATCCGCGCTGGCTCCGGACGACCGTGGGCCGCGTGCTGTTCAACAGCATCGTGCCGCGGAAGGTCGTCGCCGATCTCGGCTTCCGTGATCTCCTGATGAAGAAGAAGGAGCTTTCGGGGCTCGTGCTCGAGTCGTATCGCCGCGCCGGCCTCGCCGACACGGTGACGTTCCTCGACCGGCTCAAGGAGTTCGGCTTCCGGTTCGCGACGCAGGGCGGCGTCTCGATCGGCATCGAGGATCTCGAGATCCCGGCCGAGAAGACGCAGCTCCTCGAGGAGGCCGATGCGCGCGTCAAGCGGTTCCAGCGCGCCTACAACACCGGCCAGATCACCTTCGGTGAGCGGTACAACAAGGTCATCGACGCCTGGACCCACGCGAACAACGACGTGGCCGAGGCGATGGTCAGCGGGATGCGCGTGAGCAAGGGCGGGTTCAACCCGGTCTTCATGATGTTCGACTCGGGCTCCCGCGGCAGCCGCGACCAGATCCGGCAGCTCGCCGGCATGCGCGGCCTCATGGCCAAGCCGCAGAAGAAGCTCACCGGTGGCATCGGCGAGATCATCGAGAGCCCGATCCGCTCGAACTTCCGCGAGGGGCTCACCGTGCTCGAGTACTTCATCTCGACGCACGGCGCGCGCAAGGGCCTTGCGGACACGGCCCTCAAGACGGCCGACGCCGGGTACCTCACCCGCCGCCTCGTGGACGTGGCGCAGGACGTCACGATCACCGAGGAGGATTGCGGCACGATCCTGGGCCTCGAAGTGTCGTCGCTGAAGGAAGGCGAGGACATCATCGAGCCGCTGCGCGAGCGCATCGTCGGCAGCGTGGCGAGCGAGGACGTGCGCGACCCGCACGAGCTCGACGAGGACGGCGATCCGCGCATGCTGGTCGAGGCGGGTCACCTGATCGACGAGGACATCTCGAACCGCATCGACGATGCCGGCATCGAGAAGGTCAAGATCCGGAGCGTCCTCACCTGCGAGGCCCGCCGCGGCGTCTGCCGCATGTGCTACGGCCGCAACCTGGCCACCATGGAAATGGTGGACATGGGCGAGGCCGTGGGCATTCTCGCCGCGCAGTCGATCGGCGAGCCGGGCACGCAGCTCACGCTCCGCACGTTCCACATCGGCGGCACCTCGTCGCGCATCGCCGAAGAGGCGGAGCGCCGCGCGCGCGCCGACGGCGTGGTCCAGTACACGAAGGGCCTCGAGTGGACCGATAACGACGTGGAGTACGAGGACGGCACGAAGGGCTCGATCCGCGTGGTGCTCACGCGCGAGGACGAGTCCGCCACCGACGAGACGAAGGAAGGAATCCTCGTCGTGGATCCGAAGGATCCGAAGCGGGTCATCAACCGCTTCCCGGTGCCGGAGGGCGCGCTGCTGCAGGTCCGCGAAGGGGACACCGTCCTCCGCGCCGACCCGCGCTTCTCCACGCCGGGCCAGGAGCGTGGTACGATCCTCTACACCTGGGATCCGTACAACGATCCGAGCATCATCAAGACCGACGGCGAGCTCCGCTGGAAGGACCTCGTCCCGGGCGTCACGCTCCGTGAGGAGCTGGACGAGGGCACCGGCCTCCGGTCGATCGTCGTCATGGCGGATCCGGACCGCGAGCTCCATCCCTCGGTGCTGGTCTACATGCCGAACCGGAAGGACCCGCAGGAGTACACGCTGGCGGAAGGGAGCCGCATCATCCTCGGCTCGCCCACCGACCAGGTGAGCCGCGCCATGGAAGTGCCGGATGCGGCGAATCCGTGGAGCACCAAGTTCAACGTGGACGAGCGGCCGATCAACGAGGCGTGGCCGTCGAAGACCAAGAAGGAGAGCAAGGACAAGACGGTCTACCTTTCGTCGCCGGTCAAGGTGAAGAAGGGCATTACCGTCACCAAGATCCCGCGCCAGGCGTACAAGACGCGCGACATCACGGGCGGCCTCCCGCGCATTGCGGAGCTGTTCGAGGCACGGCGCCCGAAGGATCCGGCCACGATCTCCGAGATCGACGGCACGGTCAAGTTCGGCGAGATCAAGCGCGGCAAGCGCGAGATCTACGTGTACCCGACCGTGAAGGCCGAGGCGCAGGCCGCCGAGGTGCCGGCCGAGGAGCCGCGGATCTACGAAGTGGCCGCGGGCAAGCACCTCCGCGTGCACGAGGGCGACCGCGTGCGCGCCGGCGACCGCCTGACCGAAGGCCCGGTCAACCCGCACGACATCCTGCTCATCAAGGGGCCGCGCGCGGTGCAGGAGTACCTGCTCAACGAGGTGCAGGAGGTGTATCGCCTGCAGGGCGTGCGCATCAGCGACAAGCACATCGGCGTGATCGTGCGCCAGATGCTGCAGAAGGTGCGCGTCACCGATCCGGGCGACACCGACTTCCTCGAGGGCGAGACCGTCGACCGCCTCGTCTACAAGGAGGAGAACGACCGGATGGCGCGGAAGAAGGCGAGCGAGGCGACGTTCGAGCCTGTGCTCCTCGGCATCACCAAGGCGTCGCTCACGACGCAGTCGTTCATCTCGGCGGCGTCGTTCCAGGAGACCACGCGCGTCCTCACCGATGCTGCCATCCGCGGCGCCAAGGACGACCTCCTCGGCCTCAAGGAGAACATCATCATCGGGCACCTGATCCCGGCGGGCAGCGGCATCTACCGCTACGCCGAGATCGACATCGAGCCGCCGGAAGGGTACGAGATGCCGGAGGTGGTGGCGGTACCGGAGGAGCAGGCCGCGCCGGTCATGGTGCCGGCGGGGGTGGACGACGAGTTGTAGCCCGACGTCGAAACCCTGTGAAATGCGAACGCCCGGGATTTCTCCCGGGCGTTCTTGCGTTCGGCGGGCGCGTTCGGCGTCAGAAGCCGCCGCCCCCACCTCCGCCGCCACCACCCCCCGACGACCCACCACTGAACCCCGACCCGCTGGACGTCCTCGGCGATGAGCTCATCGTGCTCGCCGCTTGCGTGGACATCGATGAGATGCTGTGCGAGAAGCTGCTCGCACTGAACGTTCCGTGGCGGACGCCGGCATACCAGGTGGGTGGCTGGACCTGAAGCCCGTCGAACGCCTTCGCCCACTGGCGCTCGACGCCGAAGGCCATGGCATAGGGAAGGAATTTCTCGAACATCTCCGGCGTGGGCCGCGCCATCTGGTAGCGCTCCTTCTCGACCCGCTCGAGGAATTCCTCGAAGCCGAGGACCTGCTCGAGCGCTCGCGTCCCGGCAAGCGTACGAGCAGGCATTTGCCAGCCGAATGCCATGATGATGATGGCCGACAGGGCGCCCGCGATCAGGAAGGGCACCGGTGTGAGCGAGAAGCCGGCTGCAATCCCCGCGCCGGCGAAGCCGACGACGACGCCGAAGATGACGCCGCCGACCATCCACGCCGTGCGCGTCCTGTCGGGCCGCACCCGGAACATCCCGCCCGAAACGAGGCGAGTCATGATGGCGGAACGGATGCCCTCGAGCTCGGTGTAGAATTCGTCCTTGAGATCGGAAAGCGCCACGGACGTCTGCGCCGATTCGAATATGCCTTCCATGACCAGGCGCTCGTGCGGCGCGAGCGAGCTCCATTCCTCTCGCGGTCTCAGGGAATGCAGCAGGAAATCTTCGTTCTTCATGAGGCCGAAGAGTGCGGTTTCCTCCGTCTGCTCGATCCGGATGAACCCGCGCACCGCCAGGTCCACGAGTGTGGCCGTGATGTCCCGCATGTCGACGCGTTCGTCGGTGAGCGTGCCCGCTTCTGCAGCTGTGAGCCCAGGCGGCGGCTCGTAGCGCACGACGATGGGCCGGCGACGGGGATCGCGGCCGCGATTCCGCCAGAGTCCGAGCATGATCAGGAACACGGGAACGGGAATCCCCAGCGGCCAGTTCGTCGCGAGGAAACCGGCCGCGCGGTCGGCCGCCGTCGGCTCCGCCACTGCGCCTTTGTCCCAGCCGACCACGGCCGTGAGCCCTTCACGGAACTCGAGCGGCCGCGGCATGCGGATGCTGACCGAGGTTCCCGAGTCGACGATTTCCGCCTCGGTCAGCGTTGCCCCCTGCACGCCGTTGAATGCCGTTGCGCGGATGCCGGTGGCTCCGGTCGGAAGGACGATCTCCGCCGTGACCATGCCGAGCGCCACGTCCCACTCGTCGCCGGTCACGTTCCAGTAGAGCTCGTCGTGCTCCTCGAAGAAGCGGAGCGCGTTCTCGACCCGGTAGCGGAGCACGACGGTCTTCACCGCGTCCGTCGCGCCGGGGACCCACATCTTGTACTGGATCGAGTGGCCCTCGCGGGATGTCTCGGTGCGGAGCGGGGCGCCCTGGCCATCTGTCGCGGAAATGAGCGAAAGGCGGATCGACCAGTTGAAGCCCTGCGGCGTGCGGTACTGCACCGGGACCTTCCGATAGATCCCGTTCCAGGCCCCGATGAAATTCGCTTCGATCGTCTCGGTGACCTCGATGCTCGCATCGGGCGACACCGTGATGCGGGCGTCGAATCGCCGTATCTCGAGCGAGCGCTGCGCTGCCGCCGGATGGAGTGCACCGGCCACGGTGAAGGCCAGGAACAGGGCAAGCGCGACGCGGCCGCGCCTCATGGCCTGACCTCCGGCACCGCTGCCTCCGTCGGGTCCGTAAGCCCGAACGGCTCTTCGCGCTCGAATCCGAGCGGACCTGCGATCAGGTTGGAGGGAAACTGCTCGATCCGGGTGTTGAGGTCGCGAACCACCGCATTGTAGTAGCGCCGGGCCTCCTGCACGTGATTTTCGATCTCGACCAGCGAGCGCTGCAACTCGAGAAAGCTCTGGCCGGCCTTGAGATCCGGATACGCTTCCGCCAGCGCGAGGATGCGTCCGACGCCTTCCGCCAGCGCCCGCTCGGCCGATCCGGCCGCGGACGGTCCGGATGCCGCCTGGGCTCGGCTCCTCGCATCGATGACTGCTTCGAGCGTGGATCGTTCGTAGCCCGCATGTCCCTGCACGGCGCCGACCAGATTGGGCACGAGATCGTGCCGGCGCCGAAGCTGGACGTCGATGTCGGCCCAGGCATTTCGCGCCATCTGGCGGAGCCGGGTGAGTCCGTTATAGGTCAGGACGACGTAGCCCGCGCCGAGCAGCGCGACCGCGAGGAGGGCCAGAGTCATGGACGGACCCCGATCAGGTTCGAGAGGATGCTATAAGGTAGCCGGGTCGGGGGATCCGTCGGGTCGGTCCGGACCCTTCGCGACGGGTGCCGGCCAACGTCCGCTTGACCTAACCCGGCTCCACCGCTAAGTTTGCAAGTCTCTCCCGGAACCAGTTCCGGGACGCACGAGCCATAAGAGGATATGCCGACTATCAATCAGCTCATCCGGCACGGCCGGAAGCCCGTACTGGCGAAGGACAAGGCGCCGGCGCTCAAGGGGAATCCCCTCAAGCGCGGCGTCTGCACGCGCGTCTACACCACGACCCCGAAGAAGCCGAACTCGGCGCTCCGGAAGGTCGCCCGTGTGCGCCTCACCAACGGCTTCGAGGTCACGGCCTACATCCCGGGTGAGGGTCACAACCTGCAGGAGCACTCGATCGTCCTCATCCGGGGCGGCCGCGTGAAGGACCTGCCGGGCGTGCGCTACCACATCGTCCGCGGCACCCTCGACTCGGCCGGCGTGAACGACCGCCGCCGCAGCCGCTCGAAGTACGGCGCCAAGCGGCCGAAGGGTGGAGCCGCCCCGGCCAAGGGAGGTAAGAAGTGAGCCGCCGCAACAAGGCCGTAAAGCGGCCGGTCCCGCCCG
>DASTUP010000053.1:0-4621 GCA_035759585.1 Gemmatimonadales bacterium | reverse complement strand
CGACGAGATAGGGCCGGCGGTCGCCATAGACCATCGCCTGGGCGATCTCGGGCTGGATCGTCAGCATCCCCTCGATCCGCTGCGGCGAGACATTGTCGCCCTTGTCGTTGACGATGAGGTCCTTCTTGCGGTCGGTGATGACAATCCGGCCCTTGTTATCCAGATGCCCGATATCGCCGGTGGCGAGCCACGGCCCCTTGCCGTCGTCGGCGGGCAGCAGCACGCGCGCCGTCTCATCCGGATTCTGCCAATAGCCGTGCATGACGTTCTCGCCGCGCACGAGGATCTCGCCGTCCTCGGCGATGCGCACCTCCACCCCCGTCACCGCCGGGCCGACCGTGCCGAGGCGGGTTCTCCCGAATTTGTTGACGGTAATGACCGGCGACGTTTCGGTGAGGCCGTAGCCCTCCAGGATGGGCAGTCCCGCCGCGAAGAAGAATCGCGCAATTTCCGCCGACAGCGGTGCGCCGCCCGAGACGAAGAACCGAAGCCGCCCGCCGACGCGCTGGTGCAGCTTCGCGAAGACGAGCCGCCGGGCGAGCGCATACTGGATGGCGAGCCCCGGCGGCACCGCGCGCCCGGAGAGATGGTATTCGACCCAGCGCTCGCCGGCGCGCTTGGCCCAGAAGAAGACGTGCTTCCTGACGGCGGACCCGCTGAGGGCGTTCTCGAGGACCCGCGCATAGATCTTTTCGAAGAGGCGCGGGACGGAAAGCACCACGGTCGGGCGCCGCTCCTGCATTTCCGCAGGAACCGCGTCGATGCTCGAGGCATAGTTGATCACCGTGCCCGACTCCATCATGCAGTAGTGCCCGGCCATTCGCTCGAAGATGTGCGAGAGCGGAAGGAACGAGAGGCACTCGTCCCGCACGCTGAGCGGCAGCACTTCGAGGCCGGCGACGACGTTGCTCGCGATGTTCCCGTGGGTGAGCATCACGCCCTTCGGATCGCCGGTGGTGCCGGAGGTGTAGATGAGCGTGGCGAGATCGTCGGGCTCCGCGAGCAGGGCGGCGTCGCGCCAGGCGTCGGCCCGATCGGACACCGCGCGGCCGCGCTCGTACACCGATTCCAAGTCGAGCACCCCGTTGCCGCCGAGGCCCTCGTCGAAGGCGATCACGTGCTGCAGCGAAGGGAGACTGGCGCGGATCTCGAGAACCTTGCCCAGCTGCTCGCGCGTCGAGACGAAGAGGGCGGCGGCGCCGGAGTCACGCAGGATGTACTCGATCTGGCGGGCGGGAAGGGTCGGGTAGATGGGAACGTCGGCACAGCGCGCCGCGAGGCAGGCGTAATCGGCGATTGCCCACTCGGGGCGATTCTCGGAGAGGATGCCGACGCGGTCGCCGGCGCGCACGCCCAGCTCGCCCAGGCCGAGGCTCAGTGCCTGAACACGCTCGAGCATCTCGGCATACGACAGCTCGCGCCAGGTCCCGCCGCGCTTCACGCGCATGGCGACGGGATTGGCGCGGTAGCGATCGATGGATCCGAAGAACAGCTCGGTCAGGGTGCGGGGCGGGGCCACGGGCGACCTCCCTCGCTCGGCTGGAGCGTAACGGGATTACTGAAACGCGACGACGAAGCGCTGTCCGGAGCCCGGGACCAGGGCGCCGCTCCTGCGGAGGACCCGCACCGCGACTTCGACGGTGTCCGGAGCCGTGAGGCCGGTGACGCGGCTCAGCGACACGGGCGCCTGCGGCAATCCGTCCGGGCCGCTGGAGACGGTATCGGCGAGCGCACCGGTGCCGGTGATCTCGACCGTGCGGGCGGCGGGATCGGCGAATGCCGGCTCCACGATCTCGTAGATGACCGCTCGTCCCGGAAGCCCGACGTATGCACCCTCGACGAGCGTCGCCACCCGGGGAGCGAGCGCGGGAGACGTCGTGGAGAGCGGGTCCACCGTGAGCGTATCGGGCGGGACTTCGAGTGTGTCGGCCCGCGCAACCACGGTGAGGGAGATGAGATCCGAAACGAGCGACCCCTGCGTCGCCTGCACTCGAGCCGACGTGCCCGGCGTGATTCCGGCGATGCGCCCGGTGCCCGCCTCGACGAAGATGTTCGCCGGATCGGGCGTCCGCCACTCGATGGGGACGTCCACCGGATTTCCCTCCCGGTCGAGCGCCCGCGCCGAGAGCGCGATCGTGTCTCCCACCTCGACGAACGGTGGCACGGGCTGCTGCACCTCGAGCGCGATGACGCCGGTGCCGTCGTCGGAGATGTTGGCGCAGGCGGCAAGGACGATGACAAGGACGGAAGGACCGCCCCTCACGTCGTCTCCGGCGCCGGTGCCGCCCCGATCTCGCGGAGCGCCGCCTCTGCGTGGCGGATCCACCGCTCGGCGTCCGGTCCTTTCGGCGGGCGCGAGAGGAAGGCGCGCAGGTGCTCCGCCGCCTGCTGACCCTCGTTGCGCTTGATCAGGAGAAAGGCGAGACCGTAATGCGCGCCACCCAGCGTGTCGTCGATGTCGAGCGCGCGGCGATAGTGGCGAATCGCTTCCTCGGGACGATCGGTCTTCGTGAACGCGATCGCCATGTTCATCAGGATGCGCGCGTCGGTCGGGTTGTCGCGATAGGCGAGGCGGTACGACGTGAGCGCCGCCTCGTACTCCCCCTGCCGCTCGAGGGCGAGGCCCTCGTTCAGGTAGTCCAGCCGCTGGGGCTTGGGCGTGTCGGCGGATTCCTTGCCGGTGAGGCGGCGCCAGATGCTCATCGAAGCGGTCGGTGTCCCGCGCGGAAGGTCAAGTGGTGTCGGCACATAGGATAGTCGGTCCAAGATAGTCCTCGCCTCCGGGCGCCGCAACGCACGTTGCCGCGATTCCGGCAGGGCCATAGCTTCCGCTCATGAGAAAGAGCGTCTCGGTACCGAACGGTGTCATGGAAGTCGACTGGATGCTCTTCGGCGAGCTCTGCCGCGGGCTCGCGCTGCGCGTCGCGCACGAGTACCAGCCCGAGGTCGTGCTCGGCGTGGCCAAGGCAGGCGTCATTCCCGGCGTCGTCGTCGCCTCCATCATGCAATGCGATTTTGCGTCGATGGTCGTGACGCGCGCGGAGGCCGATGCGGATCCGATTCTCGTCACCGGCCCCCCGGCGACGATCCGCGGCCGCCGCGTGCTGATCGTGGACGAGACCTGCAACACCGGCAGCACCATGCGCCTCGCCCTGAGCGAGGTGAATGGCCTCAAGCCGAGCCAGGTGAAGACGGCCGTTTCCTTCAAGACCGGGAAGTACGCGCCCGACTATCACGCGTTCGAGACCGAGAGCTTCATCATTCTTCCCTGGGATCGCGAGATCATCCAGAACGGTGAGCTGGTGACGCGCCCGGATTACGCGGCCCGCCTCGACGCACTGGGCCAGGGCTGACAACCTTCCGGGCCTCGGGCCCGTCTAACGCTCCGATACCCTCCACTGGAGCGCTCATGTCGCACCCCGTCCCATTCCTCCTCGTTACCGGATCGCTGGCCTTCGCCGCCGCCTCCGCCGCCGCGCAGCAGCCGAGCCGACATACGCTGCCGGGACAGCAGGTCTCGCTCTACAATCTGGCCGGCGCCGTGCGGCTCGATCCCGGATCGGGCAGTGCCGTCATCGCCGAGGTGACGCCGCGTGGCGCCGATGCCGCACGCCTCACCGTCGAGACGGGCACCCTGCGCGGCCGCGAGTCCCTTCGCGTCATGTATCCCGAGCAGGACATCCTCTATCCCTCGCTCGGCCGCGGTCATCGCACGCAGTTCCGCGTCTACGAGGACGGCACGTTCTTCGGCGAGCGTCGCGGGCGCGGGGATGGCCGCGAGATCCGGATCCGGGGTGATGGGGACGGGCTCGAGGCCTATGCCGACATGCGTGTGCTGGTGCCGGCAGGAAAGTCGGTGGAGGTCTACGTCGGCGTGGGTTCCGTGACGGTGACGAACGTCGACGGCGACCTCGTCGTGGACGTGGCGGCAGCGGACGTGACGACGTCCGGCACGCGCGGGAGGCTCCTCCTCGACCTTGGCTCCGGCGAGGTGTCCGTGACCGACGCGCAGGGCGATCTCACCGTCGACGCCGGCTCCGGCGATGTGCGGCTCACGAACGTCCGCGGGGAGAAGCTCCTGCTGGATACCGGTTCCGGCACCATCACGGGCGACCAGCTCGTCGCGTCGTCCATCCTCCTCGACACCGGATCCGGCGACGTCTCGCTCGACGGCGTCGCATCGCCCATCATCGAGCTCGATACCGGCAGCGGAACGGTGGAGCTCGGACTCTCCAGCGACATCGAAACCCTGCGCCTCGACAGCGGCTCCGGCGACGTCATCCTCCGCGCCCCGGCGAGTCTCGGCGCGCGCTTCGAGGCCGAGACCGGCTCGGGCGATATCTCGGGCACGCTCGTCGAGAACCTTACGCGCCGAGAGGACCGCGTGTTCGGGACGATCGGCGACGGGGAGGGGATGATCTCGATCGACAGCGGGTCGGGGGATGTGAGGCTGGAGAGGCGGTAGGGCTTCGATGGTGGGTGGTTCAGGCGCCGTTGCCGTGTCATCCTGAGGGAGCAAAGCGACCGAAGGATCTACTGACCCGTCCCCGGGACTTGCAGAGTAGATCCTTCGGTCGCGTCGCTCCCTCAGGATGACATCCGGGCTCATCCCTGCCGTCTG
>DASTUP010000052.1:0-2068 GCA_035759585.1 Gemmatimonadales bacterium | reverse complement strand
GGCTGCCGATCAGCGTGATGGAGAACGCGGTGTCGAATGCCGAGCGGCGCGCGCTGGTCGCGGGGGAAGCGCGCGTCGTGCCGCGCGTGAGCGACATCTACTCGGCCGTGCCGTCCATCACCGGCAAGCTCGAGCTGGAGTACGAGGGAGAGCTGGCCGGCGGCGACTCGATCGCGCGCGAGCTGATCCGGAAGGCGGCCGGCGCCACCCTCGACGCACGCGCTCCGGACGCCGACCTCGAGCCGATCGTCGCCTGGTTCGACCAGGGCGGGGCGCTGCGCATCTCGAACGACGAGCCGGCGGAGATCTCCCTCCGCGGCTTCGAGACGGTGCCCGGGCTCGTGGACGCGGTCGTCGACAGCGGCCTCGCCCCTCGCACCCAGCCCGCCCACGCCGTCGCCGCCTGCGAGCTCATCCTCGAAGCCCTCGCCTCCCACAGGCGCATCAGCGGCAGCGAAGAGCTCGGCTGGACCCGCGCGCGGCCGAAGTGGCATGGGTGACCGGCGTCATTGCGAGGAGCGAAGCGACGAAGCAATCGGGTTCCGTTGAACGTCCGACCCGATTGCTTCGTCGCCCGCTTCGCGGGCTCCTCGCAATGACGCCTGCCCCGCACTAATTTCCGCCCGTGTCCGCCCTCGCAACCGTCGCTGCTGCGTTTCCGTCCCTCCGCCACCGGAATTTCCGGCTCTTTCTCTTCGGGCAGTTCCTGTCGCAGGTCGGGACCTGGATCCAGACGGTGGCGCACGGGTGGCTGGTGCTCGAGCTCACGGGGTCGCCCTTTCTGCTCGGGCTGGTCACCATGCTCGGCTCCCTCCCGATCCTCCTCTTCACGCTCTACGGTGGCGTGGTGGCGGACCGGGTGGACAAGCGGCGGTTCATCCTCCTCCTCCAGTCCGGCATGCTGGTCGAGGCGCTCGCGCTCGGCGTGCTCACCCAGTTCGAGCTGATCAGCGTGACCTGGGTCGTCATCCTCGCCATCTTCTTCGGCTTCCTGAGCGCCTTCGAGGTGCCGACACGGCAGGCGTTCGTGATGGACCTCGTCGGGAAGAACGACCTGATGAACGCCATCGCCCTCAACTCCTCGGCGTTCAACGTGTCGCGCGTCATCGGCCCGGCCATCGCCGGCGGCATCATCGCGGCGGCGGGGCTCGCCGCGTGCTTCTACCTGAACGGCCTCAGCTTCGTCGCCGTGATCTTCAGCCTCGCCTCGATGCGGCTCGGCGCGGTCCTCCCGGTGTCGGGCACCATCGACGTGCGCGCCGCGATGCGCGAGGGCTTCAACTACGTCTTCGGCGAGCCGTGGCCGAGAACGCTCGTGCTGCTGACGGCGACGCTCAGCATCTTCGGCTTCTCCTTCCTCACGATGCTCCCCGTCTTCGCGCGCGATGTGCTCGGCGTCGGGGCCGCGGGGTACGGCGCGCTGCTCGCGGCCGTGGGCATCGGGGCCGCGGTTGCTGCGCTCACGCTCGCGGCATACGGGTCGCGCGCGCGGCAGGGCCGGATCTCCATTGCGGCCGCCGGCGTGCTCGGCGTGATGCTCGTGACGATCGCCCTCCTCCCCTGGCTCGTCCCGGCGATGGTGGTCTGCGCCCTCGCGGGCGGCGCGATGGCGGCCGCCGGCATCGCCACCAACACGCTCCTCCAGCGCCTGAGCCCCGATCACCTCCGCGGCCGGGTAATGGGGTTCTACTCGTTCGTGGCGCTCGGCATGGCCCCGTTCGGGGCGCTGCAGGCGGGGTGGGTGGCGGAGCAGTTCGGGGTGCGCATCGCATTCGCCCTCGGCGGCATCTGCTGCGGCTCGGCGGCAGCGGCCGTCGTCTGGTGGTTCGATCCGCGCAAAGCCATCGCTGCCGAGAAAGCTGCGCGGGCTGCCGCGCTGCCGGAGCGGGCATCGCTGCAGCGCGAGCCGTAGGTTTACCGCAGAGCCGCAGAGGACGCAGAGGACCACTTATTCGCTTCTTCACCACGAAGGCAAGAAGGGCGCAAAGGGCTCCGTGCTCAGCCCGTCATCAACAAAAAAGCAAAAAAATGATTTGTGTTTTTCATCTTGGCGTGAAACGGAGCCCTT
>DASTUP010000051.1:0-4153 GCA_035759585.1 Gemmatimonadales bacterium | reverse complement strand
GGACTCTTCTTCCTCCAGCGGCGCCAGGGTAAACAGGGGGCCTTCGCCGCCGCGCTCCAGCCATTCACGGCTGGAATAGAGGTCGATCTTCCAGCCGGTGAGCTCGGAGGCGAGGCGGACGTTCTGGCCGTTGCGCCCGATCGCGAGCGACAGCTGGTCCTCGTCCACGACGGCCTGGATCGTCTTGGCCTCGGGATCGGAGAAGACCTTGGCCACGCGCGCCGGCGCCAGTGCCAGCCGCGCGAAGCGCTCGGGATCCGGGGACCAGGGCACGATGTCGATCCGCTCGCCACCGAGCTCGTTCACGACCGCCTGCACGCGCGAACCCTTGAGGCCGACGCAGGCGCCGACCGGGTCGATGGCGTCGTCCCGCGAGATGACGGCCACCTTGGTGCGGCCGCCGACTTCGCGCGCAATGGCGCGGATCTCCACGATCTGCTGCTGGATCTCCGGCACCTCGAGCTTGAAGAGCGCCTTCACGAAGAGCGGATCGCCGCGGCTCAGGATGAGGCGCGGGCCCTTCGGAGTCTCCTCGAGGCGCTTGAGCACGGCGCGGATCGTGTCGCCCTGATGGAAATGCTCCCGATGGTTCTGCTCGCGATACGGCATGATCGCTTCCGCTTCGCGGAACTTGTTGAGCATCAGGACGAGCTTGCCGCGCTCGATCTGCTGGATCTCGCCGGACAGGAGCTCGCCCACGCGGGAGGCGAACTCGTCCCGGATCCGGGAACGCTCGCCTTCGCGCACCCGCTGGATGATCCGCTGCTTGGCCGCCTGCACCGCGAGCCGCCCGAACTCCTGGAACGGGACTTCCTCCTCGAGCATGTCGCCGACCTGGAAGTCGGGATCGATGAAGCGCGCCTCCTCGACCGACACCTGCGCGCTCGCATCCTCGACGTCCTCGACCACCTGGCGAAGGCGGATGATCTCGATGGTGCCCTGCAGCTCGTCCACGTTGAGCTCGAAGCGGACGTTCGGGCCGTACTTGCGCATCAGTGCGGCATGAATGCCGTCGCGCAGCAGATCGAGGAGATCCGAGCGCTCGAGCTGCTTGGTGGTGGCCAGCTCGCGAAACGCGGCCAGCATCTCTGCGGAACCTGACATCCTCTACTCCGGTTGGCGGCGATCCTTGCCGATGGTCTTCCAGTCCACGTCCAGCGCGGCGTCCCGTACGTCCGCGAGCGCGATCGTCCGCTCGCTGCCGTCGGGAAGCCGGAGACGGACCTGCTCGTCGTCCGGGACTGCAACGATCTCGACGACAGTGCGCCCGGCGAGCCCTGTCGCGCGCACCCGCGCGCGACGCCCGATGAAGCGCTTCCAGTGCGCGGCCCACCTGAGCGGCCGCTCGATGCCCGGCGACGACACCTCGAGCACGTAACGGTCGCCCACGCCGGCGGCGCCCTCGAGCATCCGCTCGAGCGCCCGGCTGACGAGGCGACAGTCCTCGGCGCTCACCCCACGGCCGGGTGCGCTGTCAGGACGGTCGATCCGCACCTTGAGAATGGGACGGTCGCGCGTGCCGGTTCGCTGGAGGTCGGCGAGCTCGAATCCAAGCCGGTCCACGAGGTCGCGTATCGAATCGAGCTGCGCGTCGTGAGGCATGGAATCGGCTTGCGAATCGGCCTTCTCACTACGGACCCCGGGGCGGCTGCCGTAGTTGAAAAAAAATGTGGGGGAACTCCCCCACATCACTGCGGGCCCACTTCCCCGCACCAGCGCATGCCCGTGAGGGCCATCCTGGCCGTGACGGCCATCCTGCACAGCAGACAAATATTACGCCGCCGGGGCTGTGGCGTCAACCGAGAATGCGGCGCCAGTTGGGGATACGGCGTCCGGCGGAGTCACGGGGACGGCAATGCCGGGGTCACGGAAGGGCCCGATGTTCGCTTCACAACCCTCCCCCCGGAGCCCATCCGATGACCCCCACGGCAGCGCCCGATCATGGCCTGATGCCGGCCGAAGAACGCGAATACCGTCCTTTCCCGAACGAGGAGGGGCGGAACAGCCGGCAGGAAACGCTGGAAGTTCCCATTCTCGTCCGGGCGCTGAGGCTCCCGAAACGGGCGCGCATTCTCGAGATCGGCTGCGGGCGCGGCATCGCGCTACTCCCGCTTGCGCGCCTGCTGGAGCCGGCCCGCCTCACCGGGCTCGACATCGAGCCTCGCCTCCTCGCGGAAGCGCGCGCGCGGCTCGATGCGGCCGGTGTCGAGGCCGAGCTGGTGCCGGGCGACGCCCGGGCGCTGCCCTTTCCGGCGGCGGCATTCGACCTCGTGATCGACTTCGGGACGTGCTATCACATCGCGCGCGCCGGAGATGCGCTGCGCGAGGTGGCGCGGGTGCTCGCACCGGGTGGGAAGTTCGTCCACGAAACGCCCCTCAGCCAGCTTCTGTCGCATCCGGTCCGCTCGCTGGGCCGGCGCATTCCGTGGCGCAGCGAGCCCCGCCTCGGCCAGCCGCGCCAAGCCATCCTCTGGAGCGCCCGGTCGCTCGCTGGTGCCTCGTGACCTGGCTCGAGCTGGTGCCCTTCTTCGGGCTCGGGATCCTCTCGAACACGGTGTTTCCCATGCCGTTCGAGCCGCTGCTCGTCGCATACAGCGGCGGCCGCACGGACAGCGATCTCGCCGTCCTCTGCCTGCTCGGGAGCCTCTGCGCGGGTGCGGGGGCGCTGGTCGATGCCGGCTGGTTAGGCGTGGTGCGGCGGAGAATGCGGCGAAGGCTGGAAGTGCCCGCGGACATGCGCGCGGGGCTCCGATTCTACCTGTTCACGGCGGCCGCCGGCCTGCTCCCGATTCCGTTCACGCTGGTGCGTGCAGGGCTCCTGCACGCCCGCCCGCGTCCGCTGCTCTTTGCCGGGATCGTGGCGGTCGCGCGGTATCCGCGATACCTCGTCATCGTCTTTGCATGGGGCGCGCTGGCGCTGCCGGAATGGGCGGGGTGGGTGCTCGGCGGAGCGACTCTGCTCGCTGCACTCGAATGGCGCCACATGCAACGAGGCCGGAAGCACGTTCCTGCCGCTGCCCGTGGCGCCGTCAGCGGCCCCTGACCGGTCCACTCACCGGCCGAGCGGGAATCCGATGTAGGCGACCATCCGTCCATCCGTCCCGCCGGAAGCACGGTGACTGTAGAACAGCGGCCGGTGATGGGCGGAGCACCACGTCGACCTGGATACCTCACCGATGCCAAGCGCGCCCGCCTGCTCGGCGAGGCGCTCACGGATGTCGAGCTGCCACGGTCCCCGCCCGTCGCCGCGCAGCCCGAAACCCTCGAGAACCTCAGGTCCTACTTCATAGCACTCGCCACAGATCCCTATACCGCAATGCATTGCGATCTCGTCCGGCGTACAGCCCGAGCGGGCGGTCAGGATGCGTACGCCGCGCTCGAGGATTCCGGCAGCGGCGCCACGCCAGCCGGCGTGCAGCAACGCGATGGCGCGCCGCGCGGGCGCGATCAGATAGACCGGGATGCAGTCGGCGACGGTAACGGTGAGGAGCACGCCCGGCGCGGCGGTGGCGTGACCGTCGACGCCTTCGAGCTGCAGCCAGCCGTCCGCCCGCTCGTGCCAGGCGACTTCGGTCCGGTGAACCTGGTTGCCGAGGACGACCGCGCCGAACCCGGGCTCCGCTCCGCGGAAGGCACGCCAGCGGGACATCACATCGCCGACGGGTGCGTCGGTCCACAGGCCGAGATCGAACCCGCGCCCGGGGCCGTCACCTCGCGCCGTTATGCCCGCGACGACGCCGAACCGGTCCTGCCATTCGCCGAGCGCAAAGCGCGGGACGGCTCCGGGAACGGCCTGTTCGGCCACTTCCCGCTCAGGGCGAATCCCGCTCAATCGTCGACGCGCTCGATGTCCGCGCCCAGGTCCCGGAGCCGCTGGTCGATCTTCTCGTAGCCCCGCTCGATCTGGCCGATGTTGTGAATGGTGCTCTGCCCGTCCGCGGCGAGCGCCGCGAGGATCATGGCCATCCCCGCGCGGATGTCCGGCGACTCGACGATTCCACCCTTGAGCGGCGAGGGGCCGGAGATGACCGCGCGGTGCGGATCGCAGAGCACGATCCGCGCACCCATGCCGATCAGCTTGTCCACGAAGAACAGACGCGACTCGAAGAGCTTTTCGAAGATGAGCAGCAGCCCTTCGCACTGCGTCGCGACG
>DASTUP010000050.1:0-25993 GCA_035759585.1 Gemmatimonadales bacterium | reverse complement strand
AGCCTCGGGCCGCACTGGGGGCTTCGGGTGGCCGCGTCGGCCGATCGCTCGTCCTTCAACAATCGCCGGCTCGGCGTCCGCGGGCTCATGGGCTTCGAGTACGATGTGTTCCCGTACACCGAATCGGCCGACCGGCTCTTCACGTTCCGGTACGAGGTCGGGGCCAACCGTTACCGTTACGACGAGCTCACGATCTTCGAGAAGACCTCGGAAACGCTCTTCTCGCACGCACTGGAGGTCTCACTCGACGCGACGCAGCCGTGGGGATCCGCCGGCATCGGTGCCAGCGCGCACCAGTATCTCGACGACCTGGACAGCCATTCGCTCCGGCTCTTTGCGGATATCGAGATCCGGCTCATTCGCGGGCTCGAGCTCGAGCTCGACGGCAGTGTTTCCCGCATTCGCGACCAGCGCTACCTCCCGGCGGGCGGCCTCACTCCCGAAGAGATCCTCCTGCGCCAGCAGGCCCTCGCCACCGATTACCGCTTCTTCATTTCCGCGGGCCTGAGCTACAGTTTCGGATCGATCTACAACAACATCGTGAACCCGCGGTTCGGTGACGGCGACGCATTCTTCTGACGCACTCTGGAACATGTGAGCTGCGACGCTTGACCGCCTGCTTTCAGGGGTGAATGTTCGGCTTCACTCCTCCCGGACCGAACGATGGATACACGGTTCCGCAGCAGCGACTCCACCGGCACCGAGCTTCCCTGGCAGAACGTCGACGAGCTCCTCGATGCCCTCGAGGACGGGCGGCTCGACGCCGGCGACTACGTCTTCGACGCCACCCGCCAGGCGTGGCAGCCGATCCGGAAGCATTCCGAGATCGTGGCGGCCTGGGACCGCCGGATGGGCTACCGGCCTCCCGGGCAGCGACGCGTCATCGCGAATGCGCGCCGGCCTGCCGAAGGGTTTCCTGCGCTCTCGCCCGAAGGCGAAACGCCCGTATCGACACCCGCGGTTTCACGCATCGAGGCGGCGCGGCGGGCAAGGCGTCAGCCCGAGGAGATTCCCGTGGTACGGAGCGCATTTGCCGTGGGAGAAATCGGCTTCGTGCTCGTGGTGCTGGCCATGCTCGGGGCGGGGCTCGTCGCCCTCGCTCGCGCGTTCATGGGCTCGGTGGGCGGGCAGTGACCTGACGGGTGCGGACGCCGGGCCACCAGTTCCAGCGGCCGGCGAGCTGCATGAAGGCGGGCACCAGGACCATCCGGATGATGGTCGCATCGAGGAAGACGGCGACGGCGAGCCCGAAGCCGAGGAACTGCATCACCAGCACCTGCGCGAACGCGAAGACCCCGAAAACCAGGATCATGATCAGCGCCGCCGACGTGATGACGCTCGCCGTGGCGCTCACGCCTTCCATCGTCGCCTCGTCGTTGCGTCCGGTCCGGTCGAATGCCTCCTTGATCCGGCTCAGCAGGAACACCTCGTAATCCATGCTCAGCCCGAACACGACGGCAAAGACGAGCACCGGAACCACGACGAAGATCGCCGAGGTGGCGCCGTCGAGTCCCAGGATCGTCGCGCCCACGCCGTACTGGAAGACGAGGACGATGAGGCCGAACGTGGCGCTCACGGAGAGGCTGTTCATGACGATGGCCTTGATCGGCACGAGCACCGACTTGAAGGCGATCGCGAGCATGAGCCCGGTGGCGAGCAGGATGAGCACCACCAGCAGGGGGAACCGGTCGAGCAGCTCGGTCTGGAAGTCCACCGCCGACGCCGTGTAGCCGCCCACGCGGAAATCGGCTTCGCGGAGCTGGCGCGGCGGCGTCCCGGCGATCTCGCGCACCCGGTGCACCAGGTCCATCGTCGATGTGAGGGAGGTGCTGTCCGCCGGGATGATGTCGAGCAGGGTCACCCGCTCGTCTCGGCTCAGGTAGGCGTCGATGAACTCGCCGTATTGCGCGCGCGCCGAATCGAGCTCACCGTAGAAGGCGGATAGCTCGAGGAGCGAGGCGCCCGGACGGATCCCGGCGAGGCTCCGCACCTCCCGCACCCGGGGATCCGCGCGGAAGGAATCGGCGAGCGCGCGGATGCCGCGCAGAGATGTGGCGGACACGGCGCTCCGCCCCTCGGGCAGCTCCACCACCACGCGTACCGGCTGGATGTAGCCGGCCACGCCGAGGCGTTCCAGCGCCGCGAGTCCCTGACCCGACTCGGTGTTCGCGGGCCACCAGTTCCGTGCCGGAAGGCCGATGCGGATCAGGAAGAGCGGTGCGGTGAGCACCGCGATGCCGAGCCCGCCCAGCAGGAGCGCGCGGCGCGGATGGCGCTGCAGGCCGCGGGCCCACTTTTCCCACGCCTGCGGGGCATGGTACCAGGTCAGGCGCCGGGCGAGCCACTTCGGCCGGTCGATGTCCCGGCCGATGATGGCGAGGAGGGCAGGGAGGAGCGTCGTCGAGAGGAGCACCGCCACCGCCACCACCACCAGCCCGCCGAGGCCGACGCTTCGGGTCTCCACGAGCGGGGTGAACAGCAGCGCGGCAAAGCCGACCACCACGGTGAGCCCCGAGGTGATGACCGCCATGCCCGCGGTGAGCATCGTGTTCACCGCGGCCTCTCGCCGCCGCACGCCGCTGCGGAGCTCCTCGCGGAACCGCGTCACGACGAAGAGCGAATAATCGATCCCCACGCCGAGCCCGATCATCGTCGTCATGTTGAGCACGAAGATGGACATCGGCGTATGCCGGGCGAGCACGCCGATGATCGCGAGCGAGATCGTGATCGCGAGGAAGCCGATGATCAGCGGCAGCGCCGCCGCCACGAGCGCGCCGAACGCGAGCACGAGGATCACGAGCGTGAGGGGCAGCAGGCGCGCTTCGCCGCGCCGGCTGTCCTCCGCGCTCACGGTGCGGATGTCGAGGTCGAGCGCGGAGCGCCCGGTGACGTTCGCTCGATAGGACGCGGCGTCGTGAAAGGTCCGCATCGTGCCGTGCACCACCTCACGGGCCGGAACGACGAGCTTCCCGACCGTGTCCCGCTCGGTGACCGTGAGGGCGGCGAGGAGGAAGGTCGTGCGATGATCGGCACTGATGAACGTCGAATCACTGGTGGCCGGCCAGCTGACGACGCTCCGGATGTACGGCTGCTGGCCAAGGACGCTGATCAGGCTGTCGAGGACCATTCTCGGGCGGCCGGAATCCACGGGGGCCGGCGCCTCGAGCGTGACGATGAAATAGTCGGTGAGCGGCCGGTCGAAGCGGTCGCGAAGCAGCTGCTCCGCCAGCTGCGATTCGGTCATCCGCTGGCTGCCGCCGCGGATATTGAGGAGCTCGGGAGTGTGGTGCGCGCGCGACGCCGCGAGGGAGCCGACCGCGACCCACATGAAGAGAACAGCCCAGCGCCAGCGGACGAGGGCACGTGCCAGCGGACCCATAACGATCGGACGGTCTCCGGGTTGGGCATGGTGCGGCCAAGGCCGCGAGTGGCAAAATGTTAGACGGCCCGGGCGGCCCACGCCAGCGGCCCGGCCCTTGCGAGCGTGATATACTCATAATGATGAAGCGCTGGCTCCTTCCCCTCACGACGCTCACACTCGCCGTTCTGGTCCTCATCGACCGGATCGGGCACCTGCGCGCGAGTGATCCCGCGGCGCCCGCCGGAACGGCCGTGGCGCCCGCTGAAGTGGCGACGATGACCGAAGCGCGGGCGGCGCGTCCTCCGCAGGAGACGGAGTCGTCCGGCACGCCGATCACCGACCGGCTCGCGCGTCTCGCCGCACGCCAGCGGCTCGCCCGCGCGGGCAACGGCACCTACCTCGACTCGCTCCTCGCCACCACGGATTCCGTGGTGCGGCGCTGGCCCGACCGGGGCATGCTGCCGCTCAACGTGACGATCATCGAGGGCGGCGTCAGTGGCTACGAACCGAGGATGGCAGACTTCGTGCGTCAGGCGCTCGACGCCTGGCAGCGCGCCGATGCCGGCGTCCGTTTTGCGCTCGTGCCCGATACGACGCAGGCCGACGTCGTGGTCCGCTGGATCGATCGCTTCGAGTACGATCGCGCCGGCCAGACCGACCTCACCTGGGACCGCCTGGGGCGGGTCCGGCATGCCGCCATCTCACTTGCGATCCGCACGAGCGGAGGCATTCCGCTTCCGGATGCTTCGCTCCTTGCCGTGGCCATCCACGAGACCGGCCACGCGATCGGCCTGCCCCATTCGGCGGACTCGACCGACATGATGTTTCCCGCGACGCGCGGCGCATCGCTCTCCTTCAGGGACCGGCGGACGGCACAGCTGCTCTACGCGCTTCCGCCCGGGCCAGTGCGCGACTCGATCGACGAATGACGAGCATCCTCCTTCTCCTGACTGCACTCGCCGGCGGCGACGACAAGGCCGCCGCGCGGACCCGCGCGATCGATTTCTCGCGCGTGGATGCGGCCGTGGTGGAAGGAATCCGCCGGGGAGTCTATCCCGGCGCCGTCGTCGTCATCGGCACGAGTGAGCGGATCCTGCACGCGCAGCGCTACGGGCACTTCACCTGGAGCTCCCGCTCGCCGCGGCCGCGCAGCGACTCGACGCTCTGGGACCTGGCGTCGCTGACCAAGGTCATCGGGACCACGGGATCGGTCCTGCGCCTCGTGGACCGCGGCGAGATGGAGCTCGACGCGCCGGTGCGCCGCTACCTCCCCGGATTCTCGGGCGGCGCCAAGGACCGCGTCACCATCCGGATGCTGCTCAATCACACGAGCGGCATGCGTCCCTACCTGCCGCTCTACCGCACCGCGTCCTCGCGCGAGATGGCGATCACCCAGGTGCTCGCGGACACGCTCCTCCGCGCGCCCGGCGATACGGCGGTGTACAGCGATCTCAACGCGATCATCCTCGGACTCGCCGTCGAGGCCGTCGCGGGGATGCCGCTCGACAGCGTGGTGCAGCGTGAAGTGCTCGAGCCGCTCGCCATGCGCCAGACGATGTTCCGGCCGCGGCCCTCGCTCTGGGAGCGTACGGCGCCGAGCAGCATGTTCAACCGCTCGCCCGTCGCCGGGCTCGTCAACGACCGGAATGCCGTGACGCTCGGCGGGGTGGCAGGGCATGCCGGGCTCTTCGGCACCGGCCAGGATCTCGCGCGCTTCGCGCAGGCATGGCTCAGCGAAGGCGAGCTCCCGGGCGGCGGGCGCTGGGTGCGAGCGGAAACGCTGCGCGAGTTTCTCATCCCATCCCGGCACGCGGGCTCGCGACTCCTCGGCTGGGACTCACCGGACGAGGAGCCGAAGCACGATTCATCGGTGTTCGGCTCGCTCCTGAGTCCGCTCGCATATGGGCACACCGGCTGGACCGGGACCGAGGTCTGGATCGATCCGGCACGAGACCTCTTCGTTGTCTTCCTCACGAATCGGAGCTTCGATCCGCGCGCCCGCAATTCGCTCGTGGCGCTCCGTGACGTCCGCGCCCGCGTGAGCGATGCCGCCGCGGCCCTCTTCCCTGCGCAGTGCACGCTCGCGCGCGCCCCGGTCCGCGGGCGAGAGGAAGCCGGTCTCGGTACGTGCTAGCCCGGCCGGTCCTGCTCTACGACGGCAAATGTGCCTTCTGCCGGACGTGGGTCGAACGGATCCGCCGCTGGGACCGCAGGAATCGCATCGAGCTCCTCCCTGCCAGCGAACGCTCCCTTCTCGCCGATCTCCCGAATCTCTCCGATGAAGCCGTCGACGCCGCGATGCACCTCGTCCTTCCGGATGGGCGGGTGTTCAGGGGCGGGCGCGCGATCCCGGAGCTGCTCAAGCACCTTCCCGGCGGCGGCGTCCCGCGGCGCCTCTTCTTCGTCCCCGGCGTGTCCTGGCTGGCAGGTGCCGGCTATGAGTGGGTGGCGCGGCGCCGGCACCGCTTCGGCTGCAGCGACGGGAAATGCGGCATCGGGGCGGGGTAGCGAACGGCTGTGTATCTTCCGGAATCAAGGGAGGATGGCATGCAGACACCCGAAACGGTCCGGAAGGCGCTCAGGCAGGTGAAGGATCCGGAGCTCAATCTCAACATCATCGATATCGGCCTCGTGTACGATATCGACGTGAACGACATGGGCGACGTGCACGTGAAAATGACGCTCACCTCACCCGGATGTCCCGCCGGCGCAGAGATCATGGGCGACGTCAAGAACGTCGTCAGCGACCTCGAAGGCGTGAGCTCGGTGGACGTCGAGCTGGTGTGGGAGCCCTACTGGACGCCGGAAAAGATGGATCCGCGGGTCAAGGCGTTCATGGGGTTCTGACCGAGCCCACCGCCGCCACGAGGTCGTTTCCCAGCACGTCCACCTGCCAGCGACGCACCCCCGGAATCGCCGCCAGCTCCTCGAGCGAGCGCGGCGCCGCGCGTGCCACCGCCTCGAGCGTTCCGTTCGGGCACACGACGCCGGGCGGAAGGTCGATCCGCGTTGCCGCCGCGTTGCGGGCGGTCTTGAGACGCTCGACACGCGCATCGAGCTCCGGATCCGGTGCGCGGCGGGCCGGACGCTCGACGCGCGGGAGCTGGCTTTCGGGCACCGATCTTCCCCGATCGATGGCCGCAAGAATGTCGGCTCCGCGGCGCGCGACGATGTCCCGTCCAATGCCCGGCACTTTGGCCAGCGCGTCGAGATCCTCGGGCGGCGTGCGTGCCATCGTGAAGATCGGATCGTTGTTCATGATGCGGAATGCGGCGCGGTCGAGCCGCTGCGCGAGCGCATCGCGCCATTCGTACAGCTCCCGCAGGATCGCGAGCTGTCTCGGCCGCAGCGCCTTGGCCCCCTTCATCCGGAGCCACCCCGGTTCTTCCGGCGGCTCACCGACCCACGCCGTCTGCTCCAGGAGGGCGAACTCCTCGCGCGCCCACTCGAGGCGACCCATGGCAGCCAGGCGGCCTTCGAGGATGTCGCGCAGCGCAGGGAGGTAGTGCGTGTCCGACGCGGCGTACTCGAGCATCCCGGCGGAGAGCGGACGGCCGGACCAGTCGGCGCGCTGGAAGCGCTTGTCGAGCTTCACGCCGACGTATTTCTCCAGCAGGGCCGCCAGGCCGATTCCCGGCTCGTTCAGGAGCTGCGCTGCGATCCGCGTGTCGAAGAGGTTCGTCGCCACGAAGCCGAATTCCCGGCCGAGAAGGCGGAGATCGTAGTCGGCATCGTGGAAGACGACCTCGACGGCGCGATCGGCGAGCATCGCGCCGAAGTCGCCGAGATCTTCGACGGCGAGCGGGTCGACCACCACCGTGGCCTGGCGCGTGGAGAGCTGCAGGAGATAGACCCGGTCGCGGTAGCGATGGAAGCTCGCCGCCTCGGTGTCCACGGCGAGGAGCGCCGCGTGAGCGATCCCTGCCATCCAGCGATCGAGCTCGGCCTGGGTCGCTATGAGATGGGAGGGCGGCCCGGCGGGTGGCGAGGGGATGGAGCTCATTCTCTCTTTCCGATCTGTTCCATCGCGGCGGCTATCTCCTCCAGCGCCTTGGCGAGTGTCTTGAAGAACTCCGTGTCCGGCTGGACGGGCCCGCCCATGGCGGAATCGAGGTGGATCTTTCGCGCGAGCCGGGCGGCGTGCCGGACGTAGTCAGTGCTGGGTGGCATGGTGCACCTCGGTTCGGGTGGAAGCAACGCACCGAAAAGTGCCGGTATCGTGCCCTGGAAGGAACCGCGCTCCCTCCCGCAAACTTCCTTCTCCTCGTAGTATCCGGCCATGTCCACGCCCGAAATCGATCTTCCGGTCTATCCGGACGAGTGCGACGCCTTCGGCCACCTCAACCAGGCCTCGTTCCTGAGTCTCTTCGAGCGTGCCCGATGGGAGATGCTCGCGCGCGGCCCCGGGATGAACGTCTTCGACCGTGCCGGCGTCTGGCCCGCCGTGCGGAAGGCGGCGATCGACTACCACGCCGGAGCGTTTCCCGGCGACGTGCTCCGTTTTCAGCAGGCGCTCACGCATCATGGGCGCACCAGCTTCACGATGCGGCAGACCGCCCGCCGTGTCCGGGACGATGCCCTCATCGCCACGGCGGAGTTCGTCTTCGTCTGCATCAACCGCGCGGGGCGGCCGGTGCCGGTGCCGCATGAAGTGGTCACGTTCATGGGCGGAGAGCCGACGGAGAGCGACGTGCGCCGGATCGTGGTCAACGGTGTGAGCCTGGCCCTCGATGTCGCCGGAAGTGGGCCGGCGGTGCTCTTCATTCACGGCTATCCCCTCGACCGCACCCTCTGGCGCCACCAGGTGGAGCACCTGCGCGGCTACCGCCGCATCGCTCCCGACCTTCGCGGGATGGGACATTCCGATGCGCCCGATCTCGGCTACAGCATGGGTACCTATGCGGACGATCTCGGCGCGCTTCTCGATGCGCTGGGCGTGGACGAGGCGGTGCTCTGCGGCATCTCGATGGGTGGGTACATCGCGCTCGAGTGCGTCCGCCGGTGGAGGAGGCGGATCCGCGGCCTCGTGCTCATGGACACGCGGGCCGAAGCCGATTCGCCCGAGGCCCGGAAGGGGCGCGATGCCGCCGCGTCCGCGGCGCGCGAAGGAGGCGCTGCGGCCGTGGCGGACGCAATGCTGCCGAAGCTCTTTGCGGGAGAATCCGAAAGCGCCGTGGGGGCCGCGTGGAAGCAGGTCGACACGATGATACGGGGCACGCAAGTGCCGGGAATCATCGGCGCGCTGAGCGCCATGCGGGACCGGATGGACAGCACGCCGCTCCTTCCCGCGCTTGGCGACCTGCCGGTCCTGGTCGTTACCGGCGAAGCGGACAGGATCATTCCGGCCGGGCACGCGCGCGCGCTCGCCGAAGCAATTCCCGGGGCGAAGCTTCAGATCATTGGCGGGGCAGGTCACCTTCCGCCGGTCGAGCGGCCGGCGGAAACGACTGATGTCCTGCGGGAATTTCTCGAGGAAACATACGGCCCGGTGCATGACCGGGCCGGCTGATGCGGAAGAGCGCTACCGCTTGGGCCGTCCGGGCGGGTCGTCGCTGCTGAACACCTCCCGGTTCCGCTCGATGAATGCGCTGAGGTTGGGCGGGACGTCCTCCTCGGGATAGATCGCAGACACCGGACACTCCGGCTCGCATGCGCCGCAATCGATACACTCGTCGGGGTGGATGAAGAGCTGATCCTCCCCCTCGTAGATGCAGTCCACCGGACAGACATCCACGCAGGCCCGGTCCTTGACTCCGATACAGGCCTCGGTGATCACATACGGCATTTCAGCGCGTCCTCCTGACAGGCGTGAGTGGACCTTCCACGGTTCGCCGATATTTACGAAAGCGATTCGCAAGCGCAAGGGCCGAGGGCGGATAACGTCCGATGCCATGGCAGGATGCGCCACCGCGATCGATCATCTCTGCGTGAGGAATGGGTGAGGCGCTTCGCGAAGCCGGCGGCGACGAAGGGCTCGTGGCGTGCCGTGGTCGCGGGAGCCTTCGTCTGGGCTTCCGCGGCCGGCGGCGTTTCGGCGGCTGCCGCGCAGACTGCCTCGTGCCCGGCGCCGCGCACCGCGCTCGTCCTTTCCGGCGGCGGCGCCAAGGGGCTCGCACACATCGGTGTGCTCCGGACGCTCGACAGCCTCGGCATCCGGCCGGACCTGATCGTAGGGACGAGCATCGGCTCGGTGATCGGGGCGATGTATGCCAGCGGGTACTCCGGGCGCGAGATCGACTCGCTCGCCTCCACGATGCCGGTCGGGTCGCTCTTCCGCACCTTCGAGCCGCGTGCGCCGGCTTCGCTCGCGCCGCTGCAGCCGCTGCTGGTCTGGGAATTCGGCGAGCGGGGGTTCACGCTGCAGGGCGCCGCCGTGCGCGAGCCGGATGCGAACGCCCTGCTCAACGCCGCAATGCTTCGCGGCAATCTCCTTGCGCGCGGCGACTTCGATCGGCTTCCGATTCCGTTGCGTGTCGTCGCTGCCGATCTCGCCGACCGCAGCGCCGTGATCCTCAGCTCCGGCGATCTCGCGCGCGCGGTGCGCGCGAGCATCGCGATCCCGCTCGTCTTCGTCCCCGAGCGCATCGATGGCCGCTTCCTCGCCGATGGCGGCCTCGCCGCCAACATCCCGGTTGCGGCAGCGCGCGCCGAGGGGGCGGAGCGCGTGATCGTGTCGGATGCGACGGAAGGGTTCAGCGATACGGTGAATCTCTTCTCGCCTTTCGTCGTGGCGGATCGCCTGCTGGGCTTCCTCTTCGAGCAGCCCCGCGAGCCGCTCGCGCGGGACGACGTCTATATCCGTCCCGACGTGACCGGCTTCCAGAGTCTCGACTTCGACCCGGCACGCACGCGAGAGCTGATCCGGCGCGGGCGCGAGGCGGCGGATTCGAGCCTTTCGGAGCCTGCATGTCCCCGGCCCTCCCCCGCGCCGCGCCCATTGAGCCCCTGGCTGCACATCGAATCGGTGACCGCTTCGCCGCTCCCAGCGCGCGAGAGGGGTCCGCTGCTCCGCCTCCTCGACCTCGAGGAAGGCGACTCGGTCCGCGCGGGCCGGTTTCGCGAACGGGTGCGCCTCGCCGCGCGCTCCGACCGCTACCTGGCCGTGTGGCTCAACCCTTCAGGCCGCGGCGACACCGTTTCCTTCTCGATCGTCACCGAGCGCGCGCCGCGGCGCGTCGCGGCGCTCGGACTTGCCTACGACAACGAGCTGGGCGGGCGGATGTGGCTGGGCGGCGTCGAGCGGGACCTCGCGGGAGAGGAAATCGAGGCGCACGGCGCCATTCTGCTCGGCAATCTCGAAAAGGAATTCCGCGGGGGTCTCCGGCGGCGGTACTTCCTCGGCGCACTCCCCGTCATGCCGCGGGTGGAAGGCCACGTCATCGCATCCGACGTGCGCACGTTCGACGCCGACGGCGACGAGACCGGGCGACTCGATACCCGCGAGGCAGCCGGTCTAGCCGGAATCGAATGGACACTGACTCCGGACTGGTCGCTCGTCACGGGACTCGACGCGCGATGGTGGCGAAATCCCGACGAGACCACCGATCGCGGGGCCGGAGCCTCGGTCCGGATCTCGAGCGGGGGCAGGACCGTCGAGCCGACCCTCGTCGCGGCCGCACTGTGGAACGACCGGTTCCGGCGATTTACGCTCGACGTTTCCCGGGCGCAGGCGCTTGCCGGCTTCCGGCTGCGGCCACACCTGCGGCTCGGGTGGGGGCGCGGCCTCCCGCTGCATCTCACCTTTCCGCTTGGCGGGAGCGACGGATTTCCAGGCCTCCACATCGGCGAGTTCCGCGGCGACCGGGAGGTGCTCGTATCGCTGCTCGTGGCTCGGCCGGTGCTGGGGGCACTCAGCCTCCATGCCGAAGGGGCAGTCGGACGCGTTGGAAATGGAGGGCCGCTCTTCGAAGACGACTGGCGAACCGGCGTACGGGTCGGGATCGGCGCGGCGACGCCGGTGGGACCGGTGCGGTTCGAGTATGGGTTTGCCGATGGCGGGCGGCACGCGGCGTTCGTCCGGCTCGGGCGGTGGTTCTGAGCACGCCTCGCCGATTCAACATGCGCAGCGATTCAACGTGCGCAGGGATGGAAATGAGAACGGCGCCGAGGAGGCGCCGTTCGTTTCAGAGGAGTCCCGTGAGCGGCGTCGAGTAGGCCGCCGTCCGGAATTCGGGTGGACCATAGCGCCCCCGCTCGCCGTGCAGGCGATGCCATTCTTCCCGGAGACAGAAGGGGTCCAGTCCGTGTGGCCGGTCTACGGCAAGCACGCCGTCGAGATGGTCGAGCTCGTGCTGCACGAGCTCCGCGCGGTCTCCTTCGAGATCATCCTCGTGCCATTCTCCCTTGAGGTCCTGATAGCGTACCCGGATCCGGTAGGAGCGTGACACGCGGACGAGGAGATTCGGGAAGGAGAAGCAGTCGTCCCAGACGCTGAAGTCCTCGTTCCCGATATCCACGATCTCGGGGTTGATGAGGACCCAGGGCTTCTCCATCTCGATATAGACCATCCGCACCGGCGCGCCGATCTGTGGCGCGGCGATTCCCCGCCCGCTGCCGAAGCGCGACTGCCAGTCGTTGAGCGTTTCCCGCATGTCGTCGAGAATCACGCGTACGGCGGTCGAGCTGGTACGCGAGATCGTTTCGCAGTCGGCGCGGAGGATCGGATCGCCGAGGAGGCGGATGCGGTGGATCGTCATGAGGCCAATCTTGTGCGGTCGGGTCGCTTATACAAGGCATTGGCTTCGGCAGCCGGGCCTCAGATTTTAGTAGCAAAGACTACTACTTTTAAGGCAAATGGTTCTGCCACTCAGAATCTCCCCCGAATTATTTACCCAATCGATTTCGCTGCAAGCGTTTGGGAATTCGCACCAAAAATGCGCAAGAAGTTTGACAATCCCGAGTAGAACACTTAGGATTCCCCCCATGGCGAGCCCCGTTCCCGAGTCCGTCGAAGGCTACCTTCCGCGAAGTTATCGCGGGGCGCGCGGCCAGGTGCTCATCGAGCTCAAGCGCGCGGGTCGCGCCACGGTGCGCGAGCTGGGCACGCAGCTCGGTCTCTCGGTCAACGCCGTGCGGCATCACCTGAAGGAGCTGGAGGCTGCGGGGCTCGTGGCCTACGAGCGCGAGCAGCGGAAGTCGGTCGGCGCGCCGAGGTTTTCCTACGCGCTCACGCCCGCCGGGGAAGCGGTCTTTCCGCAGCGGTATAAGGAAACGCTCACCGAGCTGCTCGATCACCTCGTGGCGCGTGAGGGACGGGAGGCGGCCGTGGCTTTCCTGGTCTCGCGCTACGATGCGCTGGCGGACCGCCTCGGGCCCGAGCTGGCGGCAGCCAGCCCGGCGGAGCGGATGCGAATCGTCACCCGAGTGCGGGCGGACGATGGCTACATGGCCGAGGGTCACGCCACCTTCTGCTGCGGCACGCTCACCGAGCACCACTGCGCCATCCGGGAAGTGTCGGCCCGCTTCCCCGAGATCTGTGAAGCGGAATCCCGCTTTCTCGAGCGCGTCCTCGGCGGGCGGGTGGAGCGCAAGCTGCACCTGCTCAACGGCGACGGAGCGTGCGAGTACGCGGTGCGCTTCAACCCGGCGCCCGACGCCGGTCCAACGGAGACGGCATGACGACCTCGGTCGAGTCACTGGTCAACAAGGAGTACCGCTACGGGTTCGTCACCGACATCGAGTCGGATGACGCGCCCTTCGGGCTCAACGAAGACATCATCCGCCTGATTTCCGCCAAGAAGAAGGAGCCCGAGTGGCTCCTCGAATGGCGGCTCAAGGCGTATCGCGGCTGGCTCAGGATGACCGAGCCGCACTGGTCCAACGTCACCTACGAGCCGATCGACTATCAGGCGCTCCGGTACTACTCGGCGCCGAAGACGACCAAGCCGCTCGGCTCGCTCGACGAAGTGGACCCGAAGCTCCTCGAGACGTACGAGAAGCTCGGCATTCCGCTCAGCGAGCAGAAGCTCCTCGCCGGCGTGGCCGTGGATGCCATCTTCGACTCGGTCTCGGTCGGCACGACGTACAAGAAGAAGCTCGCGGAACAGGGGATCATCTTCTGCTCGTTCGGCGAGGCCGTCCAGGAGCACCCGGAGCTGGTGCGCACCTACCTGGGATCGGTGGTGCCGGCGTCGGACAACTTCTTTGCGGCACTCAACAGCGCCGTCTTCAGCGACGGATCCTTCGTGTACATCCCGAAGGGCGTGAAGTGCCCGATGGAGCTTTCGACCTACTTCCGCATCAATTCGGCCGACACCGGCCAGTTCGAGCGCACGCTCATCATCGCCGACGAGGGTGCCTCGGTGAGCTATCTCGAGGGGTGCACGGCGCCCAAGCGGGACACGAACCAGCTGCACGCGGCAGTGGTCGAGCTCGTGGCGCTCGACGATGCATCCATCAAGTACTCGACGGTGCAGAACTGGTACGCCGGAGACGAACGGGGCGTCGGCGGGATCTACAATTTCGTGACGAAGCGCGGCAAGGCGGCCCGCAACGCCAAGGTCTCCTGGACCCAGGTCGAGACCGGCTCCGCCATCACCTGGAAATATCCGAGCGTGATCCTCCAGGGAGACAACTCGGTCGGCGAGTTCTATTCGGTGGCCCTCGTCAACGGCAGGCAGCAGGCCGACACCGGGACGAAGATGATCCACATCGGCAGGAACACCCGCTCGACCATCGTGTCGAAGGGCATCAGCGCGGGCGAAGGGCAGAACAGCTACCGCGGCCAGGTCAAGATCCTGCCGAAGGCGGACGGCGCGCGGAATTACACGCAGTGCGATTCGATGCTCATCGGGAATCGCTGCGGCGCGCACACCTTCCCGTACATCGACGTGCAGAACTCGAGCGCGTCGCTCGAGCACGAGGCCTCCACGTCGAAGATCGGCGAAGACCAGATCTTCTACTGCAAGCAGCGCGGCCTCAACACCGAGAACGCCATCTCGATGATCGTGAACGGCTTCTGCAAGGAAGTCTTCAAGGAGCTGCCGATGGAGTTCGCGGTCGAGGCGCAGAAGCTCCTCGGGATCAGCCTGGAAGGCAGCGTGGGGTGAGGCCCGGTCGAGGGACGCGAGGCGCGGGACTCTAGAGGCATCGTTGCTTCGCGAGTGCCGCCCCCCGAGCCTCTCGGCCTCAACGATAACGGAGACGACGTGCTGGAAATCAGGGACCTCCGCGCGAGCGCGGGAGAGAAGGAAATCCTCAAGGGCATTTCGCTCACGGTCAACGCGGGCGAGGTGCATGCGGTGATGGGGCCGAACGGCTCGGGCAAGAGCACGCTCGCGCAGGTGCTGGCGGGCCATCCGGCCTATGAGGTCACCGGCGGGTCCGTGACCTACATGGGCCAGGACCTGCTCGACATGGAGCCGGAGGCACGCGCGCAGGCGGGGGTCTTTCTCGCCTTCCAGTATCCGGTGGAGATCGCGGGCGTGTCGAACGCCTATTTCCTGCGCGCCGCCTATAACGAGATCCGGAAATCCCGCGGGATGGAGGAAGTGGACCCGATGGACTTCCTCGACGTCCTCGAGGAGAAGCTCAAGGTGGTCGAATGGGGGCCCGAGATCATGTCGCGTGCCGTCAATTCCGGCTTCTCGGGCGGCGAGAAGAAGCGCAATGAGATCCTGCAGATGGCGGTGCTCGAGCCGAAGCTCGCGATCCTGGACGAGACCGACTCCGGCCTCGACATCGACGCGCTGCGGATCGTGGCGGGCGGCGTCAACAAGCTGCGTGACCCGGCGCGGGCCACGATCGTGGTGACGCATTATCAGCGCCTGCTCAACTACATCGTTCCCGATTTCGTGCACGTGCTGGCGGGCGGCCGCATCGTGAAGAGCGGGGGCAAGGAGCTGGCGCTCGAGCTCGAGGCGCGCGGCTACGAGTGGGTCGGTGAGGAGGTCGGAGCGGCGTGAACGAGACGTACCAGCGTCACTTCGAGGCGTTCAGCGCCAACGGCGGCGGGAGCCCCGAATGGCTTGCCGCGCGCCGGCGGGCCGGCATGGACCGCTTCGCCGCCGTGGGCTTTCCCACGTCCCGGGACGAGGAGTGGCGCTTCACTCCCGTCGGGCCGATCGCGCACGCGGAGTTCCGCCCGGCGCCGGCTGCGGAGGTTTCGCGCGAGGCGCTGACCCCGTTCGTGTTCGGGCACGCCGAATGGCCGCTGCTCGTCTTCGTGAATGGGCGGTTCAGCCCGGCGCTGTCCACGCTGCCCGATCCCGCGCTTGGCGTCACGGTCGGGAGCCTCGCCGCGGCCATCGAGCGGGACCCCTCCCTCGAGCGGCATCTCGCGACACATGCACCGGTCGAGGAAAGCGCCTTCACCGCGCTGAACACCGCGTTCCTCAAGGATGGCGCGTTCGTGCACGTGCCGGCCAGGGTGGACCTCCGGCTCCCGGTGCACGCGCTCTTCGTCAGCACCGAGGCCGCGCAGGGCGGCGTGGCCCACCCGCGCAACCTCTTCATCGTCGAGCGCGAAGCGCGTGCGTCGATCGTCGAGAGCTACGTCACGCTCGCCCCCGGCTCGACGTACTTCACCAATGCCGTCACCGAGGTGATTTCCGGCGAGAACGCCTGGACCGAGCACACCCGCCTCCAGCGCGAGAGCGAGCGGGCGTACCATGTCGGCCTCACCCACGTGGAGCAGGCTCGGGATAGTCACTACCGCTCGTTCACCCTCGCCATGGGCGGCGCCATCGCCCGGCACAATCTGCACGTGCGGCTCAACGCGCCGAACATCGAGACGCTGATGTACGGTCTCTATCTCACGCGCGGCGAGCAGCTGGTGGACAATCACACCGCCATCTACCACGACCATCCCAACTGCAACAGCTGGGAGGTCTACAAGGGCGTGCTCGACGGCCGTTCGCGCGCGGTGTTCAACGGCAAGGTGTTCGTCCAGCCGGAGGCGCAGAAGACCGACGCCAAGCAGACGAACCGGAACCTGATCCTCTCCGACAGCGCGCGCGTGGACACGAAGCCGCAGCTCGAGATCTTCGCGGACGACGTGAAGTGCACGCACGGCGCCACGGTCGGCCAGCTCGACGAGGTCGCCCTCTTCTACGCGCGGAGCCGGGGGATCCCGGCGGCGGAGGCCCGGCGCCTGCTGACCTACGCCTTTGCGGCCGAAGTCGTGGACGAAGTCGCGCTGGCGCCGGTGCGCGAGGAGCTCGACCGGCTCGTGCTCGAGCGGCTCGGAACGCTCGTCTGACCATGGCCATTGCCGTGTCGGCCCGTCCTGCAGCGCCGCCGCCGCTCGATGCGGAGGCGGTGCGCGCGGACTTCCCGATCCTCGGCACCACGTCGCACGGCGGCCGGCTCGTCTATCTCGACAGCGCCGCATCCAGCCAGAAGCCGCGGCAGGTGATCGACGCGGAGCGGCGCTTCTACGAGACCTCATACGCGAACATCCATCGCGGCGTCTACGAGCTGAGCGCGCGCGCCACCGAAGCGTACGACGGCGCGCGCGCCCGGATGGCGGCATTCCTCGGCGCGCGCCACCCGCACGAGATCATCTTCACGCGCGGCACCACGGAGGGCATCAATGTCGTGGCGCAGGGGTTCGTTCGCCCCCGGGTGCAGCCGGGCGACGAGATCCTGATCACGGCCATGGAGCATCACTCGAACATCGTTCCGTGGCAGCTCGTGGCGGAGGCGACCGGCGCGGTGATTCGCGTGGCGCCGGTGAGCGATCGCGGCGAGCTCGTGCTCGATGGCTTCGAGGCGCTGCTCGGCCCCAGGACGCGCTTCGTTGCCGCGGCCTACGTCTCGAACGCACTCGGCACCATCAATCCCGTGGCGCAGATGATCGAGATGGCGCACGCGCGCGGCGTGCCGGTGCTGCTCGACGGCGCGCAGGCGGCCCCGCACCTTCCGCTCGATCTCGCCGGCCTCGGCGCCGACTTCTTTGCGTGCTCTTCGCACAAGATGTACGGGCCCACGGGCATCGGCGTGCTGTACGGACGCGAAGAGCTGCTCGACTCGATGCCGCCGGTCCAGGGCGGCGGTGACATGATCGCCTCGGTGACGTTCGAGAAGAGCACGTGGGCGCCGCTTCCGGCCAAGCTCGAGGCGGGTACCCCGCACATCGCCGGCGCCGTGGGGCTTGGCGCCGCCGTCGATTACATCGAGGCGCTCGGCCGGGACGCCATCGCGGCCCACGAGCACGGGCTGCTCGCCTACGCCACTAGGCGGATCGAGGCGCTTCCCGGCGTCACGGTCGTGGGGAAGGCGCGGGAGAAGGCGTCGGTGCTTTCGTTCACCATGGACGGAATCCACCCGCACGATATCGGCACGGTGCTCGACAGCGTGGGCGTCTGCGTGCGCGCGGGACATCACTGCGCCCAGCCGCTGATGCAGCGCCTCGGCGTGCTCGCGACGGCGCGCGCGTCGTTTGCCGCGTACAACACGCCGGGCGACGTGGATGCGCTGGCGGAAGGACTCGTGCGCGCCCGCGAGGTGTTCGGCTGATGGCGACGATGAGCGAGCTGTACCAGACGGTCATTCTCGATCACAATCGTGCGCCCAGGAACTACCGCGCCATGCCCGAGGCGACGCGGCAGGCCGAGGGCTTCAACCCCCTCTGTGGCGACAAGGTGCACGTCTGGATCAGGGTTACCGCCGATGGCCTGATCGAGGACGTGAGCTTCCAGGGCGAAGGATGCGCCATCTCGAAGGCGTCGTCTTCCATCATGACCCAGACGGTCAAGGGAAAGTCGGTCGAGGAGGCGCGCGCTCTCTTCGAGGCATTCCACGACGTCGTGACGGGGAAGGCGGCGGGCGAAGCCCACGGCAAGATGGCGGTCTTCGCCGGCGTGAGCGCGTTTCCGATGCGCGTGAAATGCGCGAGCCTCGGATGGCACGCGCTCAAGGCCGCGCTCGAGCGGCCGGACTCGGTCGTGACGACGGACGATCGGACGACATAGCACCCGGCCCCTGCGGCCGGACATGCGACACTCAATCAACTGTATTCAGGAGCCTTGCCAGATGCCTTACCCCCCGGCCCTCGTGGCCCCGATGCGTGCTGAAATGACCCGGATGGGCGCCAGAGAGCTGACGACTCCCGCCGAGGTCGATGCGGCCATCGGGGATCAGAAGGGGACGACGCTCGTCTTCATCAATTCGGTCTGCGGATGCGCTGCCGCGAATGCGCGGCCCGGCCTTGCGCTCGCGCTGCAGCACGCCGCTCGGCCGCAGGAGGTCGTCACCGTCTTTGCGGGCCAGGATGTCGAGGCCACGGCTCGCGCGCGACAGTACTTCAGCGATTACCAGCCGTCTTCACCGTCGATGGCGCTCTTCCGGGACGGCGAAGTCGTGCATTTCGTCCATCGGCACCAGATCGAGGGACGCAGCCCGCAGGCGGTCGCGGCGGAGCTCACACAGGCCTTCGACAAGCACTGCGGTGTCGGCGTCTGACCCGGCTGCCGGCATCTTCCATCGCGAGCGCGAGGAGCTGCACGGCATCACCGTCGTGGTCGAAGGGGCGTCGGGAAGGACCTACGTCGGCCGGTACCACGAGCGAGGAAATCGCGGAGTCGTGCTGCACGACGTCGGAGTCCACGATCCGGCCACGGCCGCCGATTCGAAGGAGGCATGGCTCACGCGGCTCAGGAAGTTCGGGATCCGGGTCGACCACAAGATGCTGATCGTTCCGGGAGACGAGGCAGGGAAGATCGGCCGGTTCGCCGACTGAGCCAAAACGGATCGATCCCCGGGATGATGAAGGCGTCGGACTCGATCAGTCGATACAACCGCCGCCGCCGCCGGAAGGTTCCGATCGCGTGTGCGCCGGATCAGATCCAGCGCCGCACCCGCCGCTTGTAGGCGAGATAGGTCTCGCCGAACTTCCGCTCCAGGTACGCTTCTTCCGGCCGGATCGCGAGCTCCTGCAGCACCAGTGCGGCGAGCGGCGTCAGCAGCAGGATCCATGCATTCTGGAGAATGATGGCGAAGCCGATGCAGATGATGACGAGCTGCAGGTACATCGGGTTGCGGGTGAAGCGGTAGGGACCGGTCTCGATGAGGCTCGGAGTCGGCTTCCACGGATTCTCGTCCTGCCCGGTGCGGCGCATCGTCCGGACAGCGCGGAAGCCGATGCCGAGCACGGCGCCAAGCACGACGGACCCGCCCACGCCGTAGCGCACGAGCGGAGCGAGCTCGAGCGACGGGGCGATGGGCCAGAATCGCTGCAGGACCTGGCCGAGAAGTATGGTGATGAGAGGAACGCCGGGCGGCAGGACTCGCACGCGGGCGGCGTCGCGAGGGGCGGAAGTCATCGATTCGAGAGACTACGCCGGCCAGACCTGCTCTTCATACTCGTCGACCAGGATGATGGCATCGACCGGACAGGCGCGGGCGGCATCGAGGATCGTCTCGTCGTCGGTTCCCTCCGCGTCCACGACGACCGACTTTTCCCGGGTGTCCAGCTCGAACACCTCCGGGGCAAGACCGACGCACTCGGCAAACCCGCTGCACAACTCCCGATCGATCCGGATCCGGTAGGGCATTCGCCATAATACGAATCGGGCTCCGGCGGCGAAACCCCCGGAAACCCCGTCCCTGCCCTCACCGTAGGAGGGCCGGTCCACTCCCGGCCAATCTCAGGAGCAGTGATGCCCGAACCCCTCCTGCGGCTCGACCGCGTGGTCAAGCGGTTTTCCGGCCACACGGCGGTCCGCCATCTCTCGATGAGCGTCCCATCCGGTGGGATATTCGGGCTGCTCGGGCCCAACGGGGCCGGCAAGACGACCACGATCCGGATGATCATGAACATCCTGAGGCCGGACGAGGGCACCATCACGCTCTTCGGCGAGCCGGCCTCCCGGACCCATTCGGACCGGATCGGGTTCCTTCCCGAGGAGCGGGGACTCTATCGCAAGATGGAGGTGCTCGACCACCTCGCCTTCCTGGGCGAGACCAAGGGGCTCCGCCGCCGCGACGCGCAGGTGCGCTCGCGGAAATGGCTCGAGCGCCTGGGCCTCGCCGACTGGACCGGCCGCCGCATCGAAGACCTTTCCAAGGGCATGCAGCAGAAGGTCCAGTTCATCGGCACGCTGCTGCACGATCCCGAGCTCGTGGTGCTCGACGAGCCGTTCAGCGGACTGGATCCCGTCAACAGCAAGGTGATGAAGGATGTCGTCGTCGAGCTCGCGCGCGGCGGCCGGACGATCCTCTTCTCGACACACATCATGGAGCAGGCGGAGCGGATGTGCGACCGGATCGTGATCATGGCGCGCGGCGAGAAAGTGGTCGACGGCGCCGTGGCGGACGTGAAGCGGGACGCGGGTGCGCGCCACGTGCGGCTCACCTTCACGCGCAACCGTGAGTCCGCGCGGCGGGTGCTGCACGATCGTGCGCTCGTGCGCCACGCCGAAGATCACGGCGCGAGTGCCGAAGTGGAGCTCGCGCCGGGCGCGGACGGCGAACATCTCCTCCGCGCGCTCGTGGCTGCCGACGTCGGGCTGTCGCAGTTCGCCGTGGTGGAGCCTTCTCTCGAATCGATCTTCATCGCGAAGGTGGGCCCGGCGGCCGCGACCGCGGTCGCCGAGGTGGCCCATGCATAAGGTCGTCGCCGTCATTCGCCGCGAGTTCATGACCCGCGTGCACACGCGCGCGTTCGCGATCGGCACGATCCTGGGCCCGCTGCTGATGGGATTCATGTTCGTGCTCCCGATCCTCCTCTCGCGGCGCGAGACGGCGGCGAAGCAGATCGTCGTGCTCGACGCCGCAGCGGGGGACTTCGGCCGGATAACCGCGGAGCGCCTCCGAAGCGAAATGCGCGACACGGTGACGCGCACGCGCCCCCGCTATCGCATCACCCACGTCGCCGTGGATCCGGGCTCCCTCGAGCGCACGCGCGATTCGCTCGTCATGTTGACGGGGCAGGCGTCGGCCGCGGCCGCGGGAGGCCTCGATGGCATTCTCGTCATCGACGATACAACGCTCGCGAGCGGGCGGATCCAGTACCTGGGCGTCAACGTCGGAAGCCCTGCGGACATGGGCGCGCTCAGGCGTGCGCTCGATCCGCTCGTCAAGTCGGCGCGCCTCACCAGCGCGGGCGTCGATCCGGTCGTCGTCCTGCGCGCACTCCGCCCGATCGATTTCCAGACGCTCAAGGTGAGCGAGGGCCGCATCACCGGCGAGAGCGGGGAAGCGTCGTTCCTCCTCGCCTACGTGATGTCGTTCATGCTCTACTTCGCCCTGCTGCTGTACGGCATCCAGGTGATGTCGTCGGTCGTCGAGGAAAAGACGTCGCGCATCATGGAGGTGCTCGTCTCGAGCCTGACGCCGTTCCAGATGCTGCTCGGCAAGGTGGTGGGCGTCGGGCTCGTGGCGCTGCTGCAGATTGCGATCTGGGCGGGAACGGCCATGGTGCTCACGACGTTCGGCGGGAAGATCGCCACGATGTTCGGCGCATCGCCGGCGACGGTGTCGGACCTGCCGCTTCCGGCCGTGAGTCCCGACATGCTCGCGGTATTCCTGCTGTTCTTCAGCCTCGGGTTCCTCTTCTTTGCGGCCGCATATGCGGCCGTGGGATCGATGTGCAGCACGGTACAGGAGACCCAGCAGTCCCATACGCCGATCACGCTGCTCATCGCCGCAGGACTCTTCTGCATGTTCGCGCTGCTGAGCGAGCCCGCCGGCGCGCTCGCGCGGACGCTCAGCCTCGTTCCCTTCGTCGCGCCGTTCGTCACGCCGGTGCGCTATTCGTTCGCGCCGCTTCCCTGGACCGAGCTCCTGGCCTCCACGGTAGCGATGGTTCTCGGGATCCTCGGCGTCATCTGGGTCGCGGCGCGGATCTATCGCGTGGGAATCCTGAGCTATGGAAAGAAGGCGAGCTTCAGGGATGTGGTGCGGTGGGTGAGGGAGGCGTAGTTGCGGGAGGTTGGGAGGTTGGGAGGTCGAGAGGTCGGAAGGTCGGCAAGGGAGAAGAGGCGAGCACCGGTGTCATCCCGCGCGAAGCGAGGGATCCAGCCGGGGAGTCCCCGGAGACCGGTGAATTGGATCCCCCAGTTGCGTTGCTCCCTCGGGCTGACACCGTGCTCGTCCCTGCCACCTCCGACTTTCCGACCTCCCGACTACGCCGGCTGCCTCGTCACCCGCAGATACGGCTTCTTCGCGGTAAAGCCCGCCGGGAACTTCTTCTTCGCATCTTCATCGCTCACGGAGTTCACGATGATCACGTCCTCGCCGTTCTGCCAGTCGGCAGGCGTGGCGACGGAGTGGGTGGCCGTGAGCTGCAGTGAATCGAGAACCCGCAGGAGCTCCTGGAAATTGCGCCCGGTGCTGGCGGGATAGGTAAGCGAGAGCTTCACCTTGTTGTCGGGGCCGATCACGAAGACCGAGCGCACCGTCATCGTGTCGCCCGCATTCGGGTGCACCATGTCGTACAGGGTCGAGACGGTGCGATCGGGATCGCCGATCATCGGAAAGTTCACGGCGTGGCCGGTGACATCCTCGATGTCTCCCTCCCATTTCCGGTGCGTCTCGACCGGGTCCACGCTGAGCCCGATGACTTTCGTGTTGCGGCGCTCGAATTCCGGCTTGAGCGCGGCGACGGCGCCGAGCTCGGTGGTGCAGACGGGAGTGAAGTCCTTCGGGTGCGAGAAGAGAATCGCCCACGAGCTTCCTTTCCAGCTGTGAAAGGAAATCGATCCCTGGGTCGTGTCCGCCGTGAAGTCCGGCGCCTCATCTCCGAGTCGGATGGGCATGGGCCTGCTCCTGCGTAGGGGTGTGGTGGAAGCTGTAGAGTTACGCGCCGGTCCACGCCGGCGCAACGGTGGACTCTCCCTGCACCTGATCGATGCGTAGATTTCCCGGATGAGCCGTCATGACGTCATCGTGATCGGGGGAGGGCACGCCGGAGCGGAGGCCGCGGTGCTTGCGGCGCGGTCCGGCGCGCGCACGCTCCTGATCACGCAGAATCTCGAGACGATCGGCCAGATGTCGTGCAATCCGGCGATCGGCGGCATTGCCAAGGGTACGGTCGTTCGCGAGATCGACGCACTCGGCGGCATCATGGGCAGAGCCACCGACCAGGCACGAATTCAGTTCCGGATGCTCAACCGGTCGAAGGGGCCCGCGGTCTGGTCGCCGCGGGCGCAATGTGATCGGGGACTTTACCGCCGGGCGGTTCGCGGGCTCCTCGAGCGCCACTCGTTGCTCGAGACGGTTCAGGGGACCGTCGCAAGCCTGCTCCTCAAGGGGCAGCGAGTGGATGGTGTCACGACAGTAGATGGACGCAGCTATTATGCTGTCGCTGTTGTGTTGACGGCCGGCACCTTTCTCCGCGGGCGCATACACCTGGGGACCGAGACGAGGATCCCTGCTGGGCGGGCCGGCGATGCGCCGGCTATCGAGTTCGCCGAGGATCTGCAGGGGTTGGGGCTCAGGGTCGCGAGGTTCAAGACGGGAACCCCACCACGCATCGATGGTCGCACGGTTAAGACAGCGACGCTACACCGACAGGACGGCGACGACGAAACGTACTGGTTCTCCAACTTCGAAAAGGCGCCTCACCCAGCGCAGCTTCCCTGCTGGTTGACATGGTCAGGATCCGAGCTGAAGGAAATCATCGGCCGCCACCTGAGGGAGTCCGCGCTTTATGGCGGCGCGATCAGCGGGCGGGGACCGAGGTACTGTCCCTCGATCGAAGACAAGATCGTGAAGTTTCCCGATGCCGAGCGGCATCAGATCTTTCTGGAGCCAGAGGGGCTCGACACCTCTGAAATGTACGTCAACGGGCTTTCGACCTCGTTGCCACCCGATGTTCAGCTCGAATTCCTGCGCACGATCCCGGGCCTCGAGGCCGTGCGCATGACCCGACCAGGCTATGCAATCGAGTATGACTACTATCCACCGACCCAGCTTTCGCCGACTCTCGAGTATCGGGAAATCGACGGATTCTTCCTCGCGGGACAGGTAAACGGTACAACGGGATATGAAGAGGCGGCCGGGCAGGGAGTCGTAGCAGGCATCAATGCCGCTGCCAAGGCGCTGGGGCGGGAGCCGGTCGTGTTCCGACGGGATGAAGCCTTCATCGGAGTGCTGGTCGATGACCTCGTCAGTCGAGGGGTCGATGAGCCCTATCGTCTCTTCACGTCGCGGTCCGAGTATCGACTCCTCCTGCGCCAGGATAATGCGCTTCGGCGCCTCTTGCCGAGGGCCGAGGCCGGCGGGTATCTCAGTGAGGAGGAACTCGCACTCGCCCATGCTCGGCTCGAGCGAGAGGAGAAAATCCTCGCTGTTTCACGTGAAACGTCGATCGAGGCTGAAGCGGCGGAGCCGATTCTGAGCGGATCCGGCTCCACACCGATCCTGGATCGAAGTCTCGTAGCGGACCTTGCCAGACGCCCCGGTGTGGACCTTCGGCGAGTCCTCCACGCCGCCGGCGTCAGTGTGGATGAGGAAGATGTTCGCTGGGCAGATCTCGAGCTCAAGTACGAGGGCTATATGCGCCGGGAGCGGGCGGCAGCGGAGCGAATCCGCAATATGGAAGGGTTCGTCCTGCCGGAGCTCGATTACGCTGCTCTCGGCAGCCTCTCCTACGAAGCGCGTGAAAAGCTGAACGAGTCGCGACCCGCAACTCTTGGCCAGGCGAGCCGAATCCCCGGCGTGTCGCCGAGCGACCTTCAGGCCCTGGTGCTCGAGAGCACGAAATGGCGATTTCTTCGCGCGTCGCACGCTCCGACTCAAGGCGAACCCGCTGAGGGCTGATTCCGCCTGATATGTGAACAACCGGCAACCCGTAATCTGCCGGTCCCCCGCATCAGCATTCCCGGTTCCGACCTCCTGATGCATGCTTGATTCGAGCCCACAGTCGCCCGCCGTGTGATCGTCTCTGCGCCCCGCCGCTCAGGCCATCTTCTCCGACGGCCGGCGGCGAACGAGATCGGCACGAGTGACGATCTGCCGGCCCCTTGCGCACGGGGAGCAATCCCCAAACGGCGCCGGGAATCCAGAGATCGAAGGACCTGCGTCCGAGTCGGCGCGCCTGCGATCGCGTATAAGTCGGCCTTGCGGAGGAGGCAGGGCAGTCACGCAGGAACCCCGAATCTTTCGACGCAGCCGCACCCGTGCAGCCATCTCCAAGCCGGATGCCTAAGTAATTGGGATGTTCCACGTGAAACGGTGTGCGTGAACCGCGCGCTCCCACATCAAGTGTTCTTTTTTCGCCGCCAATCAAATATATTGGTTTTCCTGCTCAGTCAGGCCTACGCCGCAAGCGCATTTCTACTTGCATCTTGTTGTACCGCAATACATTAGGCTAATCATGGCCCGGATCATCGCCATTGCCAATCAGAAGGGCGGTGTCGGCAAGACCACGACTGCCGTCAACCTCGCCGCATCGCTTGCCATCGCGGAACGGCGGACGCTGCTCGTGGACGCCGACCCTCAGGGCAACGCCACGAGCGGCGTCGGCCTCGTGAAAAAGGAGGTGGGTCTCTCCCTCTATGATGTCATGATCGACCGGATAGAGCTGGACCGGGCCGTCGTTCATCGGCAGCTGCTGCCACATCTGCATATCCTCCCCGCTACGCAGGACCTCGTCGGCGCCGAGCTCGAGCTCGTGGACAAACCGGGACGCGAAACGGCGTTGCGCGACGCGCTGCGCGACGCCGACGCCGCGTACGACTACGTCCTCGT
>DASTUP010000049.1:0-4411 GCA_035759585.1 Gemmatimonadales bacterium | reverse complement strand
TCGGGCCGGAAACCGGGCCGATCCAGCCGGGCTCCCGCGCGCCCGAGTTCCGCGCGCTCGACATCAATTCGGGCGACTCGGTCTCCCTGTCCGATTACCGCGGGAAGGTCACGCTCGTGAACATCTGGGCCACGTGGTGCGGACCCTGCCGGGCGGAGATGCCGTCGATGCAGCAGGCGTACGCACAGCTCAGGGATCGCGGCTTCGAGGTCGCGGCCGTGAGCATCGACGAGGGCTCGGTCGAGGACGTCAAGGCGTTCCAGCGCGAGTTCGGCCTCACCTTCGACATCCTGCACGACCGCAGCGGCCGCATCCAGCAGGTCTACCAGACCACCGGCGTGCCCGAGAGCTTTCTCCTCGACCGGAACGGCGTGATCGTCAAGCGCCTCATCGGCGACCACAACTGGGCGTCCGAGGCCAACATCGCCCAGATCGAGCGCCTCCTGGGGAGCGGCAGCTGACGCACCGCATTCTCGGCCTCGAGTCGTCGTGTGACGAGACGTCGGCCGCCGTCCTGCTCTCGGACGGCGGGCGCGCCCGGATCGGAAGCCTCGTCATTCTCTCGCAGGACATTCACCAGGTCTTCGGCGGCGTCGTTCCCGAGCTGGCGAGCCGCGCGCACCTCCAGGTGGTGGGCTCGGTGGTCCGCCGTGCGCTCGCCGATGCGGGGACCTCGTACCGCGAGCTCGACGGGATCGCGGTGACCGCGGGCCCCGGCCTCGTCGGCGCGCTGCTCGTCGGGCTCATGTACGGGAAGACCGCCGCCTTCAGCCTGGGCATCCCGTTCATCGGCGTGAACCACCTCGAGGGCCATCTCTTCGCGCCGACGCTCGAGGACGAGTCGCTCGAGCCGCCGTTCGTCGCCCTGCTTGTCAGCGGCGGGCACACGATGCTGCTCGACGTCCCGGCGTGGGGCGCCTATCACCTCATCGGCCGCACGCTCGACGACGCCGCGGGCGAAGCGTTCGACAAGGTGGCGACGCTGCTCGGTCTCGGGTATCCGGGTGGGGCGGCCATCGAGCGACTCGCCGCCACCGGGAAGCCGGGTCGGTTCCGCTTTCCGCGGCCGATGCTGCAGGAGCTCGGCTCCGACGGGCCGAACCGCTTTGCCTTTTCGTTCAGCGGACTCAAGACGGCGGTGCTTCGAGCGGTGCGCGCGTCGGACGACCTCGAGCGAGACCGCGCCGACCTGGCCCGCAGCTTCCAGGATGCAGCGGTGGAAGTACTCGTCGCCAAGACGGCCGCGGCCGCCGAAGAGCTGGGGTACCCGACGGTGGTCATCGGCGGAGGCGTCGCGTGCAATCGTCGCCTCGTCGCGGCGATGGGGGAGCGGCTGGCGGGGGTCGCCCGCGTGAGCGTAGCTTCCCCGCGGCTCAACACCGACAACGCAGCGATGATCGCCGCGGCGGGCGCGTGGCGCATGGCGCGCGGCGAGCGAAGCGGCTGGGATCTCGAGCCGCGTGATGATCTTCCCCTGCCCGGACTTCTCACTGCCATCGGATCCAGAGGATGAACGACTCCGCAATCACCGTCTATCCGTTCGTGATCGACCTCGGCCCGCTCGAGGTGACCGGATACGGGATCATGATGATGGTGGGATTCCTGGCCGGCGGGTGGCTCGCAGGTCTCGAGCTCAAGCGCCGGGGCCTGCGCGAGGAGTATTCCGCCGACATGGTCGTCGCGGCGGTCGTCGGCGGGGTCATCGGCGCCAAGCTCTGGTACGTGGTCCTCACGCAGAACCTGGACGCGCTCTTTTCGCGCGGCGGGATGGTCTGGTACGGCGGGTTCATCGGGGGAGCGCTCGCAGTCATCCTCAACGGGTGGCGGCTCCGGGTTCCGCTGCGCTGGACCATGCAGATCGGGGCCCCGGCCCTCGCCGCGGCGTACGCGCTGGGGCGGATCGGCTGCTTCCTGGTGAACGACGATTACGGACGGCCCACCGATCTTCCCTGGGGGATGAAATTTCCGCAGGGCTATCCCCCGTCGACCGCGGCCAACCTTCGCGAGTTCGGCATTGCGGTGCCGGCAGGGATCGATCCCGGCACCGTGCTCGCCGTGCACCCGACGCAGCTCTACGAGACCGCCATCATGCTGGTCGCTTTCTTCTTCCTCTGGAAATGGCGCAAGCTCGAGCGTCCGGCGGGGTGGCTCTTCGGAGCGTATCTCGTGTGGGCCGGCGTCGAGCGATTCGTCATCGAGATCTTCCGCGCCAAGGACGATCGGTTCTTCGGGCCGTTCACCATCGCGCAGCTGACGAGCGTCGTGCTGGTGCTGATCGGCATCGCGCTCGTGTCGAAGTGGCGGAGCGGGCCGAGTCCGGCCCCGGGTCAGTATCTTTCCGGTGCCGGAAAGGCGCCGGCGACCAGTTCCTTGACGGCGACGTAAGCGCTCGGGCAGCAACGACTTATGAATCCAGGCGGCCCTCCGTTCAGAAACTCGACGAACGGAGGGCCGTTCCACGCTTCCGGGCGAAAATCGTATCCTGTTGTTCTGTAAGGATTTGGACCACTCATGAATCGTGGCACTCACCTTGCTTTAAGGGAGGGCGGAAGTGGTCCAGTACGGATCGAGGAAAAAGTGGTAGGTCGAAGAAGGGTGAAGCCGGGCACTTACGCTCGTCTTCGTAAACTCAGGGGGCGATCTACCACCTCTCTACGCAAAGGACCCATCGCAAGATGGGTCCTTTGTCATTCCGGATGCCCGGGGATTCGGCGCAGGTCTCAGCGCGTGGGTGGCGCGAGATTCCCGCAGGCGATGATCGTGCCGAGGTTCGCCGCCGACGCATGGACGTTGATGTAGTACTCGCCCGAGCGTGGGAGCGCCAGGTCGAGGGTTGCGGTGGCTTCCGCGCGTCCATTCCGGCCGACCTTGAGCGGCCGGTACGACGACGCGCCACCCACGATGGCGCCGTTCGAGCCGCAGCGGCCCACGTGCACGTGCCAGGGATGCTCGCCGCCCGGCGTGGCGTTCGCGAGGGTCGCGCCGGCCCGCGTCCGCGCCGGATTCTCGTCGGCTGCCATCCAGCCGTTCCCCGTGACCTGCACTGCACCGATCAGCTGGGCGGGCGTCGCGAGCGTGGCATTCCAGCGGTCGCCGACGCCGAGCTGGTCGGTATTGATCGAGGCAGCCCTGCCGCCGCACGAGGCAAGCAGGAGCATTCCGGACACGGACAACGCACTCACCGACAAGAAACCCGATCTCATGGCATCCTCCAGGAGGGCAGACTGCACCGCGGGAACGCCCTGAATCTACTGCCTGCCCGGGGATTCGGCTCCCCGTCCCTCGCGGATGGTGCGGCGCATGCGCTCGAGCTCGGCACGCACCTCCGCGAGATCCGCTTCGATGCGCTCGAGCGAGCGCGTGAGATCTCGCGTCTGCCCCGGGCCGACCGGTGATCCGGCCGGCGTGCGCGGGGACGTGCCCCCGTCCGGCTCCGGCACCATCACGGAGGTCACGCGAAGCCGGCGCGGGGCGACGATGAAGGTCCACGCGAGCGCCACGGCGGCGAGGAGGAGGAGGATGCCCTGCGCCAGCAGCGTCTCGAGGGTCGGGAAGATCCCGAGCGCCGGAACGTTGGGCGCGCCGGCGACATACGTGGTGCTCACGACGCTTCCGGCCTGCAGCTCCGCAATACCCTTCCCCGCGAATATGAATGCCATCGCATAGAGAAACGCGCTCGTCACGCCGAAGAAGGGCTTGAGCGGCAGCCGCACGCCGAAGCGGTTGATGGCGATGTAGACGCCGACGAGGGCGACGGCGCCGACCGCCATGCCGAGCAGCACCGGCACCAGCGCGCTCTCCCCGCCGGAGCTGAAGAGCGCCTTGTAGAAGAGGATCGTCTCGAAGCCTTCGCGATACACCGCGAGGAACGCGGCGGAGGCGAGGGCCAGCATCGAGCCGCTCGAGACCGCGTCCTGCACGCGGCTCTTCACGAAGTGCGTCCACTTCACCACTTCCATCTTTGACAGGAGCCAGTAGCTCACGTAGAAGAGCACGAGCGTGGCGACGACCATCGTGATCCCCTCGAGCGTCTCCTGGCTCGCGGGAGTGAGATGGAACAGCGTTTCGATCAGCACCGCGGTGAGAAGGCTCGCCGCGAGCGCGGCACCCACGCCGACATGGATGTCCCGGCGCCGGTGTCCCGCGCCGGTCTTCACCAGGAAGGTGAGGAGCGCGCCGACGATGAGGATGGCCTCGAGCCCTTCGCGGACGAGGAGGATGAACGACTGGAAGAACAGCGCCAGCGGCGACGAGGGCGTCCCGATGAGCTGCTCCGCGCGGACGAGGCCCGCACCGAGTGAATCGCGCACCGGCTCGAGGCGGGTGCCGCGGGCGCCGGCGCGAGCGCGCAGCTCGGCGAATGCGACTTCGAGCTCGCCGGCGAGCTGGGCATCGCGCGCGCGCACCGAGC
>DASTUP010000048.1:0-5266 GCA_035759585.1 Gemmatimonadales bacterium | reverse complement strand
CTCGGCCCGACGCCTGGACTTTTCCATCCGCCGCCAGGGAGTCGAGCGCGCGCTGCACGCTCCGCTGGCTCGTCGCGAGTGCCAGCGCCAGCGCCGAGCTCGACCAGCCTTCGCCGTCGGAGAGAAGGGCGAGCACTCTCCCGTGCCGCTCGTCCGCTGGCCGGTCGATCACGACGACGCCGAGCTCGTCGCGCGGAACCAGCACGAACCCCGCCTTCGTCGCGTCCACGCCGGCCAGCGGCTCGAGCGCCCGGCGGAGCCGCGCGATCTCGACCCTGAGCCGCGCCCGGTGCGACGCATCGGTGAAGTGCGCGCCGAAGGCTGCGAGCAGTGCCGCGCGCGATGCATCGGCGGGCCACGCCTCGCCGAGCGTGCGCGCCAACGCGAAAAGCACCGGGCGGCCGGCGAGGGAGACGAACGTTCTGCCCCGGCTCACGGCGTGGCGGCAGCCGTCGATGACGAGCGTGCCGGATGCGAGCACCTCTTCGACCGCCGCGAGGGTCAGCAGCTCCTCCTCACCGTTCGTCGTCCGGCGAGCCGCCGGCGCCTCGAGCATGGCAGCGAGGCTCGCGACCTCCGCGATGAGCGCCGGCACTCCTGCGCGACGCGCCGCCGCCTCCGCACGCGCGAGCGCCGCGCCCGCCTCCCTCGACCGGATCCGCCGCATCGCGATGCCGGCCGCGACGAGCTCGTGCGCCGCGCGCAGTGCGGGCGGGAACGGTGTCGGGTCCAGGTTCGCGAGCATGCGTTCTGCTTCGCCGAGCCGGCCGATCAGCAGGAGACGGCGCACAACGAGATACTGTGCGTGCGCGGCATTCACGCGATCGCCGCGCTCCTCGAGCGTCGCGCGCGCGGCATCGAGCGCTTCCGCCGGCCACGACAGGTCGCGCGCGGCGAGCGCGATCTCCGCCTCGGCGACGATGCACCTCGCGCGGGCCACGGGCTCGCGATGCCCGAAGGCGCGTGCAGCACGGCGCACGAGCGCCCTTGCGCGCGCGTAATCGCCGAGCTGCGCCATGGCGATGCCGCGGAGTGCCAGCGCCGGCGCGTCGTCGCGCAGCGCCACCCGCTTGAGCGCGCCAAGCGGATCGCCCGCCGAGAGTGCGCGGGCGGCGGCGGTGATCAGCGAGTCCACGGAAATCCCGCCAGTTCTGTAACTCCCACCCTGTCGAGTTGCGGCGTTAGTGTCGGTGCGTGGCCGGCCAATACGGGCCGGCCGAAAAGATCGAACACCCCGGCACCGGAGACAAGCACGATGACCGCAACGACGAGCACCAGGAACCTGATCGGAACGCGCGACCAGTGGCGAAGGGCGCGCCTCGAGCTGCTGCAGGCGGAGAAGGAGATGACCCGGCAGAGTGATGCGGTGGCGGCGCAGCGGCAGGCGCTGCCGTGGGTGCGGATCGACAAGGCGTACCGATTCGAGACCGACGAGGGGAGCGCCTCGCTGCCCGATCTGTTCCGCGGGCGGTCGCAGCTCCTCGTCTACCACTTCATGTTCGGTCCCGACTACACCGCGGGCTGCCCATCATGCTCCGCGATCGCGGACGGATTCGACGGCATCGAGCCGCACCTCGCGAATCACGACGTGGCGCTCTGGGCCGTCTCGCGCGCGCCGCTTCCGAAGCTGCAGGCATTCCGCCAGCGGATGGGATGGACCTTCCCCTGGGCCTCGGCGTTCAGGAGCGATTTCGGCTCCGACTTCAGCGCCCATTTCACGGAAGAGCAGCAGTGGGCCGGCGCGATCGAGTACAACTACCGGCAGGAGCCGCCGATGACGGAGGAGCGCGCCGGCAAGCCCGTGCCTTCCGCCGCGGCGACCGGGACCGACCTCCCGACGTATACGCGCGAGCGGCCGGGCCTCAGCAGCTTCGTGCTCGAGGACGGCGTGGTCTACCATGCGTACTCCGCCTATGCGCGCGGACTCGATGCGGTGTGGGGGATGTACCAGTGGCTCGACCGCGCGCCGAAGGGCCGCAACGAGCACGGCTACTGGATACGGCACCGCGACGCGTACGGGGCGCGCTGATGCCGGCGCACGGGCACGGGCACGAGTGGACGGCGGCCGCGTCGTTCGTCGCGATGTGGACCGCGATGATGGTGATGATGATGCTTCCGTCGCTCGTGCCGGTGCTCGCGCGCAGTGCGCGGCCGCTCGCACTTTCCCTGGGCTATTTCCCGGTCTGGGCCGCAGTGGGAGGGGCCGTCCACATCGCCCCGACGCTTTCGCTGCCGACGGGCGTGCTGCTGATCGTAGCTGGCGCGCTCCAATTCACGGCGTGGAAGGCGAAGCATCTGGAAGAGTATCACGGGATGGTGACGGCGGCTGGCACGGCCGTATCGCGGTCCGCAGCCGCAACGTGGCTCGACGGCCTTCGTCTTGGCGCCTGCTGCGTCCGCTCCTGCGCCGGTCCGACGCTCGCGCTGCTCGCGCTCGGCGCCATGGATCTCCGCGTCATGATATTGATAGGGGTGGCCGTCACGGCCGAGCGGCTGGCGCCGCGGGGCCTGCTCGTCGCGCGCGCCACGGGAGTGGCCGCGGTCATTGCCGGACTCATCGGCGCGCCGTGAGCAACCAGATCGCCGGAGCCTTCGAATCGCTCGAACTCGCCGCGGATCGCGGTTCCTAGACGATGAGCTCCTCCACGTAGCGGAGGAGCTTCGCCGAGTCGAAGTTTTCCTCGAGCGACGGGACGTCGGCCGGCAGGCCGTCGGGCCGCGCTGTGCCGATGTGCAGCACCGGCATGCCGGGGTGCCGCGTACGCACGTTGCCGATCAGCGCGGCGAGGTCGGTGCCGGTGCCGAGTGTGTTGAGCACCAGGAGGTCGATGTGATCGAGCTGCGCGCACAGCTCTTCCGCCGCGAGGCCATCGTATGCCTGGAAGACGTTGAACCCGCTCATGCGCAGCAGGCCGGTGACCGATTGCAGCAACTGGTTGTAGTCGCAGATGACGATGCGCTCCCTTCGGCGGGGAGGCAGGACGCGCTGCTCTGTCACTGTACGATCCTGATCCCGGCGAAGACGGCCGGCCTTGGCAAGATGGAACGGCAATACACCTTGCCTGAAAGGTAGCGCCGCGGCGGCCCTGGTGGCGGGTGGCCGGCGTCCCGACCGCGGCGCTCACCTTCGCATCCCCCGGCAACGGCGATCGCATCCAACGTCGCTTCAGCGACACATAGCCGAGCCGCGGCTTCAGCCGCGAGAGCGCGGACGAGCGAATTCCTTACCCCTTCCTCACCCCTCGATCCCGCCCGAACGGATCCCCCTTGATCGCTTCGGTATGCGCCGCGCAGAGCCACCGCCCATCGTTGCGCACCCAGACCGAAGTCTCCACCACGTCCAGCTTCACCGGCTTCCCTTCGACCGTCAGCTCCTCATGTGCCTCGTACCCGACGACCACGACGTCGTCGCGCAATTGGCGCACGTGCGCCCCTTCCTTCAGCTCGAACCGGTCGAGGGTGTAGTTCGGCGCCCTCATCATTTCCCGGAACGTCTTCCGGTCTATCAGGCTCGCGCCCTGCGCTCCGGTCAGCAGGCAGGGCTCGGCGGTCAGGCTCGCCGCCGTCTCCACGTCCAGGTCCTTCATTGCCTGCCAGAAGCGCTGCTCCAGCTCCAGCACTTCGGCTTCGATCGTCTGTGTCGCCATATCGGCCTCCCAGGTGAGAGTGCAACCTGAAATCGGAGCCCGGATACGTCCACGGCAGATCACCCAATCCACGCCGTGTGGCATGGCTCACTGAGGCGAGGGCATCGGGCGGCCTCCGGACCTCTCGCGGCTGAAGCCGCGTGAGGCCGACGCGAACCTATCTCCCCGCCTCCACCGGCGCACTCCACCGAAACGTTCCCCACTCCATTACCAGCCGCGACGCCGAGCTGTCCACCCGGATCGTGAACGCCTCTACCGGCACGTCGAGCGTATCCACCTCCATCGCCACGCGGGCGATGTCGTTCTCCCGCCGATACGACGTCCCCCACTGCCCGGCCTCTCTGTTGATCACGAGCTGCACGTCACGCTCCGTCGGCAGCGTCCAGAGCGTGACCGTCCCGCTGTCGAGCGGCACGCCGCCGAGTCGGATCGGCGCGGCAGTGGTGAGCTGTGTCGCCGCGTTCGCCCCGGTGCGCCACACCTGGCCGTAGGGGATGAGGTTGCCGAGCAGTGCGCGGCCGCGCTGCAGCGGACGGCTGTAGTCGACGGTAATGGTCGCGCCGCCGAGCGTCGCGCGCATCGTGTCGCGCACGCTGAGCCAGCGCTGCACTCCCTTCGCCCGCTCGTCCGCCGCGAAGCGCTCGAGAATGGCGTCGAGATCCGGCACGTCGCGTACGCGCCGCACCTCCTGATGGTACGTCGTCCCGGCGCCAGAGTAGGAAAGCATGCGCCCTCCCGAGTCCAGCACCCCGAGACCCGAACCTGCCAATCCCGTGCTCGTGATCGCCACGCGCCCATCACCCATTTCCCGCACCCGCGCGAACCCCAGCTTCCCTTCGGCCCACCCTTCGAAGAAGTACTGCCCGATGCGCGCGGTGTCCGGCAGTCCGCGCGCGTTCTGGAAGAGCAGCTCCGACGTGGAATAGAGGAAGGCGTTCCAGGGCACTGTCCGCAGCGACGGCTCGCGCACCGTGCGGTCCATCGAGTCCGTCCCCGCCTGCCGCACCATCCGGATGCCGGCGTCGCTTCGCTCGATCTCGTGGTGCAGGTCGCGCTCGCCCTCCGGGGCGTTGGGGATGTGCGTGTCCATCACCCAGTGCTCCACCGAGCCGTCGGGCGCGAGCGTCGCTTCCCAGCGCCGGCGCACGACGAGCGGCGAGCGGCCGACGGCATCGCCCGTGATGCGGTTCCCCTGGCGGGTGACGCGCTCGACGGAGGTGGTGTCGTTGCCGAGGGTGGCGATGAAGCCCCAGGATTCTTCGGGCTCAGAGCGGCATGAGAGGGCGGCCAGCGTGGCGAGCAGCATGGGAACGATGTGGCGGTGTGAGGACGGCATGGCAGGCCCGGAAGGGGTTGGAGGCGTCGCACCGGTGCAGACCAGAGCACACTACGGGCGAATGCAGCGAAAGGATGCGAAGTTGGGCTCCGCTGCACCCTCCACTCCCCGGAACCTCACAGGCATCCCGACCCAATGTCGCTTCAGCGACACATAGCCGAGCCGCGGCTTCAGCCGCGAGAAGGCGCGGAAGGCGATCATGTAATTGAAGGAAGGCCCGGGTCGAAGACCCGGGCCTATCTGCGTAGAAGTGCGTTGCCGCCGCCGTCTCGCGGCTGAAGCC
>DASTUP010000047.1:0-2008 GCA_035759585.1 Gemmatimonadales bacterium | reverse complement strand
AAGCGTCGCGCCGCCGAGCCGTCACGGACGGCGATCTCGACGTCGCCGGCCGAGCCGAGGTACGCGACGAGGCCGCCGGTTGGCACGTCGCCGTAGGTCCGGCGGAGCTTTCCGACTTCCACGCCCTCGATCTCGACGCTCGCGTAGTCCGGCAGGTTCTCCGCAGTGAAGTTCGTCACCAGCGTGCCGAAGCGGTCGACGTAGATCACCTCCCCGATCAGCGTCTTCCCCTCGTGATACGGCTCCCGCGTCGCGATTCGCACCGGCACGCCACGGAAGACCTCGCCGATCTCGCCGAGTCCCGACCCGCAGGAAAGCGCCGCGGCCGCGGGAGCGAAGACGTCGCGCCCATGAAAGGTGGACGATACGCCATCCGGAATCGGCAGGATCGCGACGCTCACCCTCGCGTCGCGGATCACCGAGCTCAGGATCCCGTTGTCCGGGCCGATGAAGAAATGCCCGTGCGCCGACACCGCGAGTGCATGGCGGTCGGTACCGACGCCAGGATCGACGACGGCGAGATGCACCGTTCCCTCCGGGAACTGCTGCCAGACGCGCCCCATGATGTACGCTGCCGCGCGCACATCCCCCGGGGCGAGCGTGTGCGAGACGTCCACGAGCTGCGCCTCGGGCGCAAGGGAGAGAATTCGTCCCTTCATCTCGGCGACGTAGGCGTCCGTCGTGCCGAAATCGGTGAGCAGGGTGATCAGCTTCATCGGCCGGGGCGGGACCCTTTCCACAGGGATGTACGAACGTCGGCTTCCGCGATCAGACCCGCGAATCGGTCCAGCGGCTCCACCGCCAGAACGACACGAGCGCAAGGGAGCGTGCCATCGCGGTCACCGAGAGGAGCCACCAGACGCCGGCCAGGCCCCATTCCGTCGCGACGACCGGCGCGAGCGGTATGCGCAGCGCATTGAGTGTCACGACCGCCGTCATCGGCCAGAACGTGAACCCGGCGCCGGCGAGCGCGCCCTCGAGGACTGCCTCGAACGGAAGGGCGAGCTGGGCGATCGCCACCGCACGAAGATACAGCGCGGCTGCGGCGATCGTGGGTGCATCGTCGGTGAAGATGCGCGCAAGTGACTCGGGGACGGCGAGGAAGACGACCGCGATGACCGTTGCCGGAACCAGGGCGAATCGCGCCGTCATCCACCCCGCGGCGCGCGCCCGCTCCCGGTGGCCGGCACCGAGATTCTGGCCCACGACCGTCTCCGCGGCGATCGCGAAGCCGATGCAGATCATGTAGTTCACGCCCTCGATCTTGTGTCCCAGCCCCAGTGCGGCGAGTGCGGGAGTCCCGAACGAGGCCGTGACGCGGGCCAGCCAGATGTAGATGAGGCTGAACAGCACGCCGGTCAGCATCGTCGGGGCGCCGACGCGCGCGATCGTGCGCGCGGTCCGGCCGCTCCAGTCGGGCAGGATCATTCCCCGCTTCACCAGCAGGCCGAGCCCGAAGATGCACGCCAGCGCGCGCGTGAGCACCGTGGCGAGCGCGGCGCCGTACACGCCGAGCGTGGGAAAGGGGCCGATGCCGAGGATGAGCAGCGGATCGAGCACGACGTTGAGCAGTACGGATGCGCCGAGAAGAATGAACGGCGTGCGCGTATCCCCCGAGCTCCGGAACGCGGCTGCCACGACGAAGTAGCCATAGATGAGGAAGGCGCCGGCGAACTGCACGACGAGGAACTCACGCGCCACCTGTCCCACGTCCGCCGGCGCCTTCATCACTTCGAGCAGCGGCGAAAGCAGGAGGATCCCGAGCCCGCCGACCGAGAGCCCGAGGACCGCCGCGAGCACGAGCCCCGTCCCCGCCGCGCGCGCCGCATCGCGCAGGTCATCCAGGAACGCCGACAGCGCGCGACCGTCCGGCTGCGCCCAGAGGGCCATTCCGCACAACGCTTCGCCCGCCGCCGCCAGCAAGTCGAGCCACTCGGCGAGGTTCGCGTCATTCGAAGCAGCGTCCAACGGCTCCAGCAACTGCCGCGTCCCGCGCCACCAGCCCCGA
>DASTUP010000046.1:0-4519 GCA_035759585.1 Gemmatimonadales bacterium | reverse complement strand
ATCAGGATACGCCGCTCCCCGACACGGGGGAGCCGAAGATCGTCCAGCGCGTGCGCGGGCAGTTCGCGAGCTGGGCCGCGGTCTCGGTCGGCTGCCTCGGCATCAACGTCGCGACCGGTCTCGACGCGCCGTGGTTTCTCTTTCCGACGTTCGGGATGGGCATCGGCCTGCTCAAGAACTACGCGAAGCTCTGGCAGGCGGGCTACAGCTGGCGCGACGTGCTGAGCCGGCCTTCGGCGCCAGACGCCGTGGAGACCAAGATGCGCGTCGGTGCCGGCGGAAAGCTGCCGCGGCAGCTTCCGCTTCCGAAGCGCGAAGAGTTCGGGCTGCAGTATCCGGACATCGAGCAGGTGTACAAGGACCGCCAGGCGATCCTCCGCCGATACGAGAAGCTCGCGCCCGGGGTGCGGAAGGACCTGTCCGACATCCACGAGACGGTGGACGGCCTCTACAGCCGCGCAAGCGAGCTTGCGCGCACCCTGCACCTGATGGACACCGACATCCAGGGCGAAGGGGACATCGCGCGGATCGACGAGAAGCTCGCTGCGCTCCAGTCCGATCCCGACCGCGAGCAGCACGCGCGCCAGATCGACCTCCTCGAGCGCCAGAAGCGCACGCTCACGGGCCTGATGGCGCAGCGGAGCCAGGTAGCGGGCAATCTCGAGTCGTGCGTGCTCGCCATGCAGAACCTGCGGCTCGATCTTCTCAAGCTCACCTCGTCGAACGTCGCCGAGGTGATGGGCGATATCACCCACGCCACGCAGCAGGCCCGCGCCCTGAGCCGCAACATGGACAACGCGATCGAGGCGGCGGCAGAGATCCGGGAGGCGATGCGGTAGGGTCGGAAGGTCGGAACGGGACCGATGGAAAAAGGGCGTTCCTTCGCGGGAACGCCCTCTCTTTTTTTCAGATCCTCCGACCTTCCGGCCGCCTACCGCTTCACCAGCTCCACCCGCCGATTCTGCTGCCGGCCTTCCGGGGTGGCGTTGGGAGCGGCGGGCTTCGTGTCGCCGAGGCCGGCGGCCTCGAGGCGTGAGGCGTCGATGCCGGCGCCCACGAGATATGCGCTTACCGCCGCCGCTCGCTTCTCGCTCAGTGTCTTGTTGGCCGCGGCGTTCCCGACGTTGTCGGTATGGCCCTCGATCGTGAGCCGGAGGTCCGGATGCTCCGCCAGCATCGTGGAGATCTGCCGGAGAGTCGGGGTGGACTCCGGCCGGATCCGGTCGCTCCCGGTGTCGAAATAGATCCCCTGCGTGGCGACCCGGCCCTCTGCGCTGAGGGCATCGTAGAGATCGCGGCCGCCGGCCATGATGCTCACGTTCGTGAGAAAGGCGGGGTCGTCCGGCAGCGCAGGGAACTCGAAGTAGATCCGGTTCGAGCGGCCCAGATCGGCCGTGGGGACGTTGGCCACACGAGTCTCGCCGACATAGACCTTGACGTACTTTCCGTCCGCCATGATTCGCGCGCGGAACGGGGTTCCCCCTTCATGCTCCTTCCGCGAGTACGCTCGAACGCCGGCGCCCTCCACCCCACCCTCGATCGTGCCGGAAATCTCCCGGTAATACACCTTCGTGTGATCGTCTCCCTCGACGAAGCCGATCTCCACGTAGGCGTTGGCGCGGCCGGTTACCACGTCGAATTCAACGGTGAAGCGCTCGGGAAGGGTCTCGGGCAGCTCGATCGCGAACTTGCTGGGCCAGCTCGTTGCCCGCAGCCAGTGCCCGCCCTGCCACTCGGCGGTCTCCATGTTGCCTTCGATGAACTGGACCCTGCGCGGGAAATCGCCCACCTGCTCCTTCGCGAAATCGTCCACGAAGAGGATGCGCTCCCCGGGGACGAAGTCGTATCGGACCCACGCCCCCTCTCCCGGCTTCTGTGACGTGGCGGAAGCTCCCGAGGCGGCCGATGTCGCCGGGGCGGCGCCGGTTGCCGGCGCGGCGGAGTCCGCCGAGGCCGCGCCGCCGGCGGTGGCGGGATCCGCGGCATCCACCACCCGCTCCGCCGTCTCCTCTTCCTTCTGCTCGACGCGCTCCCTGGCCTTGTCCCGGATGCGTCGGCTGAGACCGCCGAGCTGGGCTTCCGCCACCGCCGGGAGCAGGAAAAGGGCAAACGCCAGCACAGCCGCGCAGGCGCGGCTCCTGTTCATCGATGTCATCGGTTGTCCCCCGAGGTATTTTCCGCCGCGCGGTGATGGTCACCGCGCGGGGCGGCGCTAGAAACGGATCACTTCCTCCATCGCGGCCCGCAGCGATTCAACCTGCGGCAGGATGACATCCTCCAGCTCGGGCGCGTAGGCCACGAACGTGTCGGTCGCCGCCACGCGCCGGACCGGCGCATCGAGGAAGGCGAACGTCTCGTCGGCGATGCGCGCGGCGATCTCGGCGCCGTATCCCCAGCTCATCGAATCCTCGTACGCCACGATGACGCGGCTCGTCTTCCGCACCGAGCTGTAGATCGTCTCGTAATCCACCGGGCTCAGCGAACGGAGGTCGATCACCTCGACCGAGACGCCGTGCCGCTCCTCCATTTCCTTTGCCGCGACCAGCGTCCGCTGCACGACCGCGCCGTAGGTGACGACCGTCATGTCCGTCCCCTCGCGCACGACCTTCGCCTTCCCGAGCGGGATCATGAAGTTCGGGCCCGGGTTCGGCGCCTTGTTGTAGGTCTGGCGGTAGAGGTGCTTGTGCTCCAGGAAGAGGACGGGATCTTCGCAGCGGATCGCGGTGCGGAGGAGGCCGTTGGCATCGAGCGCCGTGCTCGGGCAGACCACGCGGAAGCCGGGAATTCCGGTGAAGACGGCGGCGCCGGTCTGCGAGTGGTAGATCGAGCCGCCCTTCAGGTACCCGCCATAGGTGGCGCGGACGACGACCGGCGCGGCGAAGGCGTTGTTCGACCGCCACCGCATCAGCGCGAGCTCGTTGCGCAGCTGCATGTACGCGGTCCAGATGTAGTCGAAGAACTGGATCTCGACGACCGGCTTGAGCCCGCGCGCCGCGAGGCCGATGGCCCGGCCGATGATGTTCGCCTCCGCGAGCGGCGAGTTGTACACGCGGTTGCCGCCGAACGCCTTCTGGAGGCCCCACGTCACCTTGAAGACGCCGCCCTTCCCCTTCACGTTCGGAAGGTTCTCCTCGCGGCTGCAGTCCGCGACATCCTCGCCGAACATGACGATGCGCGGGTCCCGCTGCATCTCGTCGCGGAGGCAGGCGTTGAGCAGGTCCACCATGGTCGTGGGCTCGCCCGTGAACTTCGGATCGTCCTCGGTGTCGAACTGCTCGCTCGTCGGATCGACGTCGGGGGAATAGACGTAGCGATAGACCGAGTCGAGCGCCGGCTGCGGCGAGGCGAGCGCCACTTCGGTGGCGACTTCGACTTCCTCGTCGACCCGCTGCCTGATGCCCTCGATCTCCGCCTCCGTCGCGATCCCCTGCTCGATCAGGTAGCGGGGAAACGTGAGGATCGGGTCGCGCGCCGCATCGGCCTCGCGCTCTTCCGGCGGGCGATAGAAAACCTCGTCATCCGAGAGCGAGTGGCTGTACGGCCGGATCACGTGCGCATGCACGAGTGCCGGGCCCTTCCGCTGGCGGCAGTATTCGACGGCGCGTGCGAGCGTGTCGTACGACTCGAGCACGTTGCAGCCGTCGCATTCCTGGATGAAGAGGTCGGGAAAGCCGGTGAGGAGCCTGGAGATCGATCCGCCGGGCGTGTTGACCTCGACCGGCACCGAGATCGCGTAGCCGTTGTCCTCGACCACGAACACGACAGGGAGCTTGAGGTTGGTGGCCGTGTTGAGCGCCTCCCAGAACTCGCCCTGGCTCGTGGTGCCGTCGCCGGTGGAGCAGAAGACGACCTCGTCACCCTGGATCGGCTTCTCCGATTCCTCGATGCGGTCGTTCTGCGAGTACCGGAGCCACGCTTCGGCGCAGCCGACCGCCTGCAGGAACTGCGTCCCGGTCGGGCTCGACGCGCTGACGATGTTGAAGTCCTTGTGGCCCCAGTGCGAGGGCATCTGGCGCCCGCCCGAATTCGGGTCGTCCGCGGCGCCGACCGCGCTCAGGAGCTGCTCCGTCGCCGTCATGCCGAGGCCGAGGCAGAGCGCGCGGTCGCGATAGTAGGTGTAGAACCAGTCGTAGCCGGAGCGGAAGGTGCGGGACGCCGCCGCGAGGACGGCCTCGTGACCCGCGCCCGAAATCTGGAAGAAGATCCGGTTCTGGCGCTTGAGCTGGATCTCCTTGTCGTCGATCCGGCGCGAGAGCAGCATGATCCGGTACAGCTCGAGGAGGTCGGCCTTCTCGAGCCGGGCGGAAGCGGCGGCCTTGGTGCGGCCGGAGGTACGAGTAGCCATGGGTCAGAAGATACCGCCATACCCCGGGAGGGGGGAACGTTTGCTCAGGGCCCGGACCCGAGGAGGGTGGCGACGCGCGGCAGGTGCTGGATCGCGGCGATGACGTCCGGATCGTTGCGAAGCCAGAGCTCGGCGCCGGCCTCGTCGTCCGGCCAGCGGACGTAGGCGGTGCGC
>DASTUP010000045.1:0-2461 GCA_035759585.1 Gemmatimonadales bacterium | reverse complement strand
TCCGGTGGCGCATCTCCTAGAGGGCCGTCACGCGGCCCGGGGCTTGGCGGCGCCTGCCGGAGCGAAGGGACGGTTGCGGGTGAGCATGTGCCAGATCGCCTCGGCGAGGCGGCGGGCGAGGTCGACCTGCGCGACTCTGGGGCCTCGCTGTTTGCCCAGGCGCTGGCGCGTGCGCAGGTAGCGCTCGCGGTAGAGCGGGTGCGTGCAGGCGTGCGTGCTCGCCTCCACGAGCGCCCAGCGCAGGTACTTCGGACCCTGCTTGGAGAGTGGGCCGCGGCGGTCGGACGCGCCCGACTGGTAGACGCGGGGGCAGAGCCCGCTGTAGCCGGCGAGCTTGGTCGGCGAGGCGAAGCGAGCGATGTCACCGATCTCAGCCGCGATCGTGTACGCGAGCACCCAGGCGATCCCCGGGACGGTCAGCAGGAGCGGCACGTAGCGATGCTCGGCGCCGAGTCGCCTGAGCTCTCGCTCGCACTCACTGATCTCGTGATCGAGGTCGTCGATCAGGCGCAGGCTCGCCTCGACGTTAGCGGCCCACGGCTCGGGCAGCTGGAGCCGCGCGAGCAGCTGGCGGCCGGCGCTGCCGAAGAGGTCGGAGACCGGGCAGGGCTGGCCATGCGCGAGCAGGACGGCATGCACGCGCTGCTTCAGGCTCGAGCGGTGGCGGACGAGGTGCAGGCGGCAGCGGGCCCGCTCCCGCTCCGCCCGCACCTCCGGATCGGGCAGCCAGATCGCCGGCACGAGCTCGCGGCGGCAGAGCTCGGCCAACACCCAGGCGTCGATCCGGTCGGTCTTGCAGGCCAGCGGCGCCAGTCCCTTCACCTTCTGCGCGTCCGCGATCTCGACCTCCCAGCCCGCGCGAGCTCGAGCTGGTCGTGCACGAAGCGGGCGCCAGTCATCGACTCGATCGCCGCGCGCACCCGCTGGCCATGCCGGTCCACCCGTCGGGCAAGACCGCGCAGGCCATCACAATCGGGCGGGGTGGCGCCGACCTCTAGGCACGCACCGCTCTCTCCCAGCAAGTGGAAGTCGAGACGCTTGCGGCTGAGATCCAATCCGGCGTACAACATTGCAGGGGCCTCCCTTCGTCTCGTAGAGGACGCGCGGAGCATGACTCCGCGGGAGGCCCTCCTTCATGGCATTCCTAGGCTACGGCCGCCGCGCTCTTCTCGCGAACCGATGCCTCGGCGACGTGCGCCACACGCCAGAGCGCGTCGTGGCCGAGCGGCACGCGGACAGCCTCACCGCCGGCGACGAGCTGAAGCAGCGCCTGCTCAGCCGCTTCCGGATCAGCACGGTAGTCCGGTCCTTGCGCAAGCAGCGCCGCGACCTCGGCCGTGGTCAGCCCGTCCGGGAAGCGCTCGAGTAGCGGTTCCGGTGACTCCGGCGGAGGCGTGCGCCGGATCGCCGGGTCGAGGTTGGCGACGAGGACGTCGTAGGCCAGGATCGGCTGCCAGCCGCCAGCGATGAGCCGGTGGCCGTCCCGCTCGAAGACGAGCGAGGGCGCGGTGAAGCGGACAGGGCCGTCGGAGGTCGACGTCTTGCCCTGGGACTCGGCGGCAGTGCCGGCCGCAGCCCGCGCTTCCGCCCGATCGCGTTCGTACGCCTGAGCGACCTCGTGGTCGTCGAGGCGGTCGACGATCGTGTCCGCGTCGATCCCGGGGACGGCTCGAAGTGCATCGCGGATCCGCTCGTCGTCATCGAGCAATAGCGGTGTTGTGAAGTTCGCAAACTGCAGCGCCCGCAAGACACGCCACTCGCTCCCAGGATCGAGCAGACGCGCGGCGACCACAGCCCGGCACCCACGGCCGGTACCCGCCGGGCGTTCCTTCGGCGCGAGCGCAAACGGCATCCGATAGCGCCGGCGGAACATCATCTGCCGTACCGCCGCCTGGACGGGATCGTATCCGTGCTCAACAAGCCCGCTCGCGTCCTCGCGCAAGCCGATCGTCACCAGACGCCACGCCAGCTGATCGCCGTAGCGCCACTCGAGCACCCGAAAGGACGGATTCGCCGAGTAAGCCCACGGACAGGCGGCGTCGGTGTAGAGCGTCGCTTCGATCACAGTCGCAGCGCCGATGGTACGGAAGCCTGACGAAGCAGCGCTGAAAGACCGCTCTACTCGGCGGTCACCCGAGCCCCAGCGGCGCCGCTTGCGTCGCTTCCCTGCGCACCATGGTGATTGATAGCCGCCGCCTGGTAGATGGCCAGTCCGTGCCGCTCACGATCTACGCGTTCTGAGGCCCGTGGCGCATGGGTGCGAGCGGTGCGGGTGCCCGATCGCGCATAGTGCCGCGGTGCGCCCCCGCCCGGTGGAGGCTCAGGGTCAGTACGGACTCGCGCCGCTCCGCGTGCGCGGGCTTGAGCGGGTGGCACTCCACGCCGACCTCACGATGCTCGCGCGATTCTCGCTCGCGCTCAGTCGGGCGCATGCACTCCACTCGCGGCGTAAGCCGCAGGC
>DASTUP010000044.1:0-19507 GCA_035759585.1 Gemmatimonadales bacterium | reverse complement strand
CGGCGGCGGAGGCACGCTCGTGAGCATCGACGCCCACATCGAGCCGCTTGGCGGCAAGCTCCCGAACATTTCCTGGCGCTGGGATCCCGAGACGGACATCCTCTCCGGTGCATTCAAGGCGAGCCGCAAGGTGGGCGGGCTCACCGGCTCGGTCGAGCTGAGCGACGAACAGGGGTCGGTGGCCGTGCTGGACGTCGCCGACGGCGTCATCTGCGGCCTCGACATCGTGGTCTGGCCGGAAGTGGCGACGTCGCCCAGCCTCGCAGTGCCCGCGCAGCTCACGGAGGGACGGGTCGTCGTCGCGAAGCGGCCGTCGAAGCCGGGGATCTCGTCGATGGAAGTGGACACGGTGCTGAGCGTGAAGACCGACGCATCGGAGAGCGTGTTTCACCTGCGGATCGGCCCCGAACGGCAGGTCGAAGTGATTCGCGCGGCGGATCACCTGTACATCGAGGTCGACGAGCAGGGAACGCTCGCCGGCTTCTGGCTCACCGGCGTCCCGCAGTTTCCCGAGTTCGACGACGACTGAGCAGGCGGCTCACCCGCGCGCATCCGAGCCCGCGAGCGCCAGCAGCACGGCCCGCTCCGATTCGAGCACCGATCCCGCCGCCTCCCGCATCCAGCGATAGAGCAGCTCCACACCGGTGCGCACGGCCGTGCGAGGCTGCCATCCGGCAAGCGTCGCGAAGAGCGAGGGATCCGAGACGTAGTACCGCTGGTCGGAAGGCGCCCACGGCTCGTACCGCACCTGCGGCGGCTGCCCGGAGAGCTCGCCCACCATCTGCAGCAGCTCCCGCGGACTGAGCGTCCGCTCCGGCCCGCCGCCGATGTTGAATGCCCGCCCGCGCAGCATTCCCATCTTCTCCTCCGCCAGCACGAGCGCTTCGACGACGTCGTCGACGTAGAGCAGGTCGCGCACCTGGCGGCCGTCGCCATAGATCGTGACCGGCTCGCGGCGCAGCGCGCGCGAGAGGCATTCGGCGACCCAGCCCCGTCCGGCAGCGCCGGTCTGGAATGGGCCGTAGACACAGCTGAGGCGAAAGACCGTCGCCGAAAGGCCGAAGATGCGGGCGTAATCGAGGACGTACTGATCGCCGGCGCCCTTCGAGCAGCCATTCGGCCCGTAGAAATCGAGCGGATGGGTCTCGGCGATCCCCGAGCGGAGCAGCACCGGATCCTCCGGCTCGTACCGGTCACCGGCTTCCCGCAGCGTCACATGCTCGAGCGGCCCGTAGACCCGGCTGGTGGAAGCGTAGACGAGCGCCGGGGGCGACGAGGCGACCCGGATCGCCTCGAGCAGGTTGAGGGTGCCGCGCGCATTGGTCTCGAACTGGCCGACGGGGTCGTGCGCGCCGGCAGGGGCAAACGGCTGGGCGGCGAGATGATAGACCGTGGAGCAGGCCGCGATTGCCCGTTGGAGCGCGAGCTCGTCCCGCACGTCCGCGGCCAGGACCTGAGTCTCGTCTCCGTGGGCGGCCCGGAGGGCTCTGAGGTTGTGCTTCACGCCCGGCCGCGAGAAGTTGTCGAAGATGACGACACGTCGTCCGGCCGAAAGCAGGCGGTGCGCCAGATTTGTTCCGATGAAACCGGCGCCGCCGGTGATGAGGACCGGCCGTCGATCGTTTCGCTCTTTCACGCGCGCTCCGGGGTCGGCGGTATTCCGTTGCGCAGTGTGTCCGGTCGGCTACCTTCCTGTCTGTGAGCGTCATCACGGCCAAGCGGAAACCCGCTCCGCGCTTCCCTCCGCGCTGAATCTCGTGTTCACCAGACTCGTGTTGCGCTGCCGGAAACGACTTGCCGCCGCCGGCATGGCGCCGGCGGCGGGCATGCCGGCGGTGTTGCCGTTCCGCGATGAAGACGCGACGATCCGCCCCGCACGGCTCATCGAGGATGCGGAACTTCGCGCGCACCCGGTCCCCGCGGCGGCGCCGTTCGACGCGCCAGTCGCGTTTCTCGACGGCACGCAGCGCACCGAGCTGCTCGGGTACTTCGGATCGGCGCCACTGGCGCTCGCCGAAGCGCGGGCCGCGGTCCGGGAGCGCGTCGACGGGCTCTTCACGACGGTCGTCCGGGAGCGGCAGGTGTATCTCGTCGGGCGGCGGGCCGCACTCGCCGAGTTCGGCGGTGAGCCCGATGGCGTCGAGGCGCTCGAGCTTCCGGAGGGACCGCTGCATCCGTTGCGCGATCTCGCGGAAATACGTCGCGCGGTGGACCGCGTGCGCGGCAACCTGGAGCTTGCCGCCGCCGATGCCTTCCGCCGCCAGCGCGGGGGCTGGCTCATCCTCGACGGCTCGCTGAGCGGGAGCCCGACGCTCGCGGAGGACCCGCGCGCGATCGGGATCGTGAAGAGTCACTCGACGCTTCCCTTCGACGGCGCCGACCTCGAGCGGTATCTCCGGCTTCCTCCGGCGCACCGAACGAGTGTCTTCGAGCCGACCCCGGGATTCCGCCCGGTGCTCGCCTGGGCGCTGCGGCTCTGGCCCTGGGAGGGTCGCGATCTCTTTCACGGCCTCGTGCGCGTCGAAGTGGCAGCGGTCAACGGCTCGCCGGAGCGGGCCGACGATATCTCACGCGCGCTTCTCGCCGAGCGCCTTCCGGTGAGCGGCGGCCCGCAGTGGGACCGGCTTCTCTACGGCACTCACACCGTGCAGCAATTCCTGCGAGCAGAATGACGGAAACCCCGGTGACCCGGCATCCGATCGGTCGCGTGGTGGCGACGGAGCTCAAGCCGTCGACGCCGCATCAGTTCTATTTCTGGACCGCGCGCGAGAGTGCAGTCGGCATCGGCGCCATCGTGTGCGTGAGCGCGGGTGGGCGGACAGTCTACGGCGTCGTGACCGACGGCTCCGCCTATTCCGACCTGCCCACCCCGATGATGGACGTGCTCGGCGCCGATGGAGACCCGGCGTCCCCGCCGGCGCCGTCCGCGCGTTCCGAGATCCGCCTCTATCTCGCATCGGTGCTGCGGCAGGAGCCCGCCGAGCCGCTGCAGCCGGTGCCGATCGGCCCCGTGCACCTGGCCACGGATGAGGATGTGGCGCTGGCGCTCCGGATGGAGGGTTACACGGTGGGGGAGCGGGCGACGGGAATTCCGGTCGGCGTCTACGCGGCAGGCGGGCTCGAGTCCCCCGTCTCGCTCGATTGCGACTTCCTGCTCGGCCCGGAAGCGGCGCACCTCAACATCTCCGGCGTCTCCGGCCTCGCGACGAAGACGAGCGCCGTCGAGTTCCTCCTCACGAGCATCTTCCAGACATTTCCCGCGCACAAGGGAAGCGTCGCGGCCGTGTGCTTCAACGTGAAGGGGCCGGATCTCTGCTTCCTCGACCAGCCGGCCGAGCTCGCCGCCGCCGACCGCGGCCTCTACGACCGGATGGGCCTCGCAGCCGAGCCATTCCGCGACGTGCGCTACTTCGCTCCGTTCCGTCCCGACGGCGTCAACCTCAACACGCTCCGCACGAATGAAGCGCTGGCGGAGAGCACGGAGCCGCTCGTCTGGGGCCTCCGCGAGGTGCTCGACTTCGCGGAAGTCGTGATGAACAAGGACGACGTCGACGCCAAGGCGGATGCGTTCATCGATTTCCTGGCCGAGCGGGTCGTCGGTCGGGAGTTCTATGATCCGTCGCTTCGGGGCAAGGCGTTCCAGGTCCAGAGCTTCGCCGACCTCGACGAATTCTTCCGCGCGATCTTCGATTTCATGGAAGCGCTCGGGAAGGGTGGCGAGGTCTGGCGCACGCACCACGTCGCGACCATCAGGAAGGTCCGGAACCGACTCAGCAACATCAGCACGCGGTCCAAGGGCCTCGTGACCGACGACGGCGGCGTCAACGACCTGCCGTGGGGAAGCTTCCGCGACAGGAGCGTGCAGGTCATCGATGTGGCCGGCCTCGACCCGCTCGCGCAGGACCTCGTGTTCGCCCGCGTGGTGTCGAAGCTCCGCGAGCACCTCGAGCGGCGGGACCTCGGCGTGGACCATGTCGTCGTCTTCGTGGACGAGCTCAACAAGTACGCGCCCGCCGACGGACCGGACACCTACGTGCGGAAGATGCTGCTCGATCTCTCCGAGCGCGGCCGCTACCTCGGGCTCGTGCTCTTCTCGGCGCAGCAGTTCCGCTCGCAGGTGCAGCGGCGCGTCGTCGGCAATGCCGGAACGTCGGTCTTCGGGCGCATGGACATGGACGAGCTCGCGACGCCGCAATACGCGACGCTCTCGCCGGCCACCAAGATCAAGCTCGCGACGCTCCCGAAGGGCGAGCTGATGCTGCGGCATCCGCACTTCACGCAGCCGATCTTCGTGCGCTTCCCGCGTCCGGCGGTGATGACCGGCCGGGAAGGGGTGGAGCGGTTTCCGCCGGCAGTGGAGCTTCCGTTCGCCGAGGCGGTGGCGCGGCAGCTGCGCTCGCTCGACCGGCGGGTGAGCGCGGACGCCGTCCGCCTCGCCGTCGACGGGCGGCGCGAGGATGACGTGCGCCGCGCGCTCGCCGCCACCCGGCGAAGCCGGCCGGACGATCCGTTCGCCTATTTCATCTCGGTGCTGGGGAAGCGGGTGGTCGCCGAACCGGCTCCGACGCAGCGGCGCGGAGTTCGGGCGGTGGCGGCGCCGGAGGATCCGTACGGGCCGTGAGGGCGACGCGGGCGTCGCCCGAATGTCACGGGCGCCGGCTCCACGAAAACGACAGGCTCCGCTCGGCGCGTTCGGCGGCCTCGATTCGCCGCGCATGTGACTCCAGCAGATCGCTGCGTGTGATGACGCCCAGGACCACGCGCGGCGCGTCCCGGGACACGACGGGAAGGCGCCCGACGCGCTCGCGCACCATGCGGTCCGCAGCATCCCGCGCCGTATCCCCTTCATAGATCGTGACCGGCGGGCGCCGGATCAGCTCGCGCAGCCGGAGCGAAGGGTCCACCGAGCGGTCACCGAGGTCCCGCAAGGTGAGCACGCCCACGAGCTCACCCGCATCGTCGACGACCGGAAACCCCTGATGGCGCTGCTCGGGCCGCTCGGCGAGCCATTCGCGAGCTTCCCCGAGTGTCTGGTCCGCCGCGAGTGTCATCGCCGGCATCGTGGCACAGTCGCTCACGCGCGTATGCGCGAGGTGATCGACCGACAGGTCCCCGCCCACCGGCACGCCCCGGCGTGAGAGCCGCTCGGTCATGATCGTGCTCTGCATGCGGAGCAGCGAGACGAGGTAGGCGCCGGTGCATCCGGCGAGCAGCGGCAGGAGGCCCATCGGCTGCCGCGTCGTTTCGAACGCGAAGACGACGGACGTGAGCAGCGCGCGCGAAGCGCCCGCGAAGATCGCCGCCATGCCGACGAGCGCGGCCACGCGCGGATCGACGCCGAGGGAGGGCGCGAGGGTCGTGAGGCCGGCCCCGACGAGAGCGCCGATCCCGCCGCCGATCGTAAAGAGCGGCGCGAGCGTGCCGCCCGACGTTCCGCTGCCGAGCGCGACGGTCCACGAGACCAGCTTCGCGACGACCAGTCCCGCGAGCGCGCCGCCAGCGACTGCGCCGCCGAGAATCGCCGTGATGTTGTCGTACCCGACGCCGAGCGTCGCGGGCACGAAATAGCCGACGATTCCCACCACGAGCCCGCCCAGCGCGGGCCACCACATCCAGTGCACCGGGAGCCGCTCGAACGCGTCCTCGACGGCGTACAGCGTACGCGTGATCGCCACGGCGATCCCGCCGATGAGCGCGCCGAGGAGCGCATAGGTCGTGAGCGCGGTGCCGGTCGGCTGCTCGATGATCGCCATGGGAAAGACGGGCGCCGAGCCATGCAGCGCCAGACGGACGGCAGTGGCCGCGGAGGCCGCGAGTGCGACGGGGACGATCGATCGCGCGCGGTACTCGAAGAGGAGCAGCTCGATCGCGAGCAGGACGGCCGCGACCGGCGTTCCGAAGATCGCCGCCATTCCTGCGGCCGCCCCGGATGCGAGCAGGATCTTCCGCTCGTCCGCCGTCGTGTGGAGTGCCTGGCCGAGGAGGGAGCCGAGGGCGCCCCCGGTGGCGATGATGGGACCCTCGGCGCCGAACGGCCCGCCGGTGCCGATGGCGATGGCGGCGGACACCGGCTTCAGGAGCGTCACGCGCGGCGAGATGCGGCTCTCGCCGTGGAGCACGCGCTCCATCGCTTCGGGGATGCCATGGCCCCGGATCGCCGCGGAGCCGAAGCGGGCCATGGCGCCGACGACGAGCCCGCCGATCACCGGGATCGCGATGACGCCGACGCCAAGCGAGTGGCCCGCCGGCGACGCCTCGTGCAGCGAAAGCCGCTGATGGAAGAAGAGATTCGTCGCGAATGCAATGAGCGCGACGAGGGCTTCGGCCGCGGCCGCAGCGGCGAACGCGACGAGCAGTGCGAGCGCGGAGAGGACGACGATGCGGGAGCGTGGATCACTGGGCTGCCCTTCGACGCCGGCGCCCGCGAGCGCCGGCTCGAAGGACGGCGCGATCGGGAGCGACTCGGGATGTTCGGCCATGCAGCCAACCTAGGGCGGGTCAGGGAGGCGCGGCAAGGCGCGAGGCGATACAGCCGCCTTGCCCTCCGCGGCCAGCCGCTCCATTCTCCAGATCGATCCCCCCATGACCCGCCAGCCCGTAGTCATGTTCGCCCGGCTCGTCGTCGTCGCGGTGGCCTACTACGCGGCCGCGCGCCTCGGGCTGCGCTACGTCTCGATCGGCGAAAGCATCTCGCTCGTCTGGCCGCCGGCAGGAATCGCCACCGCGGCGCTCATTCTCTGGGGCAACCGGCTCTGGCCCGGAGTGCTCCTTGGCGCATTCTCCGCCAATGCGATGACCGACGTGCCCCTCGGGGTGGCCGGGGCGATCGCCGCAGGGAATACCCTGGCGGCACTGGTCGGTGCGGTCGTGTTCCGCCGGGCGACGGGCGAGCCGCCGCGGCTCGAAGAGCTGAGGCACGTGCGCGCCTATGTGCTGCTCGCAGCACCCGCCGCCGCGCTCACTGCGGCCCTCTGCGGCGTTGCGAGCCTCCATCTCGGCGGCGAGATCGGGACCGCGGCGATCCTGCGCGCTCTGGCAAGCTGGTGGATCGGCGATGCCGTCGGCGCGCTCGTGGCAGGCCCGGTCCTGCTCGCCTGGGGAGTGCGTCCCCACGTGACGCGGGCCGACCGCCGCATCTTCGAAGCGGTGCTCCTCTGCATCGGCATCGTCGCGGTCGCGCAGCTCGCGCTCGCCCCCTTCGTGAGCTCGCCGGTCCCCGAGATTCACTGGGAATACCTCCTCTTCCCGTTCGTCATCTGGGCGGCGCTGCGGTTCGGCCCGCGCGGGGCCTCGCTCACCACGCTCACCGTCGCAGCCGTCGGCATCTGGATCACCGTGCGCGGCGATGGCCCGTTCATCGCGGCGAGCGACACGGGGACGCTCGTTGCCGTGGCTTCGTACATCGGCATCGTCGCCGTCACCGGGCTCACGCTCGCCGCCGCGGTGAGCTGGGAGCGAAACCAGGCCACCTCAGCGCTGCGTCGGACCGAAGAACGCCTCCGGCTCGCGCTCGATGCCGCCCGGCTCGGCATCTGGTACTGGTCGGTGGACACGAACACGCTCACCTGGGATGCGAACCTCCGGCGCATCTACGGCCTCGACGAGGACGTCGACATCGCGAGTTACGAGGACTTCATCGAGCGGGTGCATCCGGACGACCGGGTGCGCGTCGGCGGCGCCGTGGCCCAGGCGCTCGAGAACGGCAGGGAGCTCGATTACGAGTTCCGCATCGTGCAGCCCAACGGTGCCGTGCGGTGGATCGCCGACCAGGGGCGCGTGGTCCGGAACGGGAGCGGCGCGGTGAGCGGGATGACCGGCGTCTGCCACGACGTGACGGAGCGCCGCGTGGCCGACGAGCGGCTGCAGGCGGCGCACCGCATGGACTCGGTGGGCCGGCTCGCGGGGGGCGTGGCGCACGAGGCGAACAACCAGATGAGCGTGGTCCTCGGGGCGGCGCACTTCCTCCTGCGCCGTCCCGATCTCGACGAAACCGCACGGAGCGACCTCCGGCACATCAGCGCGGCGGCAGAGCGAACGGCGGCAGTGACGGCGCAGCTGCTCGCCTTCAGTCGCCGGCAGCTGCTCAAGCCGGTCTCGATCGACCTGACCGATGCGGTGCGCCAGTGGGAAGGGATCCTGCGCCGTGTCATGGGTGAGGACTGTACGGTGGTGCTCCATGTCGCCGAAGGCCTCGAGCCGGTGCGCGCGGACCTCGGGCAACTGCAGCAGGTCCTGCTCAACCTCGCACTCAATGCGCGCGATGCGATGCCGCGTGGCGGAACCATCACGATCGAGACCTTCGCCGCGGAGCTGGGCGAGCCTGATGCACGCCGACACCCAGCCACCGAAATACGGCATGGCCGATATGTCGGCCTCGCCGTCTCCGATACGGGGAGCGGCATGGACCAGGCAACGCTCGGGCAGGCGTTCGAGCCGTTCTTCACGACCAAGGCGATCGGGCACGGAACCGGGCTCGGGCTCGCCACCGTCTACGGAATCATCAAGCAATCGGGAGGGTATGTCTGGGCCTACAGCGAGCCAGGAATGGGCTCCGTCTTCAAGGTCTACCTTCCGGTCGAATCGGCTGCTGCGAATTCCCCGGAGCGGCCAGCGCCGCCGCGTGCGCGGGGAAGCGGCGAAATGGTCCTGGTGATCGAGGACGATGCCATGGTGCGGACGATGACGCGCCGGGCATTGGAGGAAGCGGGATACGGAGTGGCGGAGGCGGAGGATGGCGCGGCGGGGCTGCGGATGCTCCGGGCGTCGCCTGTGCCCGTCGTGGCGGTGCTCAGCGATCTGGTCATGCCCGGGATGTCGGGACCCGAGCTCGCCCTGGAGGTCGCAGCCCTCCGGCCGGGAACACCCGTTCTCTTTACGTCCGGCTATACGGATGCGGAGATCGGACGGCGGGGGCTCGTTGCGGCGGGAACGCCTTTCCTTCAGAAGCCGTCATCGCCCGACGCGATCGTCGCCTTCGTCGCCCGCCACGCGGCCCGGCCGGCACCCATGGCGCATTAGCCGCTGGCGCCCCAGGGATACCTCCATCGGCCGCCGCGCTTTCCTCATATAGGGGCATGACAATCGAGCCGCGGAGGCACGGGAACGGTCTTGCCCTCCGGCCTCGGGCCGATCATTCTCCACCGCGTGAAGATCGCCCACATCGCCGATCCCCACCTCGGGATCCGGCAGTACCACCGGCAGACCTCCGGCGGCATCAACCAGCGTGAAGCCGACGTCGCGAATGCGTTCCGCTCCGCCATGGACGGAGTGATCGCCGCGCGCCCGGACGCCGTCGTCATCGCCGGCGATCTCTTCCATTCCGTCCGCCCCACCAACGCGGCCATCGTCTTTGCCTTCCGCCAGTTCCAGCGGCTGCGGGAGGCGCTGCCGGATGCGCCGATCGTGCTGATCGCCGGAAACCACGACACGCCGCGATCGGTGGAAACGGGCTCGATCCTCCGGCTGTACGAGGAGCTCGGCATTTCGGTCGCCGCCGGAGAGGCGCGGCGGTTCACCTGGCCGGAGCGTGATCTCAGCATCTTCGCGGTCCCGCACGATGCGCTCGTCGCCGAAACGCGGCCGGCGCTTCGCCCGGAGGGAGCCGAGCGGTACCAGGTGCTCGTGATCCATGGCGACATGGAGGGGGTGATCCCGGGCGAGCGATCCTTCGCCGAGTATGGCGGCGCGCCGATCACGCGCGCCGAGCTTGGCGCGTCCGAATGGAGCTACGTCGCCTTCGGGCACTACCATGTGCAGCACGAGATCGCGCCGCGGGTGTGGTACGCCGGCGCGCTCGAATACGTGAGCACCAACATCTGGGGCGAGCTCGCGGAGGAACAGGAGCGGCGCCTTCCGGGAAAGGGGTGGCTCCTCGCGGACCTGGACAGCGGAACGGTGACGCCCCAGCCGATCGCCGGCGCGCGCCGCGTCATCGATCTCGAGCCGCTCGAGGGTGCGGGCCGCTCCGCCGCCGAGCTCGACGCCGACATCGCATCGCGCGCTGCCGGGGTGGATGGCGGCATTCGCGACCGGATCGTCCGGCTCGTCGTGCGGAACGTCCCGCGGCATGTGGCGCGCGAGCTCGATCATGCCGCCATTCGCGCGCTTCGCTCCGAGGCCCTGCATTTCCATCTCGACATCCGGCGGCCGGAGCTCAACCGGGAAGTCGGCGTCGGTGCGCCGGGCCGGAGACGCACGCTCCCCGAGATCGTGCGCGACTATCTCGCGCGGCGGCCGCTTCCCTCCGGGATCGACCGCGAGCGCTTCGTGTCCCTCGGCGCCGACCTCGTCGAGTCGGTGGCCGCCGACCAGGCAGACTGATGCGGATCACGCGCCTGCGGCTCTGCAACTTCCGCCAGCACGAGGACACCGAGCTCGTGCTCGGCGCGGGCCTCACGGGGATCATCGGCCCGAACGGGGCAGGGAAGACGACGCTTCTCGAGGCGATCGCCTGGGTGATGTACGGCATGAAAGCGGCTCGAGGCAGCCGCGACACCATCCGCCGCCGCGGTGCGCCGCCCCGCTGCCGCGTCGAGGTCGAAATGGAGTTCACGCTCGGGCCACACGCCTATCGCGTGGTCCGGGGGCTCAACAACGCGGAGCTCTACCAGGACGGCGGCACGACGCCGATCGCGAACAGTCTCGACGCCGTCACCGACCGCATCACGCGGCTCCTCGGCATGACCCGTGACGAGTTCTTCAATACCTACTTCACCGGACAGAAGGAGCTCGCGGTCATGGCGTCGATGTCGGCGCCGGAGCGCGCGCAGTTCCTCTCCCGCGTGCTCGGGTACGAGAAGATCCGTGCAGCGCAGGATCGGCTCAAGGATCGCCGCACGTCCATGCGCGCGCGGCTCTCGGCGCTCCAGTCGTCACTTCCCGAGGCGGAGGCGCTTGCTGCGGAAGAGACGCGCGCGCGCGAACGGGAGCGCATCGCAACGGCGGCTGCATCCGGTGCCGAGGAGGAGGCACGCGTCGCCGAAGCCGCCTACGCGGAGCTTCGACCGCGCTGGGACGCCATGCAGCGTGAGCGCGAGCGCGCGGCGGCGCTCGACGCGGACCTCCGGGTGGCCGACAGCCACGTGACCGCGGCGCGCGAGCGCGCAGCCGAGCTGGTCCGCCAGGCAGCCGCGGCGGAAGCGGCGCGCACGGAGCTCGCGACACTCGAATCCCGCCTCGCCCCGCTCGCCGGCCTGCGCGAAGAGTGTGCGGGGCTCGACAAGGCCGCGGCGGCGCATGCGGCGCATCGCGGCGCCGTCGCGCAGCTCGAGGAGGTGCGGGGGCGCCTCGGGGAGCTCGATTCTCGCCTTGCGGGATTGCCGGATGCACAGGCGGCCGGCGCCGCGAAGCTGCGCACGAACGAGGTCCGTGCCCGGCTCGCCGCCGTAGCGCTCCGGGCGGACGAGCTGCGCACCGGGTGGGTGCGGGACAGGCAGGACGCGTCCAGCAAGCACCAGCACCTCCGGGACCAGTATCAGGAGCTGAAGGACCAGCGCCAGCGGATCGTGGACGCCGGCGTCGAAGGCGCCTGCCCGACCTGCGCGCGGCCGCTCGGCAAGGAGTTCGAGAACGTCCTCGGCGTGCTCGACCGGCAGATCGAGGCGGTTCTCGGCAACGGGAAATATTACAAGCAGCGGGTCGCGCAGCTCGAGGCGGAGCCGCCGGAGCTGGACACGGCCGATGGCGAGCGGATCCGGGCCGAACAGGAGCTGAACGACGCCGTGTCGGCGCAGGCACGGGTCGAGGCACAGGCCGCCGAGCGCGCAGCGCTGCTCGCGGCACGGCCGGCGCTCGCAAAGCGCGTGAGCGATCTCGAAGCGCTCGCGGGTGCGGAGGCAGCCGCGTACGACGCCGCGCGCCACGAGATCGTGCGGCGGGAGATGGGCGCGCTCGAGCCGGTGTCGCTCCGTGCCGAGCGGCTGCGGGATGCTGCGGCGCGGGCCGCGGAGCTGGCCGCCACCGTCGCGACGGCGGAGCACGCCGTCGGCGAGGCGGTCCGGCGCATCGAAGCGATCCGCGCGGAGCGCGGGCGCATCGCGGTGACGGAAGAGACCTATCAGGCGCTCCGACTCGAGGAGCAGGAGAGGGACCGGGCGCGGCGCGGCGCCGAGGTGGCACTCGTCCGGGCACGGAGCGAACTCGGCGCCGCGGTCGAAGCGGTCGCGGCGTTCGTGCGCCGGGCAGAAGAGATCGCGGCGCGGCGACGGGAGGCGGAAGAGCTGGCGCGCGAGGTGGCCCTGCACCAGGAGCTCGACCGCGCACTCACCGATCTCCGCACCGACCTCAACCAGACGCTTCGTCCGGAGCTGTCGGAGATCGCATCGGCCTTCGTGCGGGACCTTACGAACGGCCGGTACACCGAGCTCGAGCTCGACGAGGACTACATGGCGACGCTGCTCGACGAGGGTGACCCGAAGGCCGTGATCTCCGGAGGCGAGGAGGATGTCGCGAATCTCGCGCTGCGCCTCGCGATCAGCCAGATGATCGCCGAGCGGGCGGGACAGCCGCTTTCGCTGCTGGTGCTCGACGAGATCTTCGGCTCGCTCGACGAGGAGCGTCGCGCGGCGGTGGTCGAACTGCTGCGCGGACTCGCCGACCGCTTCCCGCAGGTCATCCTCATCACCCACATCGACACCGTGCGCGACGGCTTCGACCGGATCATCCGCGTGGGGTTCGATCCGGCGCGCGGCACCGCCGTCGTGCGCGACGAGCCGCCGGGAGGTCACGACCTTGCGGCCTGAGCGCGGGGTCCGCGGCCCCGAGCGGCCGACGCTCCGCGACATCGACGCCCTCAATCGCATCTTCTCGGAGGCGTTCACCGACCGCTACGCGCGCGACGGGCTGAGCGGAGTGCGCGTGCCGCACCTCAATCCCCTCGTCTGGCGCTACGCCATCGAGGATGCGGGGGACGGCGCGATGATCTGGCGGGACGCCGACGGAGGAATCGCGGGCTTCAACATGGTCCATCGCTCCGGGGCCGAAGGCTGGATGGGGCCGATCGCGGTGCGGCCCGATCTGCAGAGCGAAGGTCTCGGCACGGCGATGGTCCGCGCCGGCATCGAGTGGCTCGAAGGACAGGGAGCGACGACGATCGGCCTCGAGACGATGCCGCGCACCGTCGAGAACATCGGCTTCTACAGCCGGCTCGGTTTCGTCCCCGGGGCGCTGACCGTGACGCTGGTGCGCGATCTCTCGCATGCGCCCGACGTCTCCGCGGCGAGGCTCTCGGCGGGCGGCCTGGAGCAGGGCCTCCGCGACTGCCGGGCGCTCACGGCCGCGCTCGTGCCCGGCGTGGACTTCACGCGCGAGCTCGCGCTGACACAGGAGCTCGCGCTCGGCGACACCGCGCTCGTGCGCCGGGATGGTGCGCTCGCTGGGTTCGTGCTCTGGCATTCGGTCGGCCTCGCCGCGGGCCGTCCACGCGATGAGCTGCGGGTGCTCAAGATCGTGGCGAAGGATCTCGATGCCTTTCGCGAGCTGGTGGACGTGGTGCAGGGTGTCGCCGAGGAGGCCCGGGTGCGCCGCGTATCGATCCGCTGCCAGACGGCGTACGCTGAGGCATACCTTCAGCTCGTCTCGCAGGGCTTCCGCGTGCACTGGACCGATCTCCGGATGACGCTCAGCGATCGGCCGGAGAGGAGGGGGGCGGGAGTGGTGATGTCGAACTGGGAGATCTAGACCGCAGCTCGCGCCGCCGGGATCAGCGGGTCAGCGCCCACCACCGCACGAGGAACGTCGCCGCCACGGCGAGGAGGAGGTGCACGGCTCCGATGCCCACCGGCATCACGAAGCCGAAGACGATCCATGCAATGAACGACGCGAGTGCCACGAGCAGCGCAGAGTGCATCGAGTCTCCGAAAATCTGTTGACGGATCGCGTACCCCATCCTAGTTTATATCCTCCGGGCGACGACGGGGAGCCACGTTACTGAGCCGATAAGTCCGATGGTGGGCCCAGATACTGCGGCCGATGCCATGCCCCTCGGGGGAAGGCAGACGTTGTGGCGAGGGTTCCAAGCTTTCTCATTGGGCTTCAGTAATCCTCTCCGTCGCCGTTCGGTCGCGCGCAGGCTCCTCGCCTGCGCGCTTTCTGTTTCGGGACCTTGGCATCGCATCCCGCGGCTGCGCTTCATTTCCGGCCTGTCCGGCGCCATCTTCCGGAGTCATCACCCGGGATACCGCATGCCACGATGCGCCGTGACGCGGCGCGTGCACTTCAATGCCGCGCACCGTCTCCACAATCCGGGCCGCTCCGACGAGTGGAACCAGGCCACCTTCGGCGCCTGCAACAATCCGAACTATCACGGGCACAACTACGAGCTGGACGTGACCGTGGCCGGCGAAATCGACCCCGACTCCGGGTACGTCATGGATCTCGGCCGGCTCAGGGAGCTCGTCGAGGAGCGGCTCCTGCAGAAGCTCGACCACCGGAACCTGAACGTCGATGTTCCCTGGTTCCGGGACCTCGTTCCGACGGCGGAGAACATCGCGATGGTCTGCTGGCGCGAGCTCGCGCCCGCGCTCCCGTCCGGCCTCACGCTCCACCTCCGACTCTGGGAAACGCCGAGGAATTATGTCGACTACGCGGAATGAGCGACCGGCGGGAGCCGCGGACAAGGCGCTCCGCGATGTCGCGGTCGAAGCCGGCGGTGAATTCCGTCTCGGCACTGAAATCCGCACGATCCTCGAGGAGATCGGTGAAGATCCCGATCGCGAAGGCCTGTTGCGCACCCCGCTGCGGGTCGAAGCATCGCTGCGGTGGCTGACGCGCGGGTATGGACTCTCGGTGACCGACGTGGTCGGCGACGCGGTGTTCGAGGAGTCGCACCAGAGCATGATCATGGTGCGCGACATCGAGCTATATTCACTCTGCGAGCACCACATGCTGCCGTTCTTCGGCCGGGCGCACGTGGCATACATCCCGGATGGGAAGATCGTCGGGCTCTCGAAGCTTCCGCGCATCGTGGAGGTCTTCGCGCGCCGGCTGCAGGTCCAGGAGCGGCTGACCGACCAGGTGGCCGACGCCGTGATGGAGGTGCTCCGGCCGCAGGGTGTGGGCGTCGTGATCGAGGCGGCCCACTTCTGCATGATGATGCGCGGCGTCGAGAAGCAGAACTCCCGGACCGTGACCAGCGCCCTCCGCGGCGTCTTCCGCGACGACCCGAAGACGCGCGACGAATTCCTCCGCCTCGCGCACGGCGGAAATTCATATTGACCGGGCTTGAACGCGGCGCCGCGGCGCCGCGCCTCCGCGCCGAAATTGAAGAACCCGATTCCAGATGAAAATGAGAGTTCTGCTCCTTGCGCTGATGCTGATTCCGGTTTCACTCGCTGCCCAGGCGCGGCAGGCACCGGCGCGGTTGCCGGCGCTTCCTGATTCGAGCGGCTGGGGCGTGCACGTGCTCGCTGCGCGGCAGGATCGCGAAGGCGGGGTGTGGGTGGGGACGTATGGCGAAGGAATCTTCTACCTCGCCCCCGATTCCGCCCGCTGGCGCCGGATCCGGAGCGATACGACGGGCACGTCCATCTCCTGGGACTTCGTCCACGCCTTTGCGTTCGGTCCCCGCGGCGAGATCTGGTACGGCACCGTGGGCAACGGCTGGGGCATGTCCACCGATGGCGGCCGCACGTGGAAGAACTGGACGTTCGATCAGCTCGGCCCGGAGTGGCAGTACGTGACGCCCGACGGCATCGTCACGAGCGGCGACACGACGATGGTCGCGACGGCCGACGGCATCCAGGTCACGACCGACAACGGCGCCACCTGGACCGCGCTCATCGACAGCATCGGGCCGGCCGCGAAGGGACCCGCCGACACCGCGCTCGCGCTCCTTCCGAGCGAGTACGTGCTCGGCATCTCGAAGGCGTCACGCGGCCGCGTGCTGGTGCGGACGCTTCATGGCGGGATCTCGCTCTATCCGGCCGGTGGACGCTGGCGGTCCGAGCCCGCGACCGTGCGCGATGGGGAGCCCGGCCTCGTGTTCCTGCGCCGCCGCTCGTACGTGATGAGCCGCTGCGGGCTGCATCCGGCGCAGTCGAGCTGGAGCTGCACGCCGCGCGCCGCGCGCACCGCTCCGCGCGCGAGTGCTCCCGCGGCTCCCCGCACCACCTGGTTCCGCCGCCCGATCGACGAGCGCGACAATCCACTGATCGACCAGACCTACCGCTACGGCTCCACGATGGGAGGGAACTTCCAGCAGCATCAGGGGATCGAATTCAACAACCCCGACGGCACGCCGGTGCGCGCCATCGCGGGCGGCACCGTGGTCCATGCCGGGCCGGCCGAGCGCGGTGCGCTCACCGTGGCCATCCGGCACGACACCATGCTTGCGACGCCCGAGGGAAGGCAGTTCATCCACTCGGTGTACTACCACAACAGCGAGCTCCTGGTGAAGGCGGGCGATCGCGTCGAGGCCGGCGCCCTCCTCGCGCGCGTGGGGCACACCGGCCGGGCCACGAACGACCACCTGCATCTCGAGGTCCATGCTTCGCCCACCGATTCGGTGCACCTGATCGTCGACTCGCTGCAGCGCTTTCCTGCCTACACGACGAATCCGGAGCTCTGGATCGAGTCCGCGCGCGGCATGGGCATCGTTGCCGGGCAGGTCTGGGACTCGGCAGGGAAGCCGGTGCCCGGCGCCCGGGTCTACGGCCTCCGGAAGAGCGAGCCGCGCGAGACCCCGTTCTCGTTCGCGGAGACCTATCGCGATCGGGCGCATCCGCATCCCCTCTACCAGGAGCATTTCGCCGTCGGGAGCGTGCCGCCGGGGGATTACGTCGTCGGCACGATGATCGACGGCCGGCGCGTGTGGCGGCGCGTACGGGTCGAGGCGGGGCGCGTGACCTGGGTCGAGTTCCGGTAACCGGCGCGGCTGCGCGGAATCCCACCGATGTTCATCGAGCTGGCGGACCATCTCCGGTGTCCCGCCGATCATCCCGAACAGTATCTCGTGCTCCTGCCTGCGCAGATCGAGGATCGATCGGTGCGGGCAGGGACGCTCGGCTGCCCCGCCTGTGGCCGTGAGTTCCGGATCGAGCACGGCGTCTTCGACATCGGCGGCGGTCCCGATCAGGTGCCGCCGACGGCGCTGGACGGCGACGCGGCGGCGGCGCTCGTGGGCCTGACGGGACCGGGTGGGTATCTGGCCATCGTCGGCGGGCTGGCCGCGCGACACGACGAGGTTGCCGCTGCGATACCGGGCGTCCGGCTCGTGGCGGTGAATCCTCCCGGGAGCGTGCGCGATGCGTACGAGCTGAGCGTGCTGCGCGGCGGCACGATCCCGCTCCGATCGAATTCCGTGCGCGGCGTGCTGCTCGGTCCCGGTTTCGGCAGCGATCCGCACTGGGTGGGCGAAGCGCTGCGGATTACCCTCTCGGGATTGCGGATCGTCGGCGAGGGAGAGCCGCCCGAGGCGCCGGATATCCAGCTGCTGGCCGCGGCAGGCGGCTGCTGGGTCGGCGCGAAGATGCGGAACCGGATCTGATGCGGGTCACGCGATGCATTGCGGCGGCCCTGTCCGGTCTGCTCGCGGCGTGCCTCGGGGACCTTCGTGACGCGATCGAGGATGCAACGCCGCGCGAGCAGTACGAAGCGGCCCTCGATGCCTCAGGGCTCGCCGGCTCCGCCGCGGTGCGCGACTGGAAGGCGGCGGCGCTCCGCGCCCGCGACTCGGCGCTCGCACTCGCGGCACCTTTCCACGAATCCGGGTATTTCGCGCCGGAGCGCGCGGAGGCGCGCGGCTACCTGATTCAGGTTCGGCGCGGCCAGCAGCTCACGGCGCGCTTCACCCTGCGGGGCGAGCGCGCCGCGCGCCTCTTCGTGGACCTCTACGAGGTGCCGGAGGCGGGGTCGACGACGTTCGACCACCTCGCCAGCGCCGACAGTGGAGCAGCGGAGCTGGTGCACGAGATCCGGCGCGACGGCGCGGTGATCCTCGTGCTGCAACCGGAGCTCCTGAGCGGGGGGCGCTACGAGCTCGAAGCGTCGCTCGAGCCGACGCTCGGGTTTCCCGTGACCGGCCACGATCCCGATGCGATCCGGAGCCGGTTCGGCGCCGACCGCGACGCCGGGCGCCGCCGGCACGAGGGCGTCGACATCTTCGCGCCACGTGGAACGCCGGTGATCGCTGCGGCCGGCGGACTCGCGACCTGGGTCGGTACCAACGAGCTCGGCGGCAATGTCGTGATGCTGCGGGACCGGGAGCGCGGCGAGGGACACTACTACGCCCACCTCGATACCCAGCTCGTGACGGAAGGCACGATCGTTTCCGCCGGCGATACGCTCGGGCTCGTCGGCAACAGCGGCAACGCGCGCACGACGCCGCCGCACCTCCATTTCGGGATCTATGCCCGCGGGCGCGGCGCGGTGGATCCGCTCCCGTATCTCGTCCCTCCGGATTCGTTCGCCGGCCCCCCGCCGATGGATCTCGAACGGCTCGGTGAGTGGATGCGACTCTCGTCGCGCGCCGACCTCGCACCGGCGCCCGGCGCGGAAGGTGGGCCGGTGTTCGAAGCGGGCACCGTAGTCCGTGTTCTGGGCGCGACGGGCTCGTGGTTCCGTGCCGAGTTGCCGGATGGCACGACGGGATTCATCGCCGCGCGGAGGCTCGTGCCAGCGGAGCCCATCGCCGCGGCAGCTCCCGGTGCGGCAGTCCTCGAGCGGCCGGATTCACTGGCGATCGTCGTCGATACGACGAGCGAAAGCGCCCGGGCGGAGGTGCTCGGGCGCTTCCTGGCGTACGACTTCGTGCGATTCGAGGATGGAACGCCCGGCTGGATCGAGCGACGGGCAGGACGGTAGCGCCGGATCACCCCGCCTGCTGCATGGTCTCTTCGTCGCCCTCGGCGTACAACGCCTCGATCTGCCGCTGATAGTTCTTCTCCACGGCGCGGCGGCGGACGCTGAGCTTGGGTGTGAGCTCGCCCGATTCGATGGTGAAATCGCGCGGCAGGAGGAGGATCTTCTTCGGCATCTCGAAGTGCGCCAGCTCCCGGAGCGTCTTCCGGACTTCCCGATCCATCTTTTCCCGCGCCTCCGGCAGCGCGATGAGCGACACCTGGTCGGCGAAGGCGAGGTTCCTGTGCTCGGCCCAGGCCGTGAGCTTCTCGAAGTTCGGGACCACGAGCATCGACGGGAACCGGCGCTTGTCCCCGATCATCACCGCGTTCGCCACGAACTTGCTCGTCTTCGCGAGGTTCTCGATCGGCTGCGGCGCGATATTCTTTCCGCCGGCGGTGACGATGATGTCCTTCTTCCGGTCGGTGATCCGGAGGAAACCATCGGAGTCGAGCTCGCCGATGTCGCCGGTATGGAACCAGCCTTCGGCGTCGATCACCTCGGCGGTCGCTTCGGGCTTCCGGTAGTAGCCCTTCATCACGTGCGGGCCGCGCGTCAGGATCTCCCCGTCCGCCGCGATGGCGATCTCCACGCCGTCGATCGCGCGCCCCACGGTGCCGATGCGGAACGCCTCGGGCGTGTTCACCGCGATCACCGGCGAGGTCTCCGTGAG
>DASTUP010000043.1:0-32255 GCA_035759585.1 Gemmatimonadales bacterium | reverse complement strand
GGCCAGCTCGCGGCCGATCAGCAGACGGCAGACCCAGAGCGGAATGCTACCCCACACGGGGATGTCGTAGAGATCGTGGCGCTGGCGGGAGATCCAGTAGATCGGAACGAGCGTGGCGAAGAGCAGCAGCTTGTCGGCGATGGGGTCGAGAATCTTGCCGAGGTCACTCACCATGTTGCGGCTGCGGGCGAGGTAACCGTCGATGACATCGCTCACCGCCGCGACCACGAACACCACAAAGCAGATGAGCTTGGGCCAGTAGCCCTCGATGAAGGGCAGTAGCGCGATGACCGGGGTGAAGCTGATCCGGACGACGGTGATAATGTTGGGGAGCGTCCACATCGGGACCGCCTATCCCAGGGTCTTGACGACGGCCTTGCTGATCGCCTTCAGGGTGTCGAACACGCCCTCGCCGGTGGCGGCGACGGCCTCGAAATGCGGCGCCCGCTCGTACCATGCGCCATCCTGCTGCCAGACCAGGTACTCGCCGGGATGATCGGGGTCGGGCGTGAGCCGCTGCCGGGCCGGATCCTCGACCGGCCAGCCCGGATTGAGGGCGGCCTGGAGCTCGGCGATCGGCGAGGCGTTCGGCAGGTCGCGCTTGTTGTACTGGATCGCGAACGGGATCCGCGTCAGGTCGTAGCCGTGCTGGGTCATGTTGTCATAGAGGTTCTGCATCGCCTCGATGTTCGCCTCCATCCGCTCGAGCTGGCTGTCGGCGACGAACACGACCCCGTCCACTCCCTTGAGGATCAGCTTGCGCGAGGCGTTGTAGTACACCTGCCCCGGCACCGTGTAGAGGTGAAACTTGACCTTGAAGCCGCGGATCGTGCCGAGATCCACGGGGAGGAAGTCGAAGAAGAGGGTGCGCTCGGTCTCGGTTGCGAGCGAGATCATCTTCCCGCGCGAGCCCGGCGCCACCTTGTTGTAGACGAACTCGAGATTCGTCGTCTTGCCGCCCAGCCCCGGCCCGTAGTACACGAGTTTGCAGTTGATCTCGCGGGAGGCGTAGTTGATCATCGACATGAGACGCGGTTCCCCTCAGGACCCGAAGAGTTTGTCGATCTCGTCTTCCGCCTCACCCAGGAACCCGCTCTCCACCTGGGGCGCGTCCGTGCCTGCGTCGGCACGGGTGAACATATCGGTAAACACCTGGTTGAGCTCCTGCACCGCGGAGCGCACGCGCAGCTTGACGAGGCCGAGCGTCGTTTCGTTGTCGAAGAGCACGACGAGTATGACGCGCCGGGCGATGTCGGCCAGGTACATCGACTCGCGTTCGCCCTGGTGGAAGAGCGCGCCGAACTCGGGCTCGCCGAGCATGCGGGCGAGCTGGTCGTTGGCACTGAAATCGGCGGCCGTGAGTGATGCGAAGGCGGTCGGATCGAACGCCACCGCCTGGCCCACCGTGGCCACGAGCTGGCCGGTGCGGTCGACGATGAGCGCCGTGCGCGCGCTCGATTCCCGCAGGAACGACGTGAGAATCTCGTCGATCCGCAGCGAATCCTCTTCCCGGAACGACCAGCTGGACGCCCCGGCCATCAGCGGCCCCTACGCAAGCGCGGCCTGCATGCGCCGGAGCAGCGCCTCGCCGCGCCTGCGCAGCATCGGCTGCATTTCCCACGAGACGTAGTCCCGGAGCAGGCGCACCGTCTCGACATCGCCCTGGCCGGCGAGGAACTGGAGCGCGGCCATGCGGCGCAGCGGATGGCGGCTGAAGAGGTCCCGCTTGTGGTGCGCCAGGCGCCGCTGCGCGAGCATCCACCCCGCCGCCAGTCCGACGCCCGCCATGGCCGAGAAGACGAGCCCGCGCGAGCGCATCACTGCACGTCCTGCCGCGCCGTCAGCGCGTGCGCCAGCGTCACGCCGTCCACGTACTCGAGGTCTCCGCCCATGGGGAGGCCTCGCGCGAGGCGGGTGACGCGAACCGGGAGCCCCGTAAGGAGCTGCTGGATGTAGGTGGCCGTCACTTCGCCTTCCATCGAAGGGTTGGTGGCGAGAATCACTTCCCGGATGCCGCCGTCCCGCACGCGCGCCACGAGCGCATCGAGGCGGAGCGCCTCGGGTCCGACCCCTTCCAGCGGGGAGAGCCGACCGCCGAGCACGTGGTAACGCCCCCGGAAGCCGGTGGCGCGATCCACCACGCCGACCGACGAGGCCTCCTCGACCACGCAGAGCAGCGCGGCGTCCCGGCGCGGATCGCCGCAGACCTCGCAGCGCTCGCCTTCACTGAGATTGCCGCATTCGATGCACGGGCGCACACGCTCCGTGACGGCCGTGAGCGCGCGGGCGAGCGAGCTGACCCGGTCGGGTGACTGCTGGAGTAGGTGGAACGTGAGCCGCTGCGCCGTCTTCCGCCCGATACCGGGCAGTCGGGACAGCTCGGCGATCAGATCGTCGATGGCACCCACCGATCAGAGCGGCGACTGCCAGGGAGACGGCTGGATCTTGCGCATCTCCGCCTGGACGATCTCGGCAATGCGCCGCTGTGCCTCCGCCACCGCCGACAGGACCAGGTCGGAGAGGAGCTCCGCGTCCCGCCCTTCGAAGGCTGCCGGATCGATGGTGACGGCACGAATCGTCCCGCGGCCATCCGCCGTGACGCGCACGAGGCCTCCGCCCGCACTGGTCTCGACCGTACGGTGCGCGAGCTCGCTCTGGATCTGCTGCAGCCGGCCCTGCATCTGCTGGCCGAGCTGGAACAACTGCTGGATGTCTGCCATGCGCATATCTGCTTCGGGACGCCGAGGCCGGCTTCCCACTTTAGATGGCTCGTGCGCGGCCTGCAAGCCGCGCCTCTCTCACTCCACGATCTCCAAATCTAACTCATCCGCAGCCGCGTCGAGGGCCGGATCCCGCTCCCGGAGGCCTTTCAGCCGCGCGGCCCGGATCCCGCTCTCCGACATGCGGGCCGCCGGCGCCTCGCGCTCCGACTCGTCCGGCGCATCCACCGCGATGCGAAGCCGTACCGGCCCCCCTACGCGCGCCGACACGATGCGCTCGACCGTGGCCGCCTGCTGCTCCAGCCGTTCGTGCAGGAGCGGATTCGGCTCTGCCATCGAGACGCGAAGCTCGGGCGCCGCAGCGGCCGCGGGCCTCGTGACCGCGAGCGCCTCGCCGAGAAAGCGGCTCTCCGCCCGCACCGCGGCGACCAGCGATGGCCAGGCCTCCCGGATCGCATCCAGCTCGAACGGGACGGCGCTCGGGCTGGCGGCGCCCTCCGCGGCCTCCGCGCTCGCCGGAGCGGCCCCCGGCCCGCGTTCCGGTCCCGGCGTGCCGCGCCGCTCGGAGGTCCGGCGCTCGGGCTCCGGAACCGGTGCCGGAGAAACGGAGGCGCGCGGCCGGGGCGCGGCGGGCGCCGGCGGCGCCCCCAGCGGCCCGCTGCCGCTGCGCAGGACCTGCTCGAGGTCCACCACGCGATCGAGCATGGCCCACCGCAGGAGCAGCGTCTCGACGACGAGCCGGGAGTTGGCGCTCCGGCGTATCGCGGTCTCGTTGTCGGTGAGAAGGCGGAGCATGCGCAGCACATCGCCCGGCTGGAGCTCCTCCCGGTACTGGCGGAGGAGCGCCCGCATCGCCTCGGTGAGGCCCTCGGGCTCCGCGCCGACCTGCACCATGAGCAGCGCCCGCAGCAGCTCGGCCGCGCCGTTCATGAACTCGCCGAGGTCCGCGCCGGCATCCATGAGGCGCTCGACGAGGGCGAAGACACCCGCAGGATCGCGTCCGACGACCACCTGCAGCATTTCGGCGAAACGCTCGTCCCCCGCGAGCCCGAGCGTGTCCCGCACGCGCGCGGCGGTGACGGCGCCATCGCCGAAGCTCAGGCACTGGTCGAGGACCGACAGCGCATCGCGCATGCCGCCGTCGGCGTGCCGCGCGATGATCGTGAGCGCGTCCTCCTCCGCGGCGATCCCCTCCTCCGCCAGGACGGCGCGGAGCCGCTCGCGGATGGCCGCCGGGCCGATCCGCCGGAAATCGAACCGCTGCAGGCGGGAGAGGACCGGCGCCGCCGTCGCGGCGATCTTCTGCGGCTCGGTGGTGGCGAAGACGAATACGACGCGCGGTGGCGGCTCCTCGAGGATCTTGAGCAGCGCGTTCCAGGCCTCGCGCGTGAGCATGTGCGCTTCGTCGACGATGTAGACCTTGTAGTGCGACTCCTCGGACGGCGCGTACATGGCGCGCTCGCGGAGGTCCCGCGCGTCGTCCACGCCGCGGTTGCTCGCGGCGTCGATCTCGACCACGTCGAGATTGGCGGAGCCGTTCCAGATCCGGAGGCAGCTGTCGCACTCGCCGCAGGGATCGCCCGAGGGCTCGCGACGCGGGCAGTTGAGCGCCATCGCGAGGATGCGGGCGGCGGTCGTCTTTCCGACCCCGCGCGGGCCGGTAAGCAGGTACCCGTGGCCGACGCGATCACGCTGCACGGCGCCACGGAGGACCGCGGCGACGTGGTCCTGCACCAGCAGATCGGAGAAGCGCCGGGGACGGTAGCGGCGCGCGAGGGCAATGGCCATAGGGCAGGTAGGTCGAACAGGCGGTCGGGACGGCAGCCGGAAAAGAAAAGTGCCCCAGGCTCCCCGAAGCGACACCGGGCATCGCTTAGCGCTGCTACCGGCGAGGTCCTGACGCGGTTCGCGCGCCGGCGCCCTTCGGACCTGAGGCACCCGGAATATAGTCGGGAGGCGGGGGCGATGGTAGGCGGCAGGCGGCGGGAAACTGCGCACACGAAAGCGCGAAAGGACGAAAGGTGCCGTGGTCCTCCTGGCTGACGGCCTGCCGGGCAGGGCCTCCGGCGGCTTCGTGTCTTCGTGTGCGCAGTTCATTTCCGCCTACCGCGAACGTCTGCTCCCGGCACTCATCGCAAGATCGCCCGCTGCCGCTTCTGCATCCTCCGCAGCTCCCAGGTTTCGGCCACCACCCCGCCCAGCAGGAAGACGAGTGCCGTGTAATAGAGCCAGAGCACGAAGAGCACGAGCGCCCCGATGGTCGCGTCACCGGATGCCGCGCGGAGAGTGGCGAAGTTCGTGAGGTAGAGGCCGTAGAGCCGCTTCGCGATCTCGAAGGCGATGGCGGCGAACATCGCGGCGAGCAGCGCGGTGCGCCATGGAAGCTTCCGGACCGACGCGTACTTGTAGATGACGTAGAAGAGGGCGACCGAAAAGAGGATCGTGAACAGCTCGCCGAGCGTGCGGCCGAGGTTGCCGATGACGAGGTCGAGCTGCGGGAAGCGCGTGCTGAGCGTCGGCAGGAGGGCAAGGCCTGCGGTGAGCGCGGCATTCACGCAGAAGAGCGTGAGCGTCGCCAGCACCATGCCCGCATCGCGCGCCTTACCGACCGCCCAGAGGGCGAGGAAGTTCCGCCGCCGCCTGGGCCGGAGCGAGACGTCGAAGACATGATTGAGCGAGGTGCGCACCCCGGCAAAGAGCCGCGTGCTGAACCAGATGAACGTGGGCACCGCGTAGAGCGAGATTGCGCCGGCATTGGTGGCGATCCCGGTCAGGACCGACTCGACGGTCCGGAACGGGTCGTTCGGACCCAGCTCGTGCTGCGGCAGGAAGGCGTGGAAGATGAGGCTGAAGTCCGGCGTGGACACGCCGGCCAGGTGCTGGACGAGCTCGGTCAGGCCGAGGAGGAGCAGGAGAACGAACGGAACGGCGGCGAGCAGCGCGTCGAAGGTGAGGCCACTCGCCAGGAAGGGAACGTTGCTTTCGTCAGCGGCCTGCAGGACGCGGCGGAGAAACCCGAGCGGCGAAAGGTACCAGCCGACGCGCCGCGGAGCGGTCAGGCGAGCGGCTCCTCATAGTCGCCGGAAGGCGTCGCCTCGCGCCGCCGCCGCGCGCGGGCCTCGGCGAGCCGGCGCTCGAGCTCTTCGCGCGCCGACGGCGTGCCCGACGCGCGCGGCTCCGCCACGAGGGGCGGCTCCTCGATCTCGTCGTCGAGCTCGTCCACGGGAAACTCGTCGTCGCCGGCATTCGTGTCGTCGACGCCACGGCGCCCGGGGCGGTACTGCTCCACGAGCTCGTCGACCTTCTCTTCGGTCATCGCGCGGAGCTTCCAGAGGCGGCGCTGCAGGTTGCGCCGGGTCTCCTCACCGGAGCGCGGAGCGTACAGCAGCGCGAGCCCGGCGCCGAGACAGGCGCCCCAGAAGAGCCACTTGGCGGAGGAATCCCCTCCGCCCTCCACGTACACTACCTCGCGGGGTTGCCTGCGGCGCATGCTGCCTCCTATTCGCCGGCGTCGGCGTCGTCGACCGCGCGTACCAGCACCTTGTCGAGCGCGGCATGGTGCTGCATCGGGGCCTGGACGAAGCGGTCGACGAGATCGCCGGTGCCGTTGACGTTGAGCTGCTCGAAGAGGAACGCGAAGGTGCGCTCCAGGTCGGCGGCGATCGCGGCGCGGATCTCCTCGGGAAGCGACCAGACGTCCCGCTTGAACGGGCCGATCGCCTTCTTGCGCGCCTTGTAATAGAACTGGCTGTCGGAATCGCCGGCCTTCCGCTCGCTCTGCGCGTTCTCGTCGAGCCAGAGGTACATCCGGTGCCGGAGCTCGGCCGGAAGCTTCGGATGATCGAAGACGATGCTCTGGAAATTCGTGGCGAGGTGGATCTCGCAGGTCTCGATGCGCGGGAAGTTCCCGAACGCATTTGCCGGCAGCGTGCTGGCGCCGTGCTGCACCGCGCCGGCGAGTCCGTATGATTCGCGCGCGGCGCGCGAGAGCGCCGACAGCGCCTCCAGATCGATCTTCACATCGGCGATCGAGCCGTCCGGAAGGACGACGCCGCCGTGCGACGTCCCCGTCTGCACCGAGATCTTGCTGATGCCATCCCGGATACCGAGGCCCGCGATCGCCGCGTTGTAGCCCTGCATGAAGGCGTGCAGCTCCTCGACCGTGCTGTTCTTCATCCCGACTTCGCCGATCTCGGCCCCGACCGAGACCGTGACGCCTTCCGGCTCGCGCTCGCGGATGAACGCCGTGATCTCCGCCGCGCGCTCGTAATTGGCGCGCTGCTGCTCCGCAAGCGTCGGCTGCGAGAGGTCCACCAGCGTGGAGGTGTCCACGTCGATGTTGTAGAAGCCGGCCGCAAGCTCCTCGGCGATCAGCTTCTTGACCTCGCCCACCTCGCCCTCGGGATCGGCCTGGTACTTCTTGTGGTTGACCTGGCAGTGATCACCCTGGATGAACACGGGCTGCGCGTACCCCTCACGGAGCGCGGCCGCGATGATGACGGCGACGTATTCCGCGGGCCGCTGGTCGGTGTACGCGATCTCGGAGCGCGCGATTTCCAGGATGATCGCCCCCGCCTTCCCTGCCCGCGCGGCCCGGAAGACGGCCCGCGCGGTGTCGTACGCCATCATCCGGACATTGATCGCGGGCACGGTGAATCCGCTGCACTCGCCGCGGCCGCGCGCGATGTAGAGCTCGTGGATCGAGGCGGGCCGGACGCCCTGAACCTGGCCGATCTCCCACAGAAGCCACCGGGCCGCCTCGCGCTCCGCCTCATTGCCGAAGACGGCCTGCCACACCACGCGATCGGTGGCGGGCCCGCGCAGCCTGGACGCGTCCGTCACGGTCACGCCGCCCGGAATCACGCTCACCGCGCCGCCGTACAGCGCCGCGGTCTTCTGGATCAGGTCCGCCATGCCATTCCTTCCTCCTGAAAATCCGCCCCGATGCCGTAACCTAGACGCCGCGCGGATGACCGTCAAAGGCCGGTGTCACGCCTCATCGCCCGGAGGAGGCGGTGCCAGCCGCTCCCCCGCAAAGCCGGGGCGCCCGAGGGCGGCGAAGGTGAGCCGCTTCCCCAGCTCCACGCCGGGCTGGTCGAAGGGATCGACGTTGTACCAGATGCCGGCGTAGCCGGTCGCAACCTGGTAGAACATGAGCAGCTCGCCGAACGTGTCCGCGGTGAGACGTGGGAGACGCAGCGTCATGCTCATCCGGCCCATCCGCGCCAGCGCCGCCGACGTCGCCTCGCGCTCGGCGTGCAGCAGCTCGCCGAGCGTATGCCCGGGCAGATAGGCGAGGTCCGCCGGCAGATCCGGCCGCTCCGGAATCGCCACGTCCTCGGCCGGCTCGCCGGCATCGATGAACGTGATCGCCTTGTCGTACGGCCCTTCCATGAAGAGCTGCACCTGGCTGTGCTGGTCGGTGGCGCCGACGGCCGCGACCGGCGTGGGACCCGCGTTGATCAGCTCGCCACGGCGGTCGAGGCGCTTGCCGAGGCTCTCCGCCCAGAGCTGCCGGTACCATTCGGAGAACTCGCGCAGGCGGTCGGAGTACGGCATCACCACGTGGATCCTGGCGCCGTGCCAGAGGTCGGCTGCCCAGAGGAGCGCCGCGTAGAGGGCGGGAGTGTTCTTCAGGAGGTCATCGGACTCTGCCCGCCTGATCGCGCGCCGGGCGCCGTCGAGCAGTGCGACGATATCGACCCCGACCAGCGCCGCCGGGAGCAGGCCGACCGGCGAGAGGACGCTGAAGCGCCCGCCGACATCCGGCGGAACGTCGAGCGTCGCGATGCCGTCGCGCGACGCGACCTCCCGGAGGGCGCCGCGCGCGGGGTCGGTGGTGAACACGATGTGCCGTGACGCCGCGTCGCCCAGCTTCTCCTCGAGCCACTGCCGGACGACGAGATACTGCGCCATCGTCTCCGCCGTGCCCCCCGACTTGCTGATCACGTTGACAAGCACGCGGCGCGGATCGATGCGGCGAAGCGCCGCCGCCACCGAGCCCGGATCGACGTTCTCGAGCACCGTGAGCCGCGGGAAGAACTCGCGCCCTTCGTCGTCGAGCTCGTTCCAGCCCGGCGGACGGAGCGCATTGAGGATCGCCCTGGTGCCGAGGGCGGACCCGCCGATCCCGAGGACGAGGACGTGGTCGTGCGCCTGCCCCATCCCTTCGGCGAAGGTCCTGATCTCCTTGACTGCCTGCGGCTGGTCCACGAGATCGTAGAAGCCATACTCGCCGCCGGCGCGCCGGGTGCGGACCTCTCCCTGCACCGCCGGGAACCGGCGCGCGAGCTCGGCGAGCCGCGAGCGCGAGATCCCGCGCTCGCCGTCGAGGCCGCCATCGAGACCATCCTCGAGCATCCGTCCGTACTGCAGCTTGATCACGATACCTCCACGACGAGTCCATCGAAGGCGGGCTCGATGCCGGCGGGGAGCGCCGCGGCGAGCTCCGCATGACCGGTCTCATGCGTCAGGTGCGTCAGGCAGGTGCGCCGCGCGCCGATCGCGCGGGCGATCTCGACCGCTTCCGGAATGCTGAGATGCGTCGGATGCGGACGCCACCAGAGGGCGTTGATCGCCAGCACGTCGAGCCCTGACAGCGCCGCGCGCGCCTCCTCGGGCACCGTCTTCACATCAGTAATGTACGCGGCGTTGCCGATGCGGTAACCGAAGACCCTGAGGTGGCCGTGGTCGAACGCGAGCGGCAGGACCCGCACGCCCGCAACCTCCGCGGCCACGCCCGATTCGAGCGGGTGCGGCTCGAGCAGGGGCTTCGAGGTGCCGTGATACGGCTGCACCGAGGCGTCGAAGATGTAGTTGAAGGAGGTGCGGAGCCGCTCGAGCGTCTCGGGCGGGCCGAACACGGGAAGCGCGCGATGCTCCCGCGAGCTGAAGACGCGGAGATCGTCGATGCCGTTGATGTGATCGGCGTGCTCATGGGTGAAGAGCACCGCGTCGATCCTGCGGACGCCGGCCGCCACGAGCTGCAGCCGGAGTTCGGGCGGCGTGTCGATCAGGATGGTCGCGCCTTCCGTCTCGAGGAGCGCGGCGGTCCGCGTGCGCCGATCGCGTGAATCGGTTGAGCGGCAGACGGCGCAGCCGCACCCGACCTGCGGGATCCCGAAGGACGTCCCGGTGCCGAGGAACCGGAGCCGCATGGCGCTAGACGTTCTCGACCTTCACGAGGTTCGTCGTGCCGGGCCGGTCGAACGGCACGCCCGCCGTGACGACGACGCGGTCGCCCGGCCGGACCATGCCGAGCTCGAGCATCCGCTGGCGTGCCACCGGGAGCATGTCCTCGTAGCTCGGGAGGTGATCGACGAGCGCCGGCATCACGCCCCAGACCAGGGCGAGCTGGCGGAAGGTCTCGGGCTCGGTCGTGACCGCAAAGATCGGGACGTTCGGCCGGAACGACGCCACGGTGCGCGCGGTGAAGCCGCTGCTCGTGAAGCAGACGATGAGGGGAGAGCGCAGGAGCTCCGACGCGGCGCAGGTGGCGACCGCGATGGCCGACTCCGTTCGCGCCGCCTCGCGGTCCCCCTCACGACGCCCGAGCCGCTCGCCCTCATCGGCGCGGCCGGCCGCCAGGTCGATCACCGAGCTTCGCGTCCGCCGGTTCCCCTCGAGCTCGTGCGCGATGCGGGTCATCGCGACGACGGCCTCCACGGGATAGTCGCCGACGGCGGTCTCCGCGGAGAGCATCACCGCGTCGGTGCCGTCGAGGATCGCATTGGCCACGTCGGACGCTTCGGCGCGCGTGGGACGGGGCGCGTGAATCATCGACTCGAGCATCTGCGTCGCCGTGATGACCGGCTTGTTCGAGAGATTGGCCTCGCGGATCAGGCGCTTCTGCGCGAGCGGAACTTCCTCGAACGGGAGCTCGACGCCGAGGTCGCCACGCGCCACCATGATGGCGTCGGAGACCGCGAGAATCGGCCGGATGTTCCGGAGCGCCGTGTCCTTCTCGATCTTGGCGATGATCTTCGTGGGCGGAGGCACGAGGCGCCGCATGGCCTCGACATCCTCCGGGCGGCGCACGAACGACATCGCGATGTAGTCCACCCCGAGCGGAAGCACGCGGGCGACTTCGTCGCGGTCGCGGTCGCTGATCGCGGGGGCGCTCACCTCGATCCCGGGCAGGTTGATCCCCTTGTTCGACTTGAGCTCGCCCCCGTAGCGCACCTTCCCGCGCACCCGCTGCTGCCAGACCTCCGTCACGTCCACGGCGAGGAGGCCGTCGTCGAGGAGGATCCGGGCACCCGGGGTCACGTCCTGCGCCAGCGCGGCGTAGGTCGTCGGGATCTCGTCACCGGTGGCGAGCTCCTCCGGCGCAAACACCACCTCGGAGCCGCGCTCCAGCTGGCGAGGCCGGTCGAGCCTGCCGACCCGGATCCGGGGGCCCTGAAGGTCCACGAGAATCGCTGTCGCGCGCGCATCGCCCCGCTCCTTCATGACCGCCTTGAGGTCCGTGATCCAGGCGATCCGGGTCTCCGGCGTTCCATGCGACGCGTTGATCCGGACGACGTCCACACCGGCGTCGAGGAGTGCGGCCATCCGTTCACGGGTGTCCCAGGCGGGACCCAGGGTGGCGACGATTTTCGTGCGGCGAAACGGGATGCGGGACACCGGGACTTCCTGTCAGGAGTGGTTGACGGACCCGCAGTTTAGCGTGTGCGAGGTCGCGATGCACCTTCGGGGAGGTACGCGGCGATCGGCTCGCGATCGAGCCCCTCGGAATCGCACCGGCTTTTCCACACCAGTCCGGCGCGGCCCGACGGGCGTCCGGACACGGGGAAACGCATCTGTGGACAATGTTTCCAAAGCTTTCAACGACATCCACAGCGGGGCTTGCGGGGGCCGGCCACTGGCTCAAGCGTCACTTCAATCGTTGGCCGGATGTTCGGCAATGTCAGCATGTTACATCGCTTCACATGAAGCAGAAACGATGAAGGCGACAGTGTCGCCACTGTCGCCTCTCGCCGGTCCCTGCTCCCGTTATCCACCGATTCAACAGGGCCGCCACACCTCCCGATTCGCATCCACAAAACGCGTGCAAATCTTTTGGGCCATCACCCCGCGCGCGTCGCCTGGACCGCCTTCTTGAGCGCATCGTAGGAACGCGGATCGAGCGCGCCGAAGCGCATGTCCCGGTACCGCACGTCCCCGTCCGGACCGATCACGTAGACCGTGCGGCGCGGCCGGTTCTCACCGTTGCTTCCGTAGAGCCTGGCCACGCGCTGGTCCGGATCGCTCAGCAGCCGGAAGGGAACCCCGAGGCTTTCGGCGAAACGCTTGTGCGACTCGAGCGAGTCGGCGCTGATGCCGACCACCACGACGTCTTCGCCTTCGCCGAAGAGCTCGGCGTATCGGTCCGTGAAGGCCTTCATCTCCGCCGTGCAGCCCGTGGTGAAGTCCGCCGGGTAGAAGGCCAGGACCACGGTCCGCCCGCGCAGGTTCCGCAGGACGAAGTCGTCCTCGACGAGGCCGATCGAATCCTTCGAAGCCCAGGGAAGCTGGAAGTCAGGGGCCCGCTGGCCGGTCTCGGGACCCGACACCACCACGGCCGTGGGTGTCCGGCGGGCGGGCTGCGGTTCCTGGGCGGCGAGCGGCACGGCAGCGGCCACCGCACCGAGCGCGAGGAGCAATGAATACTTCGGCATCCTGGTACCCTTCCTCTAAAGGATCATTGTCCGGCCGCTCGGCCGGTCACCTGGCGGAGCGCCGGCTCCAGGTCCTGCTGGCCGCCGCTCCCCGTATAGACAACCTTCCCTGCCGCATCCGTGATCACGATGTACGAGGTGGCCGGGGGGTCGTACGCCCGTGCCGCCACGCCTTCCTCGTCGTACAGCGTCTCGAACGGCGGCGCGTGCTCCTTCACGTACTCCCGTACGCCGTCGCGGGTTTCGCTGATCGTGACGTTCACGCCGTAGAACTCGACTGCATCGCCGTACTCCTCGCGCATGGTCCGGAGGGCCGGCATCATCGCCTGGCATGAGGTGCACCAGGTCGCCCAGAACTCGAGCAGGACCGGCTTCGTGCCGATGACGGCGCCGAGATCGCGGGGTACCCCGTCGAGATCGTTCACGATCACCGCCGGAGCCTGCACGCCCACCTCGATCCCCTCTTCCTGCGCACCCGCGGGCGCAGCGTCGATCGCCGCCATCCCAAGGGCGAGGGCCACCGATGCAAGAACCGAACTCACGCGACGGAGGCTCATCGGCCCGCCGGCTCTGCGGCGGAATAGCGCGTCGCGACGTAATCCTCGAGGATGGCGAGGAATTCGGGGACGATGTTGTCCCCCTTGAGGGTCACGATGAGCTTGCCGTCCACGTAGACCGGGGCCTTCGGATCCTCGAAGGTCCCGGGCAGGGAGATGCCGATGTTCGCGTGCTTCGATTCGCCGGGACCGTTCACGATGCAGCCCATGACGGCCACCTTCATTTCTTCGACGCCCGGCCGCTCTTCCCGCCAGACCGGCATCCGCTCACGGATGTGGTCCCCGATGTCGAGCGCCATCTGCTGGAAGAAGGTGCTCGTGGTCCGGCCGCAGCCGGGGCAGCTCGTGACCTGCGGCGCGAAGCTCCGGAGCCCCATGCTCTGCAGGATCTGCTGCGCCACGAGGACTTCCTCGGTCCGGTCCCCACCCGGGGCCGGCGTGAGCGAAACGCGGATCGTGTCGCCGATCCCTTCCTGGAGCAGGATGGCGAGGCCGGCGGTGCTCGCGACGATGCCCTTGGTACCGAGGCCGGCCTCGGTGAGTCCCAGGTGGAGCGGATAGTCGCAGCGGGCAGCAAGCGCGCGGTAGACGTCGACGAGGTCCTGTACGCCCGACACCTTTGCGCTCAGGATGATGCGGTCGTGCGCCATTCCGACGCGCTCGGCGAACGCCGCGCTCTGGAGTGCGCTCTCGACCATCGCTCGCATCATCACGTCGCGCGCGGACTCCGGGGCCGCCGAGCGGGCGTTCACATCCATCATGTCCGTGAGGAGCTGCTGGTCGAGTGACCCCCAGTTGACGCCGATCCGGACCGGCTTGTCGTTCCTGAGCGCCGCTTCGATGATCATCCCGAAATGCTCGTCGTGCCGCTTCCCGCCGACGTTGCCCGGATTGATCCGGTACTTGGCGAGCGCCGCCGCACACGCCGGAAAGCGCGTGAGGAGGAGGTGCCCGTTGTAGTGGAAATCGCCGATGATCGGCACCGGGACGCCGGCACGCTCGAGGCCCTCGACGATGGCCGGGACCGCGGCGGCCGCCGCTTCGTTGTTCACCGTGACGCGGACGAGCTCGCTCCCCGCGCGCGCCAGGGCGGCCACCTGCCGGACGGTGGAGACGACGTCCGCGGTGTCGGTGTTCGTCATCGACTGGACGACGACGGGGTGCCCGGAGCCGACCGGAACACCGCCCACGGAGGCGGTCACGGTCCTGCGGCGCTGGATCGTTGCCATCCGTCAAATCTGGGGGATTGGACTGCCTGATGGTAGGTCGATTTTGCTGGCCGGGGAGCGCTTCAGGCGGTTGAAAACTCCGCCTCGTCGAGCGCCCGGAGCTCCTCGGCGGAGAGCTGGAGCTCCGAAGCGGCGGCGCTGTCCCGGGCGTGCTCCGGTTTCCTGGCGCTCGACAGCGCGATGATCGTGGGGCCCTGGGCAAGAACCCACGCGAGCACCACCGCATGCGGCGATGCGCCGTGCGCCGCGGCAACGGCCTGCACCACCCCGTGATCCGGAAGCTTCCGGTTGAGCCGTCCACCGCCGGTCGGGCTGTAGGCGAGGAAGCCCAGCCCCTGCTCCGTGCAGTGTGCCACCACCCCTTCCTCGATCGACTCGCGAAAGAACGGATTCAGCCGGTTCTGGACCGAGGTGATCGGCACGACGCCGCGCGCCCGCTCGATCTGCTCAACCGAGACGTTCGAAAGACCGACCCGGAGGATCTTCCCTTCCTCCAGCAGTCTCGCGAATGCCCCCATGCTCTCCTCGAGCGGCACGGCGGGATCCACGGCATGGAGCTGGTAGAGATCGAGCTCGTCCACACCCAGGGCCCTGAGCGAACGTTCGCACGCGGCCCGGAGGTGCCGGGGCCTGCCGTTCCTGGTCCACCGGCCATCGGGACGCTCGGAGCCACCCTTGGTCGCAATCAGGATCCGTTCGCGCGGCCCCCGCCACTCACGCAGCGCGCGCGCAATGAGGCGCTCGTTGTGCCCGATGTCGTGGTCGCCGAGCGAGTAGACATCGGCGGTATCGATGAGCGTGACGCCGGCATCGAGCGCGGCGTGGATGACGCGTACGCTTTCAGCTTCGTCGGGACGCCCGGCGATGGAAATGTGCATCCCTCCGTACCCGACGGTCGAGACGTCGGGCGCGGAGGGACCGAGTGGACGGAACCGCACCGGGGACCTGCGGCTGCGTCAGCCGAGGCCGAGCTGGCGGACGAGGCGCTCCATGTCGCGGGCGTCGACGATTCCGTTTTCACGGAGCGGCATCAGCGCGCCCATGATCTCGGCGCGCGATCCGGAGATGCGCCGGTCGCGCAGCTCGCTGATCATCCGGGAAAAGCGATGTTCATACTCGTCGGCATCGAGCTCGCCGCTCGCGCGCTGGCTGCTGAGGCGCTTGAGCTCTTCGGCCACGCGGGCCGGCGCGATCGGCGTGAGGTTTCCATCGGGGTTGTGCGACGTCATGCTGGGACTCCTGATCCTTGAAGAAGCCGCCTCGGTCAGGCGGTGGCTGCCCGCCGCGGCTCGTGTGCGTCCTCGTCTCCCACGCGGGTCTTGAGTGACGAATCTCCCCGGCACCAGCCGCCCCGGAACTCGAAATGCTCCGAGTCGAGCAGCCGGTCCCCGAGGCGGACCGTCCCGGTGAGCTGGAGGTGCCAGAAGAGCATCCGCGCGCCGACCTCGGCGGCAGGAGTCCAGGTCCCGGGAGCGATCGGGGGATAGAGGTGGGCAAACTCGGGACGGAGTCGGGCTTCACGGATCGTGGAGTCCATCGACGCTCCTGAGACGCGTGGAGGCACCGTATGCGGGGGGACGGTCAAATAATAATCGACTCGCGATACTACGGCCCGGATGCACCTCTCCGCAAGGGCGCCGCGGCGTCCGGGAGCGCACGGCCTGCGGCCGAGCTCGCGTAGTAGCGCGCCACCTCGCGCGCGACCCCGTCCAGATCGGGAAAGAGCCGCCGCTCGTCGATGGCGCAGATATCGAGCTGGTCCCGGATCAGGGCCACCGCGGCGGCCGGAATGACGATCTGGCGGAGCGCCTCACCGACTCCATGCTCGGCCAAGAAGGCGTCGAAAGGCCGGCCCGTGTCCGAGCAGATGGTGAAGGCCGCGGACTGCACGGTGATGCGGTGATCCATGGCCGGCGGCTCCAGCATGCAGGCAAAGGGCGCGGAGTCGGCCGCCCGCGCAAAGAACTCCCCGCGCGAGCCGATCCCCCGCCGCTCGAGCTCCCCGATCAGGTCCTGCACGAGAAAGGCGAGCGGCTTGAGCCCGAAGCTCTGGTGCATCCGCCGCCAGTCGAGCTGCCAGACGATACGATCACCGCGCGGACGGGGGTCGAGCGTGGCGAAGTGCGCGGCCACGAGCGGGGAGTAGGTCCAGTCGAGCAGGCGGGTCGGCAGCCCGTGGTGCTGCGCAATGAAGAGGAGCTCCCACTCATCCTGGTCCGCACTCACGTACGGCTTCGAGTAGCGGAGGAAATTGCGCAGGATGTGCTCCTCGAGATGGGCCTTGCCGTGCGGAGCGTCGGGACCGCCCAGCCGGTCGAGGCTGGTCAGGAGAGGCGCGGATGCGTCGGCCATGCCGCGATAGACGACGTAGTTCCGGCGCCGCCCGCTTTCCGGCTCAGGCCGCTCCGGCGTCACCGCCTCGATCAGCTCGCCCAGCGACTCGACCCTCGTCGATTCCACGGATGTCCCCCGATAAACCGGATTCGCCGCTTCGACAGCTTCAAATTGACCCGGGGCGCAACGGCGCGACATGCGTCCCGTCACACTCTTCCCACCGGGGCCATATTTCGGTCGACTCCAGCCAGGGTGATCATGCACAGCTCCAGCCGCCGGTCCTTTCTGCAGCAGTCGTTTTCCGGTGCCATACTCCTCGCCCCCTCCATGCATGGCCTCATCGAGCGCGCCCGGATCGCGGCGGTCGAGCCGGAGCGGCTCGAGATCGCGCGCGCGGCAGGCTATGGGCCCCTCGTGAGCATCGGCCCGGAGCTCGCGCTGCCGGAGGGATTCACGTGCGAGGTGCTCAGCTACAACGGGAAACCGATGTCGGACGGGACGCCCACGCCGGGCGCGTTCGATGGCATGGCGGCGTTCGCGCTGCCGAACGGGAACGTCCGGCTCATCCGCAACCACGAGAACCGCGACCGCCCCTGGACCACCCATCCGAAGGGGGATCGGGCGAAAGCGTACGATGCGAAGGGCGCGGGTTGCGTTTCCTCCCTCGAGGTGCGATTCGACCGGAATGGCCGCCCCGAGCTCGTCCGCGACTTCATCTCGCTCACCGGCACGATCGTCAACTGCGCCGGCGGGCCGACACCCTGGCAGTCGTGGCTCACGTGCGAGGAGAGCGTCGAGGGGAAGGCGCACGGGTGGACGCAGGAGCACGGCTACATCTTCGAAGTCCCGGCGTCCGCCGAGTCGGAGGTAGTGCCGGTGCCACTCAAGGCCATGGGACGCTTCGTGCACGAAGCCGTGGCGGTCGATCCCGGCACCGGCGTCGTGTACGAAACCGAGGATCGCCTCGTTGCGGGGTTCTATCGCTTCATCCCGGCCCGACCCGGCATGCTGAGCGCGGGCGGCAGGCTGCAGATGCTCGCCGTGGACGACCGGCCCAACATCGACACGGCCGACGGCCAGAGCGTGGGCGTCACCTACCCCGTGCATTGGGTACCGATCGAAAATCCCGATCCCCCCGGCGCGTGGGAGGACAGCTCGGCGGTATTCCGCCAGGGGTTCGATCAGGGTGCGGCGCGATTCGCCCGGCTCGAGGGATGCTGGTGGGGCGATGACAGCGTCTTCTTTCATGCGACGAACGGCGGAGATGCCCGGAGAGGCCAGGTGTGGCAATACCGGCCCGTGGCGGCGGACCGCGGTGAGCTCACGCTCGTCTTCGAATCACCGTCGGCAGCGGTGCTCGATTATCCCGACAACATCACCGTGAGCCCGCGCGGCGGCATCGTCATCTGCGAGGACGGCGGCGGCACGCAGTATCTCCGCGGGCTCACGCGCGACGGCCGCATCTTCGAGTTTGCGCAGAACACGCTCAACAACACCGAGTTCGCGGGTGCGTGCTTCAGTCCCGACGGCCGCACCCTCTTCGTCAACATCATGGGGTCCACCACCGACGCCGGCACGCAGCGCGGCGCGACACTCGCAATTCGCGGCCCGTGGGATAAAGGAGCGCTGTGAAAACCATCCCCGCTGCCGGTTACGCGGCGCACGAGGCCGGCGGCGCGCTCGAGCCGTTCACGTTCGTCCGCCGGGAGCCGGGCCCGCTCGACGTCGAAATCGAGATCCTGTTCTGCGGCGTCTGCCACTCCGACCTGCATACGGCACGTGGGGAATGGGGCGGCAGCGTGTACCCCGTCGTTCCCGGCCATGAGATCGTCGGTCACGTCTCCCGCGCCGGGGCCGGGGTCACGCGCTTCCGGCCGGGGGATCCTGTCGCCGTTGGATGCATGGTCGATTCGTGCCGGACCTGCCCGAGCTGCCGCGACGGGCTCGAGCAATACTGCGAGAATGGGGCGGTCTACACCTACAACAGTCCCGACACGGTGCTTGGCGGCACGACCTGCGGCGGCTATTCCAATCGCATCGTGGTCACCGAGGCCTTCGTGCTGCGGCTGCCTCCGGCCATGGACCCGGCCGCTGCGGCGCCGCTGCTCTGCGCCGGAATCACGACCTGGTCCCCGCTCCGCACATGGGAGACGGGCCCCGGCGCGCGCGTGGGGGTCGTGGGTCTCGGCGGACTCGGGCACATGGCGGTCAAGCTCGCGAGCGCGATGGGTGCCGACGTGGTGCTCTTCACGACTTCACCGGGAAAGGCGGACGATGCGCTGCGGCTGGGCGCTTCGGAGGTCGTCGTCTCGCGGGACCGCGCCGCCATGAAGCGCCAGCGCGCGCGACTCGACTTCGTGCTCGACACCGTAGCGGTGCCACACGACCTCAATCCGTACCTCGACGCGCTCCGGCGTGATGGTACGCTCTGCCTCGTGGGTATCCCGCCAGAGCCACATCCGGCCCCAGGCGTTGGAAGGCTGGTCAACCAGCGGCGGCGGCTCGCCGGATCGAGCATCGGCGGCATCGCGGAGACGCAGGAGATGCTCGATTTCTGCGCTGCGCATGGACTCACGGCGGACATCGAGCTGATCCCGATCCAGCAGATCAACGAGGCGTACGAGCGGATGCTCCGGAGCGATGTGCGGTATCGGTTCGTGATCGATATGGAGTCGCTCACCGGAGGGTAGGCGGTGGGCGGCGTGTCACCCCGAGCGAGCGAAGCGAGTGACGGATCTACTCGGCAGTAGCCGGTGCCGCGCGCGAGCCTCGTGCCTGTCCGCGCCTGCCTAAACGTACTGCGCGATAGCCATCGCCCCCGCCGCGAGTAGAAGGAGCAGCAGGTTCACGATCCCGACAACCATGACGATCCGCTGCAGGCGCGCCCGCTCCGCGTCCCGGCGCCCCTGCTCGGCCGCGTCGTCCGTCGGCGGCTGCGCGTTGAGCTTCCCGAGCTTGAGGCCCATCGGCCGCGCGATCAGGATCCCGATCACGAATGCGGCGATCGCGAACGTGCCTCCCCAGGCGAATACGCGGCCGCTCGGCGAGCTGAAGTAGGCCGCCGAGAATCCGCCCGAGGTGAGCTGCATGAGGCGCACGCCGGAAAGGACCGTGAGCAGGGCGATGACCGGCAGGATCGTGAAGATGCGACGCCGCTGCAGGGCGCCCATGACCTGCCCCGCCGCGGGTCCTGCGGAGGCGAGCGCGGGAAAGAGGAAGATCGCCATGAAGAGCGCGCTTCCCACCCAGAAGACGCCGCCCAGGACGTGAACGAGCCGGAGTACGAGGAGTTCTGCCTGCATGCCTTATCTCCGCTCAGCAGGTGAATCGATCTGGTCGCGCACGGCTGCCAGGGTTGCAGGGTGCCAGAACACGTCCACATGATCGGCGCCCTCGACCTCGAGGTATCGGGCGCCGGGCCACGATGCAGCCAGTGCCCGAACTTCGACGCGAAGCGTGTCGATCGAGCCGACCACGATCGTTGCCGGGACCGGAACACCCGACACGCCTTCCCGCCCGATGCTGAGCTCGGGAAAGGTGCGCATCACCCCGACCAGCATCGCGCGATCGTTCGCGGACACCATTTCCGCGCTTGCGACCGACCGGATCGAGTCGGGCATCTCAGGGGCGAACCGGTCGAAGAATGCCAGGAAGCCGCCACCGCCCTCGAGCTCCGCGACGACCGGCGCGAGCTCCGTCGCCGCAGTCACGGAATCGGCGAAGAATGGAGGCGCGATCAGCGAGACGCTCGCGACGCGATCGGGATGCCGCGCGGCGACATTCGCGGAGACGACCGCGCCCATCGAATGACCCACCAGGTCGGCTCGCGACACTCCAAGATGATCGAGCAGCCGCACGACATCCTCGGCCATCTCAGGCCCGAAGGCGTTCGTGTCGGAGGGAACGGTGCTCTGTCCGTGGCCCCGCTGATCGAGTGCGATGACCCGATGATCCAGGGCGAGCGAGTCCGCGAGCGGAGCGACTGCCTCGAGCGAAGCGGTGAAGCCGTGCAGCAGGACGACGGGATCGCCATTCCCGACCTGCCGATATCTCAGCCGGATACCGGGCTCGGACTCGAATGTCTCGTCCGCGGCGGCGGCCAGGGAGAACGGCGCGGTCGCGGCGGGCGCGTCCGGCTTCGGGTCGGCGCACGCGGTGAGGACCAGACATGCAAGGATCGCTATCGGCACTCGCTCCATCGGGATCTCCTTACTCGGACGCTTGCGATGGGGCCGCGAAGTCCACGCTGCAGTAGACCTGCCGGAAGCCCGGATCGTCGGGATTGTAGCCTGGTCGTGGACCTTCGAACGAACGCGCCAGGACGTGGATGTCCTCCATCCCGGAAACGAGATAGTTGCGCCACCCCGCCTGACCGCTCGACGCGCTCCATCCCTCGACGATCCACGCGCTCAGCGCCTCGTGGTTGGCCGCATTGATGCCGTGGAGATGCGGCTCGACGATCCGTTCGTATCCATCGTAGATGAATCGAAGGAGGCGTCTGGCGCCGATGGCGTCACAGATGAGTCGGTTCATGCGGACCTCCATGCTCGCACTCGGAGCAGCATCGAGTATGAGCACATTCTGGCCGCAAATGCAACGGGGCACCCTGAAGGTGCCCCGTCGGACCCGTTCACCTGCGGAGCAGTGTCACCCGCACTCACTGAACCCGCACACATGACACTTCACGCACCCTTCGGCATACTCGAGCTGCGACCCGCAGTCGGGGCACGCCCCTGACAGCGTCTGCTGCATCCCACCGAAGATCATCTGCTCGTTCCCCTGCGCGACGCTCTGCACCATCTGGACGACCGGATGCTCGCCGGTGCTCGGGAGGAGCTCCTGCTGCACGCCCTGCTTGTCGTTCATCCACCGCTCGATCGCGATGCCGACGGCGTCCGGCACGGAGAGGATCTTGTTGGCCCCGAGGCCGATGACCCGGTCGGAGCTGATCCCGCGGAGCTGCCGATGGATCTCCTTCATCGGGATTCCCGATCGGAGCGAAAGGCTGATCAGCCGGCCGATGGCCTCGACGTCCGCCATGAGAGCGCCGCCGGCCTTGCCGAGGCTCATGAAGACCTCGAAGGGCTGGCCCTTGTCGTCTTCGGTGATGGTGACGTAGAGCGTACCGAGCGGCGTCTCGACGCGGCGCGTGGTGCCGCGGAGCATTTCCGGACGCGACCGCTTCTGCCGGCGGTTCAGGTTCTCCGCTTCGAGGTCGTGCACCAGCTTCCGCAGCCGTCCGAGCTCCGCCTGTGCCTCCGCGAGCTCCCCGCGGAGATCGGCCTCGGCAGCGCGGAGTGCCTCGCCGCCCGCCACGACGGAACCCGCGAGGTCCCCGCGTGCCTCGGCCTTTCCGCTGGAGGTCGCCTGCTCCTGCACCTTCCTTGCCGTGGAACCGGTGGAGAGCACCTGCATGTCCCGGCTGCCGTCCCGATAGACCGTCACGCCCTTGCAATCGAGCTTGTAGGCGAGGCGGTAGATCTCCTCGACGTACGCCTCGGTGGCGTCGTGCGCGAAGTTGCAGGTCTTGGAGATGGCGCTGTCGTTGTATTCCTGGAACGCCGCCTGCATCCGGATGTGCCACTCCGGCTTGATGTGGTTGGCGGTGACGAAGACGCGCTGCCACTTGGCCGGCACTTCGTCGAAGGCGATGTGCCCCGCCTCCGCGATCTTCTGCATCAGCGCCTCCGAGTACCAGCCCTCCTTCTTCGCGATGGCCACGAAATCGTCGTTCACGTCCGGCATCAGCACGCCGGCCTGGTTCCGCATGAACGCCACGGCGAACAGCGGCTCGATCCCCGAGCTGCAGCTCGCGATGATCGAGATCGTGCCCGTAGGCGCGACGGTGGTGACGTTGCAGTTGCGCAGCTTCCGCATCGGGCGGACGCGCTCCCCCTCAGGGCCGCGCGCGCAGGTCTCGTCCGGACCCCAGATGCTCTGCGTCCACTCCGCGAACGGGCCGCGCTTCTCCGCCAGGCGCTCCGATGCGACCTTGGCCTCGTCGTCCACGAACTTCTGGACCTTCCGGCCGAGCTCCACGGCCTCGTCCGAGTCGTAGGCCACGCCCATCCGGATGAAGAGATCGGCCAGCCCCATCACGCCGAGGCCGATGCGCCGGATCCGCTGGGCGAGATCGGTGATCTCGGGAAGCGGGTACTGGTTGGCATCGATGACGTTCTCGAGGAAATGGGTCGTGAGGTGCACGACGCGGCGCAGGTGATCCCAGTCGACCGCGCCATCCTTCACGAACGCGCCGAGGTTGATCGATCCGAGGTTGCAGACGTCGTACGGCAGGAGCGGCTGCTCGCCGCACGGGTTGGTGGCCTCGTAGGCGCCGAGGTGCGGGACCGGGTTGTAGTAGTTGGCGCGGTCGATGAAGAACACCCCCGGCTCCCCCGTCTTCCAGGCGCCGTGGATGATGCGGCTCCAGACGTCCCGCGCCTTGAGCTGCCCCGTTACCGCCCCGGTCTTCGGGTGGAGGAGGTCGTAGTCGGTGTCCGCCTCGACCGCCGCCATGAACGCATCCGTGACGGCCACCGAGATGTTGAAGTTGGTGACCTTCGTGATGTCGTCCTTGCAGGTGATGAAGTCCATGATGTCGGGGTGATCCACCCGCAGGATCCCCATGTTGGCGCCGCGGCGCGTGCCCCCCTGCTTGACGACGTCGGTGGACGCGTCGAAGAGGCTCATGAACGAGACCGGGCCCGACGCCACGCCCATCGTGGAGCGGACGATGTCGTTCTTGGGCCGGAGGCGCGAGAAGCTGAAGCCGGTGCCGCCGCCCGACTGGTGTACGAGCGCCATGGCGCGGAGCGTGTCGTAGATGCCGCTCTTCCCGTTGGAGAGCGCGTCATCGACCGGAAGCACGAAGCAGGCGGAGAGCTGGCCGAGCGGGCGGCCGGCATTCATGAGCGTGGGCGAGTTCGGCATGAAGTACCGCTGCGCCATGAGGCCGTAGAACGCCTCGGCGACCTCCGCGATGGCCCCTTCGGACGCCCCGTACTTCCGGTCCGCCTCCGCGATGGTGCGCGCCACCCGCCAGAACAGGTCCTCGGGTTGCTCCACCGGCTTGCCCTTCTCGTCCTTCACGAGGTAGCGCTTTTCCAGCACCGTGATGGCATTGGGCGACAGCGAAACCGGTTCCCGGGGAGTCTGGGAATTCATGCGCGGGTCTCTCCGACTTCGAAGTATTGGGGCGAGGGGCTGCGGGGCGCGGATTCGCGCGGCGCTGCTGCGGTCACCGAAACGGAGGGGCAAAGTAGGCGGAATTCGAGACCCGCACAATACGCCGAAAAACCCCGTAACGGCGCGCAAAATCGATCCCCACATCACAAATATAACAACCGGTCCGATGCAGGGTTTTTTCTGTGGAAAAGACAGTGGCGCGACAGAGGGCGACAGCGAGTCCCGGTCAGCGCGCGGAAACGCCGGCGCGTCCCGAGCCGGCGATCGGATACCTCCCCGCACGATGCGCCTCCGCCTGCTCCACGTAATGCTGCCACGTCCCCGCGATTCGCTCCGCCAGCGCAGGATCCACCGCGCGTACGATCCGGCCGGGCACGCCCATCACGAGTGAGCCCGGCGGAATTTCCATCCCTTCCGGGATCACGGCACCCGCGGCCACGACACTCCCCGACCCGATCCGCACGCCGTTGAGCAGCACGCTCCCCATTCCAATGAGCGAATCGCTCTCGACGGTGCAGCCGTGGAGGATGACCCGGTGGCCCACGCCGACCCGCTCGCCGATCGTGCAGGGCACGCCTTCGTCCACGTGGACGATCGATCCATCCTGGATGTTGCTGTCCGCGCCGATCGAGATCGGTGCCATGTCGCCGCGGAGGACCGAGAGGTACCAGACGCTGGAACGGGGCCCGAGCGTCACGTCGCCCATCACCACCGCGCTCGGGGCAATGAAGGCGGAGGGATCGATCCGCGGCGCCGTGCTCACTGCGGCGCGGGCCTCACCTCGAGCGGAACCCACGCCGATACCGGCGCGCCGACGCGTGTGGCCGGAGACCAGCTCAGCTGCTGCACGAAGGTGACGGCCGCCTGGTCGAACTCCCGGCTTCCCGAGCTCCGGCGCGCACGGACCGTCTCGGTCCGACCCTCCGCCGAGACCTGCACCCATACGAGCGTGCCCTGCTCGGGCACGGCGGCACCCGCAGGCACCGGAATGAACGGTGCCACCGCCGGCCTCGGCCGCGCGTCGAAGCATTGCGATGCGTCGTACGCCGCACCGGGCTCGCAGGGACCGGAGTCGGCGGCCCGGCGTGCCGCGGGTCCTGCGATCCTCGATCCGGCGGGCGCCCGTCGCGGCGCTCTCGTGCTCGTCGGCACGAGCGCCGGCTCGAAGTCGAGCGTATCGTCGGCGACGACCTCGACGGTGTCGAGGAAGAAATGATGGAGCGGAGCGGAGATGGCGATCTCGTGCCGGCCGGCCGGAAGCAGCGAGATGGCAGAGCTCGGTGCCTGCTGGTCGATCTGCACGATCGAGCCGCGGGGAATTCCACGCACCCGGAGGCCACCGGTGCCACGACTCACGGCAGGCTCGGCCGCGCCCGGTGGCGGGACGGGCCGGGGAGTCGGCTGCGCAGGTGCGCTCTCGCTCGATGCGAGCGGCGCAGGCGCGGGGACGGCCGCATCGGCGGCGGAATCATCGCTCACTGCCGGCGCGGTGGCAGCCGGTTCCGGCGCGTTCGGAGAGGCGGCGAGCGGATTGCCGAAATGCGACCACGCCGTGGCCCCGCCCGCAAGGACGAGCAGGACGAGCACCCAGGGCCAGAGTGGCCGGTCCTGGGCCTTCATGGCCTCGGAGCGATGCGCCACGCGCCGCTGCGGGTAGGCGCGCACCGGCGTGGTCCGGGCCGGAGTGGCCGGCACCGGAGTGACGCGCACCGGTGTGGTGCGCTCCAGCGACGGCGCGGAAGGAACATCGATCGCCGGTGCGGCGATGGTCTCCGCGAGCGCCGCCTGAGCAGCTCCGCGAAGCCGGAGCGGCCCCGGTGCGGCAACCGGATCCGCCTGCAGCGCAGTGACGAGCTCGTCGCAGTCCTGGAACCGGTCCCCCGGCTCCTTGGCCAGCATTCGCCGGATCACCTCGAAGAGGCGACGCTCGTCGATCGAGGCGAGCATCGGCGTCGGGATCGGCTCGGTGATGTGCTTGTAGCCGATCGAGAAGCTGTCTTCCCCGTCGTACGGCACCCGCCCGGTCAGGCACTGGTAGGCGACGACGCCGAGACTGTAGAGGTCGCTCCGGCCGTCGGTGGCCTGTGCTCGGGCCTGTTCGGGGCTCATGTAATGCGGCGTGCCGATCGACATTCCCGTGCCGGTCAGCCGCTGCCCGCTCGCCGCTTTCGCGATCCCGAAGTCGGTGAGCACGCTCTGCCCGAACTCATCGAACATGATATTGTCGGGCTTGATGTCGCGGTGCACGACCCCCTGGCGCGCCGCGTAGCCGAGCGCGCGACCAGCCTCGATCAGGATGCGGCGGATCTCGGGCGGTGAGAGCGTGCGGCGGTCGGCGAGCGCCGAGGCGAGCGAGCCGCCGCGCAGGTACTTCATCACGAAGTAGATGACACGGCCCGTCTGCCCGACGCGAAAGATCGGAATGATGTTGGGATGCTCGAGCTGCGCGCTCGTCCGCGCCTCGCGCTGGAAGCGCTCGACGAACTCCGCGTCGAAGGCAAAGGTGAACGGCAGGACCTTGATGGCCACCTGACGCTCGAGCTGGCGGTCCCGGGCGCGGTAGACGAACGCCATGCCACCCCGTCCCAGCTCCTCGAGCACCTCGTACTCGTTGGCGAGGGCCTCGCGGACCAGGTCGAAATCGGTGATCTCCCCCGTCGCCAGCGCGCGAACCGGCGTGGTGACGGCGAGATCGAAACCGCAGGATGAGCAGAAACGGGAAGATGTGGGAACGTCGCTTCCGCAACGGGAGCAGCGCATGCGACGAAGCTACCGGGCGGCAACTCTGCGAGTCAAGCGGAGCGGGTGCGCGCCGACGTCCAAAGCATCGCACTTTGCGGGACGGAAATGCACGGCAGGGCGGGCCGCGCCGCGGGGGCTCAGGAAAAGCGGGTGGAGCGGGATTGGCACGGTGTATGCGCTGCAATTCCCTGCACCTCAGCCCTCACATCGTCCGGGAGTCGACGTGGTCCCGTTCCATACCGTCGCCTTTGCCCAGCAGAAGCTGCGCAGCGCCGTCCGCCGCGCCGCGGCCCAGCATCAGAACCTGCAATACGGGTTCGTGATCCACGCGCGGCGCCGCGGCGCGCGGAACGCGCTTGGCGTGATCACGCTGAGCGGCGAAAGCCTGGCGCTCACGCCGCGCCTGCTCGAGGGACTCACGGGCCGCACGCTGCGACTCTTCGGGACGGCGCCGATCCAGCTCACCGCCGGCGCCACCATCGGCTCCGACCTCGAGCTCCGCGCCAGGGCCGACCTGGCCCTCGCGTCCGTCATGATGCATGTGGATGGCGTGACCGATCCCGCGGCGAGCGGGCATGTCGTCGAGGTCGAGGCCGCCGTGATGGCCGATGCACTGGCGCAGCCGCTGGTGATTCTCACGACGGAGCGGCCCGAGACCTGGCCTCTCTAGGCCGGCACCGGGCCGCTCCGACACCTCTCTTCGAGCGCTATTCGACGACCTGGAATCGCTGCTGCCTGCGGTCCCTTCTTCCTTCGTCGTCGGTCACCATCACCTCGAGGGTGTACATCCCCGGCTTCAGCTTCTCGAGCGAGATCTCGCGCTGAACGCCGCGCGAGGGCGTCGCTTCCTCCTCGAATCTCACCGTGATCGCCGCGCCGCCACCGCCGAAGATCTTCTGCAGCAGGCTGCGCTCGCCGTCGCCGCGCTTGACGGCCACCTGGGTCGCGTAGCGCTCCCCCGCCGGAATGCCCAGCACCTCGTAGAACACGCGCATCGATTCGCCCGTGCGGTAGGTGCGGAGCGGATTGAAGAAGACGGTGTCTCCCGCCGCCTGCTCCCATACCAGGTTCGCCGAGCGGGATCCGAGGACCACATCGCTGAGCCGCGGCCCCACCGGCGCTGAATTGACCGCCCGCAGGCTGTCCCGTGGCGACACGACACCGGCGTCTTCTCCCTGCTGCAGGGCGAGCCGATAGGTGAGCACCCCCTCCGCCACCGGCACCGCCACGCGCCCCACGAGATGCTCGCCGGCCGGAACTTCCTGCGCCGCGAGGAATCGGCGCGTCGTATCGAGCGACGCGACGACTTCGCCCTGGTCATCGAGCGCCATGAACCGGAGCCGCACGGCGTACATGAAGCCGCGGTTCATCCTCACGGGAACGAGTGCGGAGCCGGGGATGGCGTACGCCACGTGCACGATGGGCCGTCCGTCCACGGCGCCGACCGCCAGCACCTCCGTGCGCGCCGGCAGCTCCTTGGCGAACCGGAGGCCGTAGCTGTCCGTCGTCGTACCGACGCGAAGGCTCTCGCGCCCGAGCCGGCGCTCGTCGGCCTGGTACCGCGCGGCGCTGACCCGGCCCACGCGCTGCAGCCTCGCGTACATCGGCGAGAGCTGCTCCCGTGAAAGCAGGAGCTCCTCCGCGCGGCTGCCGAGCTCGGACAGCACCGGTGTCCGCTCCGTTTCCTGCAGCAGTACCGCCCCGCTGAAGCCGAGGACGTCGAAGATGCTTTCGACGAGCTTGTAGTCCTGCACGTCCTCGCGCGAAATGAAATGGAAGACGAGGTCTCCGTCCGGCCTCGTGTAGCGCCACGACTCGTTGGCGGGAACGTTCGGCGAGTGATACGACGCGCGAGCGTCCGGTGCGCCATGGCGCAGGTAGATGATGCCGCGATCGTCGAAATCCGGGCTGCCCGACCGGAACCGCTCGACGATGTCGTAGTGCCGGTTGGTCGTCGCGAGCGCGAAATTCCGCCGTGCGTAATAGAATCGCCGGTAATGCTCGGCGAGCCGGGAGCCCGGCACCTGCAGCTCGGTCTTGTCCCGCTCGCCCCAGAACTCGCGGAGCAGCGCCGATCGCGCGGTGCTGCTCGAGCGGTCGAAGGCCTCGAGCACGCTGTCGGGCGCGATCAGCGCGAGGTCGCTCCGGTACGCAGCGAGGGCGGCGGCATCTCCCGTCGAGGCCCCTTCATAGTAGGCGAGCTGTGCATCGAGCCGGCCGCTCATCAGGCCGGTCCGCGCCACCTCCAGCAGGCCCAGCGCGCGGTTCGGTCCGGTTGCGACATACCGACGGAACGCGGCGATCGCCGAATCGGGATGCCCCACCTCCCGCTCGACCCGCCCGCGCGCGAGCAGTATCTCCGGATGTCCGCCGCTTGCCGTCGCGGCCGCCTGGCGGAGCGCGTCGAGCGCCACACCGAGCTTGATGTTGACCCGCTGCCGGAGCGCGGTTCCCGCGAGCTCCACCAATCCCACGACGAATGATGGATCCACCTGCGCCGACCGGGCAAAGGCGACCGCCGAGCGGGTGAGCGCGTCCTTCCCGAGCATCGTCTGGAGGCCGGCCACGACCGAGACCCTCGAGTCGCCGACGCCGTATTCGGCGAGCCCCATCCCGAACCAGGGGTATGGCCACTCCGGTTCGAGATCGATGGACCACTGGAACTCGGAGGCGGCGTCGTCATAGTGCGACTTGCTCGCGAGCTCCCCGAGCCGGAGCGCGATGAAACCGAGGCGCAGGTGGAGGAGGGTGTTGTTGCGATCGGCCTTGGCGCGCTCGATGCCGGCGGCCTCGAGCGCGCTGAGCGCGACGGTATCGGTGACGGCGGCCAGGGAATCGCGCAGGCGCTCGAGCGCGAGCCGATCCTCCGGCGCCTGGGCGGCGATCCCGGACGGAGCGGCGAGCAGCGAGACGCCGAAGGCGAACAGCGAGGCGGCACGGCGACAGGCACGGTAATGCATGGCAGGATCCATCATCTTTGATTCGGGGAGACGCCCGAGCCGCGCACCCCGACACGCCTAGGGCTCGGCCGCCCGCTCCCGCAGAAACTCCCTGATCCCCTCAAACACCCCTCGCGCATACCGGAGGCGTCCCTCCCCGGAACGTAGCGCCGCTTCCTGTTCCGGCACCATCATGAACAGTCCCTCGGTCAGGATCGCCGGCATCCAGGTGGGCCTCACCAGCGCGAGGTCGCCGCGGCCGATGCCCAGATCCCTGAGGCCAAGCTGTCCGACGAGCGCCCGCTGCACGGCCGCGGCGAGCGGGATGCTTCGCGGATGATTGTAGAACACGCTCGTCCCGTTGTTGGGAAACGGGTTCACTCCATCCGGAAGCGCGTTGTTGTGAATCGATACCAGGAGGTGCGCGCCCCGGGCTTCCGCGAGCCGCGGCCGCGCACCGAGGTCTACCGGCGAATCGGTGGTGCGCGTCATCAGCACCTCGGCGCCGGCCTCCGTGAGGAGTTTCTGCAGCTCGAGCGCTACGCCGAGATTCGCCTCGGCCTCGGTGAGGCCGGTCGGACCCGACGCGCCTGCCGGGGGATGTCCCGGATCCACCGCGATGAGGAGGCCGTCGAAGGGACGTCCGCGCTCCAGGGGAGGCGGGCGCCGGATCTCGACCAGGAGGTCGCCGCGATCCCAGCGACTCCGGAATCCCCAGACCGGTGACGACAGGTAGAGCGTGAGCCGAACGCCTTCCGGCAGCTGGGTCCAGGCAATCCGTGAAACGAGCGGGTCCTCCTGGCCGTAGCGGATCCAGTTCACGTCGCCCACGGCGCCGAAGATCGTGATCTCGATTTCGCGCTCGCGTTCCACGATCTCGAAGGGCGCGCGCTCGCTGAGCGGCACCCGGAGCGTCGCGAGATCCGCGGTCGGAGTCAGCGTCAGTGACCCTGCGACGGGGCGCGGCGCCGGGCCGGCGATGGGATGCGCATCGGCGGCAGGCACCCATGCATGGAGGCCCGGCGCGAGGCCGATTCGCAGGTCCCCGTTGATGCGCCCGGTCACCAGTGCGCGGGTACCGGCGGGCCAGAACCAGTGATACGTGGCGCCCGGGTGTGCGCGGCCGATCGTGACGCCGTCGCCGCCCTGGGCGCGATCGTCGGCGAGCTCGACCACGCGGGGAAGCGAATCGAGCAACGAGAGCTGCAGGCGCCAGGGAAAACGTGCGGTATCCGCGCCGCTGATCGCTTCGAGCACGAGACCCGAGTCCGCGAGTGCGCGTCCCCGCAAGAGCGCGACATGGCGATCGTCGGCCACGCGGCGGGCGAGGTTCTGCGTATCGCGATCGAACGCACGAATTCCCCAGGCCACGTCGTCGAGCCGGCTGTCCGGCGCAAAGGTGGCGAGGACCGTGCCGTCCTGGACGAGCCGCACCTGCGCCCCCGGCGTTGCGCGGGCCGTGAGCGCGAGGAACTCACCGGCCGGCCACTCGACCAATCCCGTCGGCGCGAGCGATGCCGTGTCGATCCAGGCGCCGACGGCGGGAGGCTGGAAGCGCCTTGGCCGGCGGAGGGTGAGCGTGAGGCGCTGGCTGTCCGCCGGCGTGCGCGCGCGAAGCTCGAGCCGCATGACACTGTCGCGCGGAAGTGCGACCCAGGCGAGCCACGCGCCGTTCGGCGCAACTCGAACCGGGGCTCCGTTGATCGTGAGCGCTGCATTCCCGGTGCCGGTCGTGCCGAATACGAAACTGGAATCACCCGCATCGACCACGGCGTTCGCCGCCGGATACTGCACGCGAAGCTGCAGCGGTCCGATGACCGAATCCACCTCGGGAAGATCTCCCGCCGCGGCTTCGATGAGCGCGGCGGGAGAGCTGTCAGCCGGCAGGGGCTGCATGGGCGGCGTAACGGCGGGACGGGAGCAGGCGAGCGCGAACGAGCCGGCGAGCAGCAGGGGGAAACGGCGGGTCATTGGTCCAAGGTACTCAGCCACCGAAAGTTACGCCAAACCGGCGTTGACGCTTGTCCCTGCGATTTCTAGATTCCCCAATCCCTGATCGCCCTGCCACGGAAAGGCGCTCGCGTGACGCAGTTGGATCGAGCCGCGCAAACGGTACGACCGCGCTCGCCGCTGCCCCTGATCCTGGGGCTGATCGCGGTCGCAATCGGCGTGGTCGTCGTCTTCGCGTCCGGACGTGGCGGCGACCCCGAGGCGCCGGCGGGCCCGCTTCCCACGCCCGTAGCCGACGACAGCGCGTCGGGAGTCCCGGGTGACTCCGTGCCCGAACCCGCGCCCGTGTCCGACGACCAGGCCGCGTCCCCGGACTCCCCGCCACCTGCCGCCCGCACCGACACGACCACGGACTCCATCCGTCCGCCCCGGGACTCCACCGATTCGGCGCGCCCTCCCATCGGAGACCCGGCGCCGCTGCCGCGTCCGCCGGTGACGCTTCCCCGCCCCGGGTCCGGAGAGCGGCGTTGAGCGGATCCCTCAGGATCTCGGTCTTCGGCAAGACCGATCTCGGTCAGAGCCGGGATCACAACGAGGACACCTTCCTGGTCGCCGACCTGTCGACCGGCAAGGCGAGCCTCCTGCCCGACGTGCGCGATCACGAGCTCGGGCCGCGCGGCTCACTCTTCGTCGTCGCCGACGGCATGGGCGGCGCCGCAGCGGGTGAGCTGGCGAGCTCGATGGCGGTGGACATCATCTACCGCCATCTCTCGACCGCCTGGGCCGGCGATCCCGACTCGAGCGCGGCGCGCTTCGCCTTCCGGGTGCGCGAAGCCGTGGAGCTCGCCAACCGCGAGTTGTACACCTACGCGCAGGAGCATCCCGAAGTGCGGGGCATGGGGACCACGGTGACGCTGGCGGGGGTGTTCGGCACCGACCT
>DASTUP010000042.1:0-14875 GCA_035759585.1 Gemmatimonadales bacterium | reverse complement strand
ATCCCGCAGCCCAAGAAGCCGTCGCATGCAATTCACCGACGAATGGCTGGTCCCGACGATCGAGCCGCTCCTCCCCGCCGGGAGCATCGCCGCCATCCGCACCGAAGCGGGGGGCCGGCCCACCTCATTGTGGGACATCGTCGTCCAGCGGAAGCTCCTCGCGGACGACAAGGTGGTCGCCGCGCTCGCCAACCGGTTCCGGATCCCGGTCGTGCCGTCCGTTTCCCCCGATCCCGCAGTCAAGGAGGCGGTGAGCGAGGCGGTCATTCGCCGCTTCAACGTCCTGCCGTTCCGGCTGACCGATTCGCACCTCGATGTGGCGACCGCGGCGCCCTTCGACATCGACGCGGAGAAGGTGCTCGCCTTCACGACCGGGCGTGAAGTCCGGCTGTTCCTCGCCTCGCCCTCGCGGATCCGGGACGGGATCAGCGAGTTGTTCCCGTCCGAGGATGCGGTCGCCAAGCTGCTGGGCGGGCTCGATCATGGGGCCGAGGTCCAGCAGATCGACGACGAGTCGGAAGACATCGGGACTTCGGCCGAAGAGGCGAGTCACGCCCCGATCGTCCGGCTGGTGGACATGATGCTCGCCGACGGCATCGCCAGCCGCGCGAGCGACATTCACGTGGAGCCGGTGGATGGCGGCGTCGCGGTGCGGTACCGCATCGACGGCGTGCTGCGGCAAGTCATGAAGGTCCCGCGGAGCGCGGGAATCCCGCTCATCTCGCGGGTCAAGATCATGTCGGGTCTCGACATTGCCGATCGCCGCAGGCCGCAGGACGGCCGCGCGCGGGTGTCGGTCAACGGGAATCCGATCGACCTGCGCGTCTCGACCCTCCCGGCGGCGGGGGGAGAGAAGGTCGTGATCCGCGTGCTCAACACGCGCGCCACGCTCCTCTCGCTCGAGGCGCTCGGCATGTTCGAGGACGAGCGCGAACGGATCACGTCGCTCCTCGACCACAAGGAAGGCATCCTGCTCGTGACCGGCCCGACCGGCTCCGGCAAGACGACGACCCTCTACTCCGCGCTCCGGCTGGTCCAGGGCGAGGGCATCAACATCGTCACGGTCGAGGATCCGGTCGAGTACAAGCTCGGCGAGAACATCGTGCAGGTGCAGGTGCAGGAGAAGGCGGGCCTGACGTTCGCCTCGGCACTCCGGTCGATCCTGCGCCAGGATCCCGACGTGGTGCTCGTCGGCGAGATCCGCGACCAGGAAACGGCGCAGATCGCGGTCCAGGCGTCGCTCACCGGCCACCTCGTGCTCTCGACGCTGCACACGAACGATGCCGCCAATGCGGTGACCCGTCTCGTGGACATGGGCATCGAGGCGTACAAGCTCGCCTCGGCGCTCCGCGGGGTCGTGGCTCAACGGCTGATGCGACGCCTCTGCATGGCGTGCCGCACGCAGATGACGGGATCGCTCGGGCCGAAGCTCCGCCGCCATGTGCCGGAAGGCGTGACGCTGTACCAGGCCGTCGGCTGCCCCGACTGCGCGATGACCGGGTATCGGGGCCGGTTCAGCATCGTCGAGGTGCTGGTCGTCACGCCGGAGATCGAGCGGCTCATCGGCTCCGGCGCCACGGCGGACCGGCTGGCCGACGCCGCCCGCGCAGCCGGCATGCGGGCGCTCTGGGAGAGCGGCCTTCGCCACGTCCTCGCGGGCGAGACGTCCACGGAAGAGCTCCTTCGCGTCACCGACGTGCCGGCAGAGCGGCGAGCGGCCGCCGCGCCGCCGGCGTCCGAAAGCACCCGCACCGCCACGCCGCCGGCGCAGGCGGCTTCGGCGGCGCCGAGCGGCTACGCTGCGGCAGACCTGAGCGGAAGCTTCGATCTGCTCGAGGAGCTCGCACCGCCCGAGGAGGGCTCGGCGCCGCGGCGCGCGACGGTGCTGCTCGTCGAGGACGAGGAATCGCTGCGCAAGGTGATGAAGGACCTGCTCGAGCGCGATGGCTACGCCGTGGCGGAGGCCGCGGACGGGATTTCGGCGCTCGATCAGGTGGATCGCGTCGCGCCGGACGTCATCATGCTCGACCTCAACCTCCCCGGGCTCGACGGTTACCACGTGCTGCAGCAGCTTCGCTCGCGGGCGGCCACGAGCCGGATCCCGGTCATCGTGCTGACCGCGAAGGGAGACGAAGACAACGAGGTGCGCGTCTTCCAGCTCGGGGCCGATGACTTCCTCACCAAGCCCTTCCGCGCAAAGGCCCTTTCCGCGCGACTCGAGGCGGTGCTGGGTCGCCGGCGCGCCTGAGTGCGCGCTTCGCTGATCGATCTCTACGTGCTGCGGGGCGCGGGGCCGGAACTCCGATGCCTGGTGCTCCGCCGCGCCAGCGGCACCCGCTGCACCGGAGCCTGGGAAGTGGTGCACGGCCACATCGAGCCGGGTGAAACGCCGGTCGAGGCGGCGCGGCGGGAAATGAAAGAGGAAACGGGGCTCGAGCCGTCGCGATTCTTCAACGTGAGCCGAGTCGAGGCGTTCTACCAGCATCGCACCAACGAGGTGGCGCTCGTTCCCGTGTTCGCCGCGTTCGTCGAGCCCGGGGCGGAGCCGGCGCTCGGCGCGGAGCACGACCGCGCCGAATGGCTGACGCCCGACGAGGCCCGCGCCCGCGTCGCGTGGCCGCGCGAGGCGCGCGCCATCGAGGACATCGTCCGGATGCTCGGCACCGGCAGCGCGGGCGTCATCGGAGATGTGCTCGAGATCTGACCGCGTGTGGCCGCCCGCGCCCGTCGCGCGTCCCATACACAGGACCATCCGACCCGCCGCCCCAAAGGATCCCGCTCGTCCGTGAATCTCCCAACGCCATTCGTCGTCCTTCTCGCCGGCGCCGCCGTCATCGCGCCACTCACGTCCTCCGCCGCTCCCTGCATCCGTCCCACCCGCGCCGGAACCCAGGTCCAGGGCGAGGTGCAGATCTGCCCCGGCCGCTACCGCGTTCCCGATCCGGAATCGAGGGGCGTGATCGTGGCGGTGAGCAGCGGGACGCGGATCGACCTCACCGGCGTCACGCTGCAGAGCGGCGATACGCTGGCCGGGCGATTCACGGGGCGCGGCGTGCTGGCGACCAACGTGGACAACGTGACCATCATCGGCGGCACGATCCGCGGCTATCAGTACGGCGTGCGCATCGAGGGGGGCCGCGGCCACCGGATCAGCGGCGTGGACGTGTCGGGCTCGCGCGCACAGGAGCTGCATTCCACCCCCGAGCGGTTCGACGAGCGTGACTGGCTCGACATCTTCCGGCCCGACACCTTCGAGCAGTACGGGAGCGGCGTCTACCTGCGCGGGACCGATGGCGCATCGGTCACGAACATCGTCTCGCGCGGGGCGCAGAACGGGATCGGGCTCTTCGCGGCGCGCGCCTCGTACATCGCCGACAACGACGTGTCGGGCAACTCGGGGTGGGGGATCCACCTCTGGCGCTCGTCGCAGAACATCATCGTGCGCAACCGCGCGCACCACAACGTGCGCTGCGAGAGCGAGCGATACCGCCGGGGCTGCGACTCCGCCGGCATCCTCCTCCGCGAGCAGAGCGACTCGAACACCATCGCCCACAACGATCTCTCGCGCTCGGGCGACGGATTCTTCCTGAGCGGGCACCGGCCGCTCGTGAAGCCGTCGGTGGGCAACCTCGTCATCCGGAACGACGCGACCGGCGCCTGGCACAATGCGTTCGAGTCGACGTTCAGCTGGGGCAACACCTTCATCGAGAACCGCGCCGACAGCTCCGACTACGGCTTCTGGCTCGGCTACTCCAGCGGGAACGTGGTCCGGGGAAACACGATCGTCGGGTCCCGCACGGCGGGAATCGCGATCGAGCACGGGAGTGACAACTCGATCGCCGCGAACGTGATCATCGGCGGGCCCACCGGCATCCGGCTCTTCGCGCCGACCGCCGGCGCGGAGCCGAGCCGCGGCTATTCGGTGGACGACAACGTGCTGGCGCGGCTCGAGCGCGGCATCGTGCTCGAGAACACGACGCGCGCGCGCATTCGCGGCAACCTCTTCGACGGCGTCGGGACAGGGCTGGTGGTGGATTCCGCGGGGCGTGACGCGGCGGTGATGGGCAACATCTTCCTTCGCGCAACCGGCCGCTTCATCGATGCGCCCGCGCTCGATGCCGGCGGGAATTTCTGGGGCGGCGCGAACGAGGCGGAAGCAAAGGCGCAGGTCTCGGCCGGGGTTACGGTCGAACCGTGGCGCCCGGCGCGGGCGGCGGGGTACTGACGCTTCCCCCGGCGAACACTTCCTCCGCCAGCGCGCGGAGCCGCCGCAGGTCGAACGGCTTGCTCACCCTCCGATCCTCACTCCGGCCGCCGACCGTCACCAGCCGCTCGGCCCAGCGCCCGTCGGACTCGCGCAGCTCCTGCACGAACGGCCGCCCGGACGGCGCGGCCAGCGTCGCATCGGCAATGACGAGGTCGTAGTCGACCGCGGCCGCCATCGCCAGGCCTTCGGCGCCGTTCCGCGCGCTTTCCACCCGGTACCGATCCGCCGCGAAGAGCGCGGCAACCACCCGATGCGCCGTCGGATCGTCGTCCACGATCAGGATGCGCCGCTTCCGCTCGCCCTTCGGGGCCAGGGCGCCCGCGGGAGGCATCTCCGCCGCCGGCAGGTCGATGGTGAACTCCGCCCCGCCGTCCGGTCCCTCCTCGTACGCCAGCGTTCCCCCGTGTGCCTGGATGAGCCCGTAGCTCAGCGAGAGGCCGAGTCCGGTGCCCTGGCCGGCCGGCTTGGTCGTGAAGAACGGCGTGAAGAGGTTGGCGACGAGCTCGGGGGGCACGCCGTCGCCGGTATCACGGACGCCAAGGATGACGCGGTTCTCGATGCGCGCCGTTTCGACGGTGATGCGGCGCGGCCTTCCCGGCGGCAGCTCCGCGAGCGCATGCACGGAGTTCGTGAGGAGATTGAGGAGGACCTGCTGCAGCTCGTGCGGATCGCCCATCACGATCGCGGGGAGGGGATGCAGATTCGCGACGAGCTCGATCTCGCGGAGGCGGATCTCGTACCTGACGAGCATCGTCGTCCGCTCCACCACGTCGTTCACGTCCACCGGCGACTGTTCGGTCGTGCCCTTCCGCACGAACGTGAGGAGGTTCCGGACGATGCGCCCGGCGCGTCCCGCCTGCTCGTGGATGATCCTGAGATGCTGTCTCGGCGCGTCACCCCCGACGTCCCGCTCGAGCAGCAGCTCGGTGAGCCCCGCGATCGAGGTGAGTGGATTGTTGAGCTCGTGCGCCACGCCGGAGACGAGCTGGCCGATCGCGGCCATCTTCTCGTTCTGGAAGAGCTGCGCTTCCATCGAGCGCTGGTCCGTTACGTCCTCGACGAGGGCAACCATCGAGCCGGGCCGCTCGTCGCCGGACTCGAGGGGCGCGATCGTCAGGCGGAGGAAGCGGTCGCGGCCTTCGGGCCGGAGCACGACGGGGGGAGGGCTCTCCCCTTCATGCGCGGCCTCGATCAGCGCGGCCGCGGCCTCGGTGTCGCCGAACAGGAGCTCGCGGAAGTTCCGGCCGATGAGCTCTTCCTCGCTGAGCCCGGCGAGGCGCGCGAGCGAGGAATTGGCGCGCTGGATCGCGCCGCCGGGGCTGATGACGGCGATGCCCTCCCGGAGCGCGTTGAAGGCGGTCTCCCACTCGCGGCGGCCCTGCTCGACGATCGCGAAGAGCCGGCTGTTGGCGAGCGCCACGGACGCGTTCGTGGCGACGGTGGAGAGGAGCCAGAGATCCTCGGTCGTGAACGGTCCGCCCTGCCGCTCGGTGACCGCGATGGCGCCGATGCGCGCGCCGTGCAGCCGGAGCGGCACCACGGCGGCCGACGCGGCGCGGATCGTCCCGAAGACGAGCACGTCGCGGGCCTCGACCTCCTGCGCCACCTCGATGCGGCCGCGCTCGATCGCCGTCGCCACGAGCGAGCCCGTCGCGGTGCTCGCCGCCGCCCGGTGCCCGGCAAGGGTTCCCTCCGCCGCGACGACCTCCAGCATGCTTCCCCCCGGCTCGCCAAGCACCACGATCGACCCTTCCGCCTGGAGGAAGCGCGCGGCGTAGCGGGCCACCTGATCGACGATGTGTTCGAGCTCGAGTGATTCGGAGAGGACGTAACTGAGCTCGCGGAGCGAGAAGAGCTCGCTGATCCGGCGGTCGAGCTGGGCCGCCGCGTCGTCCCGCTGGCGCGTGAGCTCGACGTGCGCTCGACGGAGGCGGCGCGTCTCGATGACGAGCCCGATGAACGCCGTGACGACGGGAAGGAGCAGGAGCCACCAGGCGGAGAGGCCGAGGGCCCGGAGCACGAGCCAGCCGGAGAGCGCGATCAGCAGACCGAGCCCCGTCGCCGCGAGCGCCGGCGGCACCGTGCGGCGGGGCGCGCCGTTCAGCTGGACGACTCTCCCGGCCGGCGGCTCACGCGCTCGGTCACGTAGCTGTCGGCCGGCGCATTCGGCTTGACGCGCACCGACTTCGCGGGAATCCCGACGTACACGTGATACGGGCGCACATCCTTCGTGGCGAGCGCCGACGCGCCGACCATGCCGTTCCGCCCGACGCGCACGCCGGCGAGCACGGTGGCATGGTAGGTGATGCGGACGTCGTCCTCGAGCACCGTGCGGACGCTCGTCACGTCCTTCTGGTCCACGATGCTGTGGGTGTGGCTGTAGATGTTGGCGTAGTCGGAGACGCTGACGCGGTCGCCGAGGGTGATGCCGCCGCGATCGTCGAGGAGGACGTGGCGGTGCACCACGACGTCATCGCCGACTTCCATGTTGTAGCCGAAGGAGAACTCGGTGTGCTGGAAGCATTTGAAGTTCCTCCCGCAGCGCGCGAAGATCCGCGGCGCGAGCAGGCGGCGGAGGCGCACGCCGAGGTCCACGTTCTGTCCGCCGGCGGGGGAGCGGTCGAAGCCGTACCAGAGCCAGAGGAGCGGCTTGACCCGCGCGAACTTCTCGCGGTCCACGTCGCCGTAGTACTCGGGCTCGAGGGTGATGTTGCGGGGGTCGAGTGTCGCGAGCGCCGCCTTCGTCGCGGCGGGCACCGCGGGATCGGCGAGGCGCTCCGCGAGGTCGGCCCCCGGAGCGTAGAGCTCGATGAGCGTGTCGCGGCAGATCGCGTACCAGTCGGCATCCTTGGCGCCGAGCCTTTCCTCGAGCTCGCCGAGCCAGGCAGTGTAGATCCGCTCGGCCGCTTCGGGGAGGGCAACGGGGCGGAGCGGGAGGTTTACCATGGGGGATCGTCTCCTTCGTGTTGTCCCGGGCCGCGGCTACCTCGGCGTCGCCGCCAGCCGGTCCCGCTCCCGCTGCAGCTGCGGCAGCCGCCGCTCCCATTCGCGCGAGACGAGATTCTCGTAGTTCACCGTGAACGGCTCCCAGACCGGGAGCAGGTCCTCGAAGATATAGACCGCCATCGCGCTTTCCCGCGCGTCGAGCTGGGCCGCGCCGAAGCGTGGGCTCAGCGGCACGATCGCCATCGGCCGGAGGAACTGGTTGCGCGCGGTGAGCGTGAGGAGCTCGGGATCGAACCGGACGCCCGCCTGCAGTCCGAAGAACGTGACGAGGGCGAGCCCCGGCTCCGAGACGCCCGCGGCGCGTCCGGCGGAATCGATCGCCGGCCGGTTCCGCTCGACCAGCCGCTGGAGCGACTCGGCACCATCGCGCGCAAGGAGCGTCGTGATCCGGATGTCGAGCGGAATGAACCGGATCTCGAGCTCATCGGTGCGGAGCCGGAGGGCGATCTCGTTCTGGCTGAGCGTGCCGAAGACGCCGGGAGGAACGACGACCGAATCGGCCGCGCCCTGCGGCGCCGTGCCGGCCGGGGGACTCTGCGCCCGCGCGCATGCGGCGCCAGTCACGACCGAAGCGAGCATCATCGCCAGCGAAGCCGCCGTGCGTCTCATTCCGTCTCCGGGTTCAGTCCCGCCAGGATGCTCGCGCCGAGCTCGGCGACGCCCTGGCCCGTCTCGCTGCTCACGAGCTGTGTCTGGCTCTCGTCGAGGCCGAGCGCGCGTGCGATGGCACGGCTCTGCGTGGCCTGCGCCTGCCGCCCAAGCTTGTCCGCCTTGGTGAACACGGCAAGGACCGGGCTCCCGGCGTCGATGAGGAGCTCCTGCATGGCGATATCCTCCTTCGACGGCAGGTGCCGCACGTCGAGGAGCCATACCACGCCCGCGAGCGTCTCCCGCTTCCGCAAGTACCCGTCCACCAGCTTCCGGTAGCTGGCCCGCACCGGCTTGCTCGCCCGCGCGAAGCCGTACCCCGGCAGGTCCACGAGATAGAACTCCGGGAGCCGGAAGACGTTGACGTGCGCCGTCTTTCCGGGCGTCGCGCTGACGCGCGCAAGGCCCGCCCGGCCCGTCAGGGCATTGAGCAGGCTCGACTTGCCGACGTTCGATCGGCCGACAAAGGCGATTTCCGGAAGTATGGGGGAGAGCCGGACGGCAGGATCGGGGAAGCTGCCGACGAAGTCGACGGGGAGGTCGTAGAAGGCCCCCGTCACGCCTCCCGCTTGGCCCTGGGCCGCTCGGTCACGATGAGCGGCTGCTTCCCGTCCGTGACCGACTCCTTCGTGATCACCACCTCGCGCACGTCGTCCCGGCTCGGGAGATCGAACATCATGTCGGTCATCAGCATTTCGAGGATGGAGCGAAGGCCGCGCGCGCCGGTGCCCCGCTTGAGCGCCTTCTCCGCCACCGCGCGGAGCCCCTCGGGATCGAAGGTGAGGCCGACGTTCTCCAGCTCGAAGAGCTTCTTGTACTGCTTGGTGAGCGCGTTCTTCGGCTCGAGCAGGATGCGGACGAGCGCATCCTCGTCGAGCGCCTCGAGCGAGACGACCACCGGGAGGCGGCCCACCAGCTCGGGGATGAGCCCGAAGCGGAGCAGGTCGTCCGGCTCGACCTCGGCGTAGGGATTCTTCTTGTCGAGCTCCGGCCGGGAGTCGCGTCCGCCGGCGAAGCCGATCTGCTGCCGTCCTGTCCGCGCCTCGATGATCTTCTCGAGGCCGTCGAACGCGCCGCCGCAGATGAAGAGGATGTCCTTGGTGTTGATCTGGATGTATTCCTGCTGCGGATGCTTCCGGCCTCCCTGCGGCGGCACGGACGCCACGGTCCCCTCGAGGATCTTGAGGAGCGCCTGCTGCACCCCCTCGCCCGAGACGTCCCGCGTGATGCTCGGGTTCTCGCTCTTGCGGGCGATCTTGTCGATCTCGTCGATGTAGACGATCCCGCGCTCGCACTCGGCGACGTTGAACTCGCCCGCCTGAAGGAGCCGGACGAGGATGTTCTCGACGTCCTCGCCGACGTAGCCCGCCTCGGTGAGCGTCGTGGCATCGGCGATGGTGAACGGCACGTCGAGAATCCGCGCCAGCGTCTGCGCGAGCAGCGTCTTCCCGACGCCGGTGGGGCCGAGGAGGAGGATGTTCGACTTGTCGAGCTCGACGTCCCCATCGCGGCCGCCCGCGGCGTTGATGCGCTTGTAGTGGTTGTAGACCGCGACCGACAGCGCGCGCTTGGCCTGCTCCTGCCCGATCACGTACTGGTCCAGGACGTCCTTGATCTCCGTGGGCGTCGGGACCTGTGTGATGCTGTCCGCAACCTCGCGCTCTTCGTCCTCCGCCAGGATCTCGTTACAGAGGGTGATGCACTCGTTGCAGATATAGACCGACGGCCCGGAAATGAATTTCCGGACCGAGTCTTTCGACTTGCCGCAGAACGAGCAGCGCAGGTGCTTATCGTTCGACATAGGGCCGCTTCGTCGGGGAATGGGGCAGGTGGGGGCCTGAGGTAAAGTGGCCCCCCGGACGGCCTTGCGTCAAGTCGTGCGGGCCGGCGTCACCGTGGAGGGGACGAGCTCCGTCCGCGGGGAGAACACACTGTCGATGATGCCGTAGGTCCTGGCCTCTTCGGCGCTCATGAACCGGTCCCGGTCCATGTCCCGCTCGATCGTCTCGATCGGCTGGCCGGTATGCCGGCTGTAGAGCTCGTTCATCTTGGCCCGGAGATAGAGGATCTCCCGCGCCTGGATCTCGATGTCCGCCGCCGTGCCCTGGGCCCCGCCCGAGGGCTGGTGGATCATGATCCGGGAGTGGGGCAGGGCGCTGCGCTTCCCCTTCCGGCCCGCCGCCAGGAGGAACGAGCCCATCGACGCCGCCATCCCCATGCAGATCGTGTTCACCGGGGCCCGGAGGTGCTGCATCGTGTCGTAGATGGCCATTCCGGCCGAGACGACGCCGCCCGGCGAGTTGACATAGAGGTAGATGTCCTTGTCCGGATTGTCCGCCTCGAGGAAGAGCAGCTGTGCGATGATGATGTTCGCGACATCGTCGTTGATGGGCGCGCCCAGGAAGACGATCCGGTCCATCAGCAGGCGCGAGAAGATGTCGTAGGTGCGCTCGCCGCGGCTGGAACGCTCGATGATGTACGGAGGGTACAGGGTGGCCATCGTCAGGGGGTCGCCTCGGATACGGTGGACTTGGAGAGGAGCCAGGCAAACGCCTTCTCCTCGGTAATGGCGCGCTCGAGCTCGGAGAGCCGGTTGGCTTTCTGCAGCTGGGCATACACCTGGCCGGCATCGACTCCGCGCGCGGCGGCCATCTCGGCGATCTTCGCGTCGATGTCGGCTTCGGTGGCCGCAAGCTCGTGCTCGCGAACCACGGCATCCAGGATCAGGTCCCGGCGGACATGCGACTCGGCGATCGAATGGAACTGCCCCTCGAAGGCGTGGACCTGTTCGTCGGGGATGCCGTACGCATTCGCATATCCGTGCATTACGCGGTGCACGAGCGACTCCGGCGCCGGCACGGCGTTGGCTTCGGCGAGCTGGCGGATCAGGTCGTCGCGCAGGCGCGCATCGGCTTCGCGGGCCGCATCGCGCTCGAGATCTTCCCGGACGGCGGCCCGGAGCGCATCCAGCGTCTCGAACTCACCCGCCTCGCGGGCAAAGGCATCGTCGAGGGCCGGGAGCTCCTTCCGCTTGACCTCCAGGAGCTTGACCCGGACCCGGCGGGTCTGTCCGCGCCGGGCGGCGTCCGGATGGTCCTCGGGGAAGCGGATGTCGGCCTCGACCTCTTCGCCGGGAGCGAGCGTCATGATCCGCTCCTCGAGGTCGGGAACCGCGCGACCTTCGCCGAGCACCAGCGGATAGGTCTGCGCGGGCGACGGCTTTCCGTCTTCGATCGGCGTCACCTCGACCTGCACCAGGTGACCCGGCGCGGGCCGCTCCCCTTCGACAGGGAGCCAGGCCGCCTTCTGGTCCCGCATTCCCTGGAGCTGCTCGTCCACGCCGGCCTCGGTGACCTGGGGCGGCGTCCGGGTAAGCTGGAAACCCTCGGTCCGCTCGAGCCTGATCTCGGGGCGCACCTCGACGAGGATCTCGAACTCGATGGGGCTCCCTTCCTCGAAGCGGAGGTTCCGGACGCTCGGCTCCGCGATCGGCTCCAGCGACTCGTTCGTCCGGGCGGTTTCCCAGCTCTCGCGAAGGACTTCCTCCAGCACCGTCTGGCGGATGGCGTCCGTGAAGCGCTTCCGGACCACGGCCTCGGGGGCCTTTCCCTTCCGGAAGCCGGGGAGCCGGGCGCGCTGGGCGTAATAGTTGATGGCCTTCTTCTCGGCGGCCTGAACCCGCTCGACCGGGACGGTGACCTTGAGCGACTTGGATGCCGCGTCTTCCGCGGTCTTCTCGACGGTGATCTGACTCATGGGGCGCAATCTAGCCGTCCTTACGGGCGGGGGTCAATTTGCGCTCGCCTTGACACTTGCGCCGGACCGGCAATGCTTACGCGATGCCTCGAGCCCTCATCGTCGACGACGATCCCGCGATTCGCTCCGCGCTTCGCACGCTGCTCGGCCGGGCCGAGATCGACGCCGCCGAAGCGGACTCGGCGGCATCGGCGTTCGACGTGCTCGCCGCAGACGACGCGATCGATGCGGTCGTCTGCGACGTGGTGATGCCGGGGATCGACGGGGTGACGTTCTACGACGCGGTGCTGCGCTCGCGTCCGCGCCTCCGGAACCGGGTCGTCTTCCTGACCGGTGTGGCGCACGAGCAGGGTGTGCACCGCTCGATCGAGCAGCGCGGCGTTCCGCTCGTGAGCAAGCTGTCGGACCTGCAGATCGTGGTGGATGCGGTGCGGCTGGCGCTGCTCAGGAGCCCCTGACCACGCCTCCGTCGAGCATCTCGCGGACCTTCAGGGCAAGGCGATCGGGCGTGAAGGGCTTCGATTCGAGGGGCGAGCCGGGGGCGAGGAGGCCACGCTCGATCACGTCATCGCCGGTATAGCCCGACATGAAGAGGATCGGCAGGTCAGGGCGGAGCAGTCCGAGCCGCGCACCGAGCTCGCGCCCGCCCATGCCGGGCATCACGACGTCGGATACGACCATGCGAACGTTCCGGCCTTCGTCGGTAATCAGCTGCAGTGCCTCGGTTCCGTTCCGCGCCTCGAGCACGGTGTAGCCGAACTCCCGCAGGACCCGGCAGGTCAGGTCCCGCACCACCTGCTCATCCTCGACCACCAGGATGGTCTCGCTGCCCCGTGCCGGCAGCCGCGGCTGCTCGGCGGCTACCGCTTCGCTCGGCGCGGCGACCTGCGGAAGGTAGACCTTGAAGACCGTGCCTTCGCCGGGCTCGCTGTACGCCCAGATGTATCCGGCGCTCTGCTTGACGATGCCGTAGGCGGTCGAAAGACCGAGGCCGGTGCCCTTGCCGACGGGCTTCGTGGTGAAGAAGGGCTCGAAGATGCGGCTCAGCGTGCGCGAATCCATTCCGTGCCCGGTGTCGCTTACCGCAAGCAGCACGTAGGAGCCACGCACGAGCTGCAGCTCCCGGTGACGCCCCGCGTACTGCTCATCGAGCTCGACGGCCGCCGTCTCGATCATCACGCTGCCGCCCTTCGGCATCGCATCGCGTGCGTTGAGGACGAGATTGAGGATGACCTGCTCGACCTGGCTCGGATCGGCGCGCACTCGGCCGATGGCGCTGCCCAGCCGGAGCCCGAGCTGCCGGTCCTCTCCGAGCGAGCGGCGGAGGAGCGGCACCATGCCGGTGATGACCGCATTGGGATCGAGCACGCGCGGCTGGAGGAACTGCTGGCGGCTGAACGCGAGGAGCTGCTGCGTCACGTCGGCGGCCCGGTGCGCCGCCTTGAGGATCTCCTTCACTTCGCCGGTACGCGGGTCGTCCCGCTCGAGCCCCCGCAGGAGGAAGTCGGCGAAGCCGATCACCGCCGTCATCATGTTGTTCACTTCATGCGCGACGCCGCCGGCGAGCTTCCCGGTGGCTTCCATCCGCTCCGCACGCCGCAGGCTCTCCTCCACCCGCCGGCGCTCCGTGACATCGGTGGCGCTGAGGCAGACGCCGAGCACGCCGCGCTGGGCGTCCACGACGGGCGCATAGGTGCATTCGTAGCAGCGCTCGATGCCGTCGAGATGAACGATTTCCTGCTCGCGGACGAGCTGGCTTCCCGCGAGGGCGACGGCGATGTCTCCCGTGGCGGCGAGGGGGAAGTCGGTGACCGCCTGTCCCTCCGCGAGCGGCTGGCCCGTGAGCGCCTCGGAGAGCCGGGCGGCGGTGGCGTTCAGGACCTGGATGCGGCCGCTGCGGTCCGCGAGGACAAAGGCCTGCAGCGTCGAGTCGAAGATGGCCCGGAGATTGGCTTCGGACCGCCGCAGCGAATCCTCGGCCCGGAGCCGCTCCGCCCGCGCGCTCTCCCGCTCGAGCGCCGCCTCGATGGCGGGACCGATGCGCGCGAGGTTGCTCTTGAGGAGATAGTCCGTGGCGCCCGCCTTCATGCACCGGACGGCCGTTTCCTCGTTGATCGAGCCGGTGACGATGATGAAGGGAAGCGTCGGGTAGCGCGCATGGCAGGCCGCCAGGGCCTCCATGCCGTCGAACTGGGGGAGCGTGTAATCCGAGAGGACGAGGTCGGGCGCGAAATCGCCCAGCGCCGCTTCGAACGCGGCCCGGGTGCTGGCGCGCCGCGACTCGAATTCCACGTTGGCCCGCCGCAGCTCGTACTCGATGAGCTCGGCGTCCATTGGAACGTCTTCGAGGAGCAGGATCCGGAGGGGATTCGTCGGCATCGACCGGGGCGGCTGGTGAGCGCGTGACGGCGAGTCCCGGAAGCTTCGGCCCGGCGGCGACCGATGTCAACCACGAGGGTTGACCGGGTTCGTCCGACCGCGCATCCTCAGAGGCGCACTTGTCCGGCGCATCCGCGCTTTCCCGCTTCGCCGAGCATCAGGAGTTCCCATGCCGAACACCCCGTCGACCACGAACGGTCGCGGCGCCTCCGGCCGCCGGTCCCGGCGCGCCCCCGCCGCGCCCGACCAGCTCGATATCGCCCAGCTCATCGAGGTGCTCGCGGCCGTGCGCCGAGGCGATTTCTCCGTCCGCATGCCGCGGGACCAGGTCGGCATGGCGGGGAAGGTGGCCGATTCCCTCAATGACATCATCCAGCTCAACGAGGACATGGCCCGCGAGTTCGAGCGGGTGAGCCAGGTCGTCGGCAAGGAAGGGCGCATCACGCAGCGCGCCTCCGTCCGCGGCGCGGGAGGCGCATGGGCGGCCTCGATCGAGTCGGTCAACACGCTCATTGCCGACATGGTTCAGCCGACGAGCGAGGTGGCCCGCGTGATCGGCGCCGTGGCAAAGGGAGACCTCTCCCAGAACATGTCGCTCGACATCGAGGGCCGCCCGCTCATGGGCGAGTTCCTCCGGATCGGGCGCACCGTGAATGCCATGGTGGACCAGCTCAGCTCCTTCGCCTCCGAGGTGACGCGCGTGGCGCGCGAAGTCGGATCGGAAGGAAAGCTCGGCGGCCAGGCGCGGGTGAAGGGCGTGGCCGGCACCTGGAAGGACCTGACGGACAACGTCAACTCCATGGCGAGCAACCTGACGGC
>DASTUP010000041.1:0-35164 GCA_035759585.1 Gemmatimonadales bacterium | reverse complement strand
GGCGCCAGCAGTTCGGCATCGACCGTCCCTTCCTGATGAAGAAGTACGGCGCGCTCGGCACCATCACCGACGGGTCGAAGGAGCACACGCTCGTCACGATGAGCGGCTCGCCGAACCGGGTCTCGCCGCTGCCGAACATCGTGGTGTCGCACGAGGATTACCTGATGCTCAACCGGCAGGCCGAGGCCGGCCTTTCCCCGCGCGTCGAAGCGGCGATCGACAACCGGATCGGCACGGCGCCGGCCGAGCAGTGGAACACGATCGGCGAAATCCGCGGGAGCGAGCTGCCGGGACAGGTCGTGATCCTCGGCGCGCACCTCGACAGCTGGGACCACGCGCAGGGTGTCACGGACAACGGTGCGTCGTCGATGGCCGTGGTCGAGGCGGCCCGCATCATCGCGCAGAGCGGCCTCAAGCCGAAGCGCACCATCCGCTTCATTCTCTTCAGCGGCGAGGAGCAGGGCCTCCTCGGGTCGCGCGCCTATGCCGCCGCGCACGCCGCCGAAGCCGACAGCATCCAGGCGGTGATGGTCCTCGACAACGGCACCGGGATGATCCTCGGGCAGGCGCTGCAGGGGCGGAACGAGCTGGAGCAGCTCTGGAAGGACCTGCTCGCGCCGGTATCGCGTCTCGGCGCGGGGCGCGTGCGGCAGGGGAACAAGGGCGGCACCGACCATCTCGCGTTCGTCCCCTACGGCGTGCCCGCATTCAACTTCGACCAGGAGCCGCGTGGCTACAACCACACGCACCACTCACAGTCGGACACCTTCGACAAGGCCGTAGCGAGCGACCTGCGGCAGGCATCCGCCGTCATGGCCGTGACCGCGTTCGAGCTCGCGAACCTTCCCGAGCTCCTGCCCCGCGGCGAGAAGCGCCCGGTGACCCCGCCCGCGCCCGCGCAGCCGAGCCCCGGCCTGGCGGCAGGTCGCTGATTCAGGGGTTTATCGAGCTAGCTTCGTGCCGTCTTCGTGTCCGAGAATAGAATGTCGCGCGATCGTTGCCGGCAGCGATGCAGCCGAAGGACTCCCTAGGCCGACTGGCCCTGCTTCTCGACGGTGCAGGTCGTCTCGAAGCCGCCCCGCACGTTGTAGATCGTCGTCACCTCGAGGCGTTTCGGCTGGAGCACGCGATGTAGATCTTCCGCGATCCGGGCGGTCGCGTGCTCCTGGAAGATTCCGACGCTCCGGTAGCTCATCACATAGTACTTCAGGCTCTTGAGCTCGATGCAACGGTCCGAGGGTGTGTACGTCACGCGGAGCAGCGCGTAGTCGGGGAGGCCGCTGTACGGACAGACGGCGCTGAACTCGCGGGTCTCGGTGACAATCGTCTGGTCCGGGCCGTCGTATCCGAAGGTCTCGAGCGCTGCGGCGTCGATGGACTCGGGGCCGGAAAAGGGAAGTGTTCTGCCTTCGGCGATGGCCATGCGGTGTTCCGGTAGAGGACACCGGAAATCTAACGACGCGGGCGGGTGGTCAGCGACCGACTGGTATGCCGAGGGCGGCGGCGAGGCGGAGATGCCAGGGGCGGTCGAAACCGAGACCGGCCCGGGCGCGGTGTCGCTGGACCTCGGGGTGCAGGCGCGCATCGGCCCGCGCGGCGCGCCGGAGCGCCCTCGCAGCGGCGCGATGATAGCCGCGAACGCGCGCATCGGGAATCATCGCGTATACGGCATCGCGCACGCTGTCGGCGGCGAAGTGATAGTGGCCGCCGTGCTGCTCGAGCAGCCGCCGCCGGGTCGCTTCGGCGATGGCGGCGTCGAACCGGTCGCCCCGGATCCCTGAAACGGCCGCGAGCAGATCGTTCGTCGCCGCGCCTGCCAGCACCGCCGCCGCATCCACGACGCGCCGCGAGTCGGCATGCATCCGGTCGAGCCGACGGCGCGTGCGCTCCTGCGCGTCGTCCAGTGCCAGCGGCGCGACGCCGAGTCCCGGTGTCGCCTGCCAGCCGGCCGATGGATCGCAGACGACCATGCCTTCCGAGACGAGGAGCGACATGGCGCGCACCACGGCCGCCGGGTGTCCGTCCGTATCCGCGTGCAGCCGGCGGGAAAGCGAATCGAGGAGGCGGTCGGGCAGCGAGGCCATCGACGCGAGGAGCTCGCGAGTATCCGCCAGGGTGAGCGACTGGAGCCGCAGGCGCGTCGTCGCGATGGACTCCGGGGTGGCGGCGCCGATCGCGCGCAGCTCCGCCAGCTCGGGCGATGCCGTGACGAGGAGGAGGGCGCCCTCGCCCGGCGTCGCGAGGAAGTCGGAGAGGGCGGCGGACGTCTCGGGCGCCGCAGCGAGGTCGGCCAGGACCAGCATCGGCTGCGAAGGCAGCGGAGACTCCGTGATCCTGCGGACCGGAGTTCTTGGCCACCGCTCACCGACGAGCCTCGCGAATTCGCGGAGCAGGCGCGATCGGCCCGAGCCTGGCAGCCCAGACACGACCACCATCTGCCGTTTCCCGGCCCTGGCCGCGAACCAGGCCCGGGTGATCGTGTCGAGCTCCGCTTCACGCCCGATGAAGTCGGGTTCGCGCAGCGTCGTCACGGGGCCGCGGTCGAAGCCTGCGAGACGCTCTGCTTCGGAGCGCCGCCCGACCGCGCGGAGCACGCCCGCCAGGTGCGATCGCGCCGCCCCGCTTTCGGGCGCATGTCTCGACCACCACTCGGCGCTCGACCGCGCCTTCGACCACTGACCGGCCCGCTCTGCCGCCACGCAGCGCTGCTCGCAGGCCCTCGTCAGGGCGCTGTGAAGCGCCGAGCGCATTTCGGCGAGCCAGGCCGCGAGGCGCGACCCGCCGGCCTCGTGCGCGCCGCGGAGGAAGTCCCCCTGCCAGAGCGCGATCGCATCGTCCCACCGCTCGTCGGTGCACGCCGCAAGAAACTCCATTGCGTCGGTCGTGACCGTACCGGCGGCAAGGGCGGCGGCGTCCGGGGTCAGCGTGAGCGCGTCGCCGAACACGCGCCGGATGTCGCTGAGCGCCTGGCGCAGTGAATGGCGCGCGCGCGCTTCGTCCCGGTCCTCCCAGAGCAGCCGCATGAGGTCGCGCCGGGCGACCGGCGCGGGAGATTCCTGCGCGAGCACGGCGATGAGCACGAGCTCCTTGCGCCGGCGTGCCAGAAATTGCACGTCGCCGTCGTGAAGCTCGAGGTGTCCCAGCGTGCGAAGCCGCATCAGGGTTGGCGCAAATGGCTGCAGGGTGAGCGGTTGACGGGTTATCCACCCGGGCCGGAGAACATGCAGCCGATCTGGCGGGTGCGGAAGGGGGTTCGCGTCTTCGCGACTTCGCGCCGAACGAAAAGGACCTACGCGCGCACGATTCCCCGTTCGAGCCAGGTGTGCGCGCCCTTCAGAACCTTCTGCGCCACATGGTACGCCCGCGCGTCATCGTTGAAGAAGACGTCCTCGAACTTGTCGTGCACGCGCCGGCGTGCCTGGCGGCAGAACAGATCGGCGAGCTCGACCGGTCCCTGATTCGAGGGATCGCGCGCAACCTCGGCGCGCGCGCGGGCGCAGGCGGCGGAAATCGCGAGGAGCTCGGCGCCGATCTCCACGAGCCGGCCGAGCACCATCTGCCGCTTCTCGAGCTTCGGGCCGAAGCGGATCATGCAGTGGAAGAGCGTCCGCGCGAGCTTCCGCGCCTTCCGCTCGGCGAAGCGGACGTGCGTCGCCAGCGGACCGAACTCGGAGTACCTCGGCCAGTGGCCCCACCCGAGCCAGCGGGTGGGGTACCACCAGAGGTAGAACGCCGCGGCGCGGGCGAGCGCCTTGAGCTTGCCGGCGGCGGGGACCTTCGGGTCGATGAGGTCCCCCGCGACGGACAGGTGCGTGTCCACCGCTTCCCGCGCGATGAAGAGCCGCATGATCTCGCTCGAGCCCTCGAAGATCAGATTGATGCGCATGTCGCGCATCATGCGCTCGACCGGGTCGGGCCGCTCGCCGCGGCTCCGCAGCGAATCCGCCGTTTCGTAGCCGCGGCCGCCCTTGATCTGCAGCGTGTCGTCCACGATGCGCCAGGCGGTCTCGGTGTTCCACATCTTGGCCATTGCCGCCTCGAGGCGGATGTCGAACCCGCCGCGGTCGGCCATGCCGCTCGCGAGATCGCTCACGGCTTCCATCGCGAAGGTATCCGCCGCCATCCGTGCGAGCTTGTTGGCGATGGCGTCGTGCTTCCCGATAGGCGCCCCCCATTGCACCCGCTCCGCTGCCCAGCGGCGGGATATCTCGAGACAGCGCTTCCCGGCCGTCTGGCAGGACGCCGGAAGCGTCAGGCGGCCGGTGTTGAGCGTCATGAGCGCGAGCTTGAGGCCCTTGCCCTCGCCCCAGAGGACGTTCTCGACCGGCACCTTCACGTTCGTGAACCGGATGACGCCGTTCTCGAGGGCTTTCAGGCCCATGAAGTGCAGCCGCTGGACGACCTCGACACCCGGCCAGTCCGCCTCGACGATGAACGCCGTGATCCGCTTGCCGGTTCGTGCCATGACGACGAAGAGCTCCGCCACGGTGCCGTTCGTGCACCAGAGCTTTTCGCCGTCGAGGATGTAATGCGTGCCGTCCGCCGAGAGCTCTGCGCGCGTCGCGACGCCGGCGGGATCGGACCCGGCGTTCGTTTCGGTGAGGGCAAAGGCGGAGATCGCACCCTTGGCGAGGCGGGGGAAGTACTTCTGCTTCTGCTCCGGCGTGCCGAACATCTTGAGCGGCTGCGGGAGCCCGATCGACTGATGCGCGGAGAGCAGGGCAGTGAGGTTGCCGTCCACACTCGTCACGAGGGCGATCGCGTGCGTGTAGCTCGTCTGGCTCAGGCCCAGTCCGCCGTACTCCTCGGGGATCTTGATGCCGAACGCACCGAGCTGGCGCAGTCCCTCCACGACCTCCGGCGGAATTTTCCCTTCACGGTCGATCCGGTCGCTGTCCACCTTGTCGCGGAGAAAGGCTTCGAGCCGCTCCATGAACGGCCGCGCGCGATCCACTTCCGCAGGATCGACTTCAGGAAAGGGATGCACCAGGTCCATCCGGTACTTCCCCTCGAACATCTCCCGCACGAAGCTCGGCGATTCCCATTCCTTTTCCCGGGCGTCTTCGGCGACCTGGCGCGCCTCCTGCTCGGTGGCGAGTGGCGTGGCCGTGGGCGGAGTGAGCACGTCGGTCATGAGGTCCGTCCGGTAAGAGGTTCGCGCTCGCCTGCGGCAGCGGTGAGGCCGCGGAGCGCGTGAACTGCAATCGAGATCACATGCTCGCGCCGCTGCGCGAGTCGTTCCGGCGAATCGAGCTCCACGCCGACGGCCGGCGCCACCGTGCGAGCGTGCACGGCGGAAAACCAGCAGAGCGAGATGACACTGAGGAGCAGCTGGGCCGCCTCTCCCGAGGGCGCGGGATCGAGACCCAGCTCTGCGGCAATCGCGGCGAGCGCTTCCTGGCCGGCGGCCAGGCCCGGGGGAATGTCGGCGGGGAGCTCGGGGCCCGCGAGGGCGGCTCGCTCGATGAGCCGGACGAAATTGGGGTGAGAGGTCAGGAAGTCGAAGTACTCGCCCACGGCGCCGGCCAGGATGTCCTCGGGAAGACGCCCGCTCGCCAATGCGCGCTCGCGCCCGGACCGCACGGCGGACCGGACCTCGTCGAAGCAGCGGTCGAGGACGGCACGGTACAGCTCGGCCTTCGAGCCGAAGAAATACCCCGGCGTGGCGCGCGAGACGCCGGCGAGCGTGCCGACATCGGTCAGGCTCGTGGCATCGTACCCCCGATCGGCGAAGAGCCGCTCGGCGGCATCGAGGATGGCGGCGCGGGAGCGCGCGGGATTTCGTTCGCGTTCAGAGGACATATGGATTAACTTGCTTGTCGTTCAGCAAGTTAACGGCAGGCCTTCACCGCGTCAAGCCGATGTCCAGGCGCCGCCGTCACGGCCGCGTCACGGCTCTTGACGTGGGCACAGAAGGTGCAAACTTCAAGGCACTCGAACCATTCTCGAGTCACCTTTGACGAGCCGCGGAGTGGCCCGGATTCGGCCGTCTCCGCTGGAGATACAGTGATCCAGGTAGTATGCTCGACCTGCCGGACTGCCCTGTCTGCCGATGCGTCCTTCTGTCCGCACTGTGGGCCGGACAGCGGAGCCCTGTTCGTCAGCGAGAAGGACCGCGTGCCGACCCGCGCTGAAACCGATACCGTGCGGCGGCTCAAGGCGGCCCTCGGACCGCAGTTCGAGGTCGTGCGGCTCTTCGGGCGCGGCGGCTTCGCCGAGGTCTACGAGGTTCGCGACACGGAGCTCGAGCGGCGCCTGGCGGTCAAGGTGCTCCGCTCCGACATGGCCTGGACGCCCGGGATGCTCCAGCGCTTCAAGCAGGAAGCGCGCTCCGTCGCCCAGCTCACCCACCCGAATACGGTCCCGATCCACTTCGTCGGCGAAGGCGAGGGCCTCGTCTTCTACGTGATGCCCTTCATCGAGGGCGTCACGCTCGCCGACGTGATGCGTGCGGAAGGCGCACTCGATCCGGAGCGGGCCATCACCGTTGCCCTTCCCGTGCTCGAGGCGCTCGATCACGCCCACCGCGCGGGCATCGTCCATCGCGACATCAAGCCCGACAACATCCTCATCGAGGCCGGCTCCGGACGCCCGCTCCTCGTGGACTTCGGCATCTCCAAGCGCGTCAACGAAACGACGCCGATGGCCGAGCCGCACGAGGGCGTGATCTTCGGCACGCCGATCTACATGAGTCCGGAGCAGGCGCTCGGGCAGCACGACGTGGATGCGCGCACCGACATCTACGCGATGGGAGCGCTGCTCTATCACCTGATCGTCGGCGCGCCGCCGTTCACGGGCGAGACGGCGCACGACATCGTCGCCAAGCATCTGACGGAGCCGGTGCGCTTCCCGCCGGACGCGCCGGAGATTCCGTCGTGGCTGTGCGACGTGATCCTGCGCGCCATGTCCAAGCAGCCGGAGGACCGCTATCCGTCGGCGGCGACGATGCTCGAGCCGCTGCGCCAGGGTGCGCGGCGGAAGCGCGCCGCGGGGCTGATCACCGCCTCCCGCGTGCTGAGCCGCGTCAACCGCGACGATCCGACGATCCAGCTCGACGCGGCCCCCGAACGGCGGCGCATCACCGAGCGCCGCTTCATCCTGACCGGCGCGCTCGCGGTCGGCGCGCTCGGCGCGGCCGCCGCGCTCGTCGGCCGGCCGGCGCCCGAATTCGTCGTCGAGAACGCGTTCAGCGAGCCGGTCGAGATCACGGTCAACGGGGACAGCCAGCGCACCCTTCGCCCCGGCGACTCGCTCCGCATGGAGCTCCCGCGCGGCGCACCACTCTCGGCGGAGTGGCAGGTGGTCGGCCCGCGTTCCGCCAACGGCGACCGGATCGGCGAGTCACTCGGCGGGACGATCCGGGAAGCGGAGCCCGAAGGCCACATCCGCCGGCGCCTCGACATGGCGGCGGCAAGCACCGGGTACATCGTCCCGCGGATCACCAATACCACGGACGAGTCGCTGCGCGTCTTCCTGCACGACTCGACCGGCGCGCGCCGCTGCGACTGCGATGTCCCACCCGGCGCCAGCGATGTCCCGCTCGGGTACCTGCGTCCGGACCGCACCCTTGCCGTCACGCTCGTCGGTCGTGGCGGCGGTCGCATCACGTATCGGTCCGATTCCCTCGCATCGCTGGCGTCGGCGGGGACCGGCATCGTGCCGCTGCGCGTCGGCCGCGCCGATCTCGCGGTGCCGATCGCCGCGAACACGCGCCGCCGCCCGGATCCGCGCCCGACCGAGCCGGTCAGCGATCTCCCGGATCTCATGATCTCGGTCCCGCCGCCGCTGCCGGTCGATTCGTCGCCGTTCGTTCCCGATTCGGTGGCCTCGAAAACGGACAGCACCGCCGAGCAGAAGAAGGACGATCCGCTCGGCCCGATCTTCCAGAACCGCTGACATCGTGACGGCGCGGCCGCGGTGGGCCTGGCAGCACCTCGCCACACGGCGGGGTGGAGTATTGCCGTGGCTGGTCCTCGCGCTGCTGCTCCTCGCCGGCTTCATCGGGTGGCGCCTCGCTACCAAGCCGGTCCTCGTCGTGGTCAACGCCCTCGTCCTTCCGGCCAACCTGCGCGTCAACGGCGGCGAGACACTGCTGCTTGCGCCGGGCGACAGCATCGAGCAGCCGCTGCTTCGTGACGAACCGAACACGCTGCTCTGGGAGATGCGGCGCCCGCTCACGCGCGGCGGCGTGCCGGTGGGTGCGGGACTCGGGGCCTCGCTCGTGCTGGAGGCGCCGGAAGGCCGCGTGCGCCACGTGCTGCGCGCGATGCGGGGCGACACGGCCCTCTTCGCGCCGCTCATCACGAACGCGACGGGGCTTCCGCTCCTCGTTCGGGTGAATGCAGGGCTCGCCGGGGCGGAAGAGTGCCCCTGCGAAGTGCCGCCGGCGTCGCGCCGGGCGCCGATCGGCTATTACCGGCTTTTCCAGAACAGCGCGGTGGAAGTGCGTGATTCGCTCGGTCGCCGCGCCACCTTCCGCAACCTCGGTCCCGAGGCCGATCCACTGAGCGGCGCCGTGCGCCTCCGATTCGAAGCCGGGGACCTGCGCTAGTCATTCCCGCTTTTTCTTCTTCCTCAGCTCGAGCAATCGTCCGGGCGTCATGGCATCGAAGCCGTAGCGCTCGCGCACCGCATCCACGGCTTCGGTGAGGCGGCGGAGCCGCGCGCGGGATTCCGGCTCGAAGAGATCGGGCTCCGCGGCCGTTCCGAGGTTCGTCGCTGCGATACCGAGAAGGCGCACGCCCCGGTCACGCCTGCGAGCCTCTTCGAATGCCCCGGCGAGCAGGCGGCGAGCCGCGCCGAGGAGCTCCGCGTCGAGCGACGTCGCCTCGGGGAGTGTTTCGCGGCGCGTCACCGTGCGGAAATCGTCGTGCCGGAGCTTGAGCGTCACGGTGCGCGCCACGAGGTGCTCCTCGCGCAGCTGCGACGCGACGCGCGCCGTGAGGAGCGTGAGTATGGCGTCGAGCCGCGACGGATCGCGCGCATCGCGCGAGAACGTGGTCTCGCGGCTCACCGAGCGCGGAAGCCGGTCGGGGCGGATCGTCGCGCCGCCGAAGCCGTGCGCGCGCAGCTTGAGTGCGCGCGCCTCCTCGCCGATGCGCCGCACCAGCGCTGCTTCATCCATCGTCTGGACCTGATGCACGTCCGTGAGTCCGAGCTCCTTCCAGCGCGCGGCCGTCTTCGGCCCGACTCCGGGCATCGCCGAAAGGGGAAGGCCCGCGAGGAAACCCTCCTCCCATCCGGCGCGGACCTCGAGGAGACCGCGTGGCTTGGCCTGGTCGCTCGCGAGCTTGGCGATCATCCGGTTGGGGCCGATGCCGATGCTGCAATCGAGGCCGGCGCGGACGCGGATGGCATCCCGGATCGCTTCGGCGACGGGCAGCAGCGAGACGGGAAAGAGCTGCTCGGTGCCCGCGAAGTCGAGGTAGGCCTCGTCGAGCGAGGCCATGGCCACCTGCGGCGCGAAATCCCGCAGCACCTGAGCCACGGTCTCGGACGCCTCGCGATACTGGGGAAACGATCCCTGGAAGAACGTCGCCTGCGGGCAGAGTCGGACCGCCTCGGCGATCGGCATACCCGAGCGCACCCCGAAGGCGCGCGCGCCGTACGAAGCGGACTGCACCACGCCGCGCTGCTCCCGCCGGCCGCCGACCACCAGCAGCTCGACATCGCGGAGCTCCGGGTTGCGCTGCCGGCACACTTCCACGAAGAAGGCGTCGAGGTCGACATGCATGATGCGGGCGGCCATGCGCGGAGGGTACGGAAGGGGCGGCGGCTGGTCAACGGCGGGCATCCGGGGAGGGCGAGCCAGTAGAACTACGGATCATTGCGGGAGCGGGACCGGATTCGTATCGTGGTCATGCCATCCGGTGCGGTACGCCTGGCCTCTCAATCCACGCCTGCTGCCGCGTCATCCAGTCCACACAGGAGAATGCCCCGCATGTCACGCACCCACCTCCGTATATCTGCGGCGGCCGTGGCCATGGCCGCGCTCGCCGCATGCAGCGACTCATCGGCCCCCGCCGGTGGAGACGAGCTCATACCCGCCCTCGCGCCGTCCGCGTCTCGCGGCGCCATCGAAGCGGTGATGCCCGGCGAGGTCGTCATTCAGGTCAAGGACGGCGGCAATCCTGCGGAGTTCGCGCGCGGCAGGGGACTGGGGCTAGCAGGACGTCTCTCCGCGCCGGGCCTCGCGATCGTCCGGGTGCCGGTGGGAAACGAGCGGGCAATGGCCGCGCAGCTCAACCGGGATCCGGCGCTGCGCTTTGCCGAGCCGAACTTTCTCCGCCAGCCGCATGACATCGATCCCAGGCTCTGGGCGTTCCGCAATCCGGGGGGCCTCGGCATCCGGTTCACGCGGGGCGGCAGCAGGGGCCAGGTCGTCACGAGCTACCTCTCCACGCTGGATGCCGACGAGGACAACATCGAGGGCTATGCGGCCGGGGGCGCGCCGGTCGTGGTCGGCAGCATCGACACGGGCGCCGACCTCGATCATCCGGAGCTCGCTGGGCGGACGATCATGGGACGCGATTGGGTCAACAACGACAACGATCCGTCGGACGACAACGGGCACGGCACCCACACTTCGGGCACCATGGCCGGCTCGACCGTCGGAGTAGCCGGCGTGGCGGGGGCGGCAGCGAACGTGAAGGTCCATGTGCAGAAAGTCTGCGGACGGCGAGGCTGCCCATCGTCCGCGATCGCCAGCGCGATTCGTGCGGCGGCCGATCAGCCGAACCTGGTGGCGATGAACCTCAGCCTCGGCGGCGGCAGCCTCTCGCAGGCCGAGCAGGACGCGATCGATTACGCGAAGTCGAAGAACGTGCTCGTCATCGCCTCCGCCGGCAACAGCGGCGAAGGCGAGGTCTCCTGCCCGGCGTGCGACCCCGACGCGATCTCCGTGGCCGCGACCAACTGGCGCGACGAGCTCTCGTACTACACCCAGTTCGGCCCCGGCCTCGACATCTCCGCGCCGGGCGGAGAGTGCTATTCCAACACGACCGACGAATCGTGCATCTACAGCAGCTATCTCGACGGCGGCTTCGCCATGCTGCAGGGCACGTCCATGGCGGCGCCGCAGGTGACCGGGACCGCAGCGATCGTCGCTTCCAAGACCGGGCTTCGCGGTGCCGCCCTGCGTGCGCGACTCGAATCCACGACGGACGATCTCGGGGCGGCCGGCTACGACCAGAGTTTCGGCAACGGCCGGCTCAACAGTTATCGGGCCGTGACCGGCTCGACGCTGGGCGGCACGCAGTAGCCGGTGGATGATCGGTGGGAACGGCGGGCCTCGCAGGCCCGCCGTTTTCTTTCTGCGCCCGGTTTCGGCGATGGCTGGCACCCTTTAGCTTTGCGTATTCCGCAACTCTCTCCGAAAGGACTTCGTGCGCGTCTCCTTTCTCGGCCTCGGCGCCATCGGCCGGCCGATGGCCGCGCGGCTGGCGGGCCCGTACGAGCTCACGGTCTGGAATCGCTCCGCCGAGCGCGCTCAGGCGTTTGCCCGCGAGCACCGCGCGCGCGTGGCCGATTCGCCCCGCGAGGCGGCGGCCGGCGCGCAGGCGGTCATCACCTGCCTTCCGACCTCGGCGGATGTTGCCTCCCTTCTGGATGGCGACGATGGCCTGCTCGCGGGGCTCGAGCCGGGCGCGATCCTTCTCGATTGCACCTCGGGTGATCCCGCCACCTCGCGCCGGATCGCGGAGCGGTTGCAGGCTGCCGGCGTGGCATTCGCCGACGCGCCGGTGAGCGGCGGGACCAACGGCGCCGCCGCCGGTACGCTCACGGTGATGGTGGGCTCCGATGATGTGACGTTCAATCGGGCGCGCGAGATCGTCCGCCCGTTCGCCGGCCGCGTCGAGCACATGGGGCCGGTCGGTACAGGGCACGCGATGAAGGCGGTGAACAATGCACTGCTCGCGGTCCACATCGCCGCCGCCGGGGAGGGACTTGCCACCCTCGTCAAGGCGGGCGTGCCGGCGGCGAAGGCGCTCGACGTGCTCAATGCGTCGAGCGGCCGCTCCTTCGTCAGTGAGCAGCTGATTCCGGAGCGCGTGCTCACCGGCGCCTGGCCGCGGACCTTTCGCCTGGCGCTCCTCGACAAGGACACCGGCATCGCCCTCGCGCTCGCCGACGAGCTCGGCGTCGAAGCGCCCGTCATGTCGGTGACGGGAGACGTGCTTGCCGTGGCGGGCGGCGTGCTCGGGCCCGACGCCGATTACCTCGAGGTGATCCGGGTGGTCGAATCCCAGGCCGGCGTGGAGATTCGCGGATGAGGGCCGTCTCGCAGCGGGTCCGGGCCGCCGGTCCCGATGACGCCCAGACGGTCCTCGCCCTGATCGACGCGCTCGCGGATTACGAGAAGCTGCCGCGGCCGGATGCCGCGGCGCGCGCGCGCCTCGTCGAGGACGGATTCGGCCCCGCGCCCAGATTTCACGCGCTCATTGCCGAAGCGGGCGAGCCGCCGGTTCCGATCGGCTATGCCCTGTACTTCGAGACGTACTCCAGCTTCCTGGCGCGCCCCACGATGTACCTCGAGGACCTCTTCGTGGTTCCCGACGCCCGGCGCGGCGGCCATGGCATCGCGCTCTTCCGCGCGCTCGCGCGGGTAGCGCGGGCGCGGGGGTGTGCGCGCATGGAATGGAGCGTCCTCAAGTGGAACCGGCTTGCGATCGATTTCTACGACCATCTCGGCGCGGCACCGCTTTCGGAGTGGCAGCCGTATCGCCTCGAAGGCGAAGCGCTCGAGCGGGCAGCCGAAGGATGAGCGGCTCTTGTGCCGCTCGCGGACGCCGGGCGACCTTGCGGTGGAGAGCCATCAGCAATCAGGGAGACGCGCGTGAGTGATTGGGCCCAGACGCATCGCGTGCCGGCTGCCGTGATGCTGGTCGGCGGGGAAGTCGTCATCGGCGAGCTGCACCTGCAGCCGTTCGTTCCGCACCGGGACGGGCCCGAATCGCCGATCGAGCTGCTCAACCGTCCCGATCCCTTCTTCGTGATCGCCGTCGCCGAGGGGGGCGTGGCCTTCTTTTCGAAGGCGCAGGTCGCCGTGGTCTCCTGTGCCACCGACGATCTTCCCGGCCAGGACCCCGAGCGCGCGAGCGTGTCGATTCACGCGGAGATGGATGTCCGCATCGGCAATTCCGAATACCGCGGGCGTGTGGCGTACGAGCTCCCGCCGACGCGTACCCGCACACTCGATTTCCTGAACGGGTCCGGCACCTTCTTCGCCCTGGTCGCGGGCTCGACGACGCGCTTCGTCAATCGCGGCCACGTGCGCTTCATCCGCCCTCTCGACTGAGCAATCCCGTGGCGAGACTCGACAAACTGATCCAGCTCCTGCACGAGCAGCAGGCCGATGCGCTCCGCCTCACGACCGGGCAGCCGGCGGCGCTGCAGCAGAACGGCTCCGCGCGGCCGCTCACCCGCGAGCCGCTCACCGACGCGCAGATCGTGGCGCTGGTGCGCGAGATCGCGCCCGCGGACGTGGCGTCGCGCATTTCGGCGGGAAGCACGCTCGCCTTCTCCTACGCGGCCCCGTCCGGCGCAGTCGAGGCGGAGCTCTCGGCGCCCGAGGGCCGGATGCTGGTTCTGGTTCGCCGGAGCGGCGGCGGTGCCGGAGGCGGTGGCGGCTCCACGGCGAGCCGGGCGGAGCAGGACGACGCGCGCGCGGCGCTCGAAACGCTGCTGCGCGAGCTCAGCACCAGCGGCGCCTCGGACCTGCATCTCCGGTCCGGCGAGCCGCCGGTCTTCCGGCGCCATGGCGAGCTCGTCCGCACCGATGCGCCGCCGATTCCCGCGGCGCGGCTCGAGACGATGCTCATCAGCATCATGTCGCCCGACAACCTGGCGGAGTTCCACCAGACGGCGGATGTGGACTGGGCGCACGAGATCGAGGGGGTCGCGCGCTTCCGCTGCAACGCCGGGCGCGACCGCCATGGGCCGTTCGCCGTCATGCGCGTGATTCCCACGCGGGTGCAGACGGCGGACGAACTGGGCCTCACGCGTGAGGTGCAGAATCTCTGCTACCTCACGAAGGGGCTGGTCGTCGTCACCGGACCGACGGGGTCCGGCAAGTCCACGACGCTCGCGGCGATGGTCGATCTGATGAACCGCACGCGCACCGATCACATCCTCACGATCGAGGATCCGATCGAGTTCGTGCACGAGAGCAAGAAGTGCATCGTGACGCAGCGCCATGTGGGCGTGCACACGAAGTCGTTCAAGGGCGCCCTCCGCGCCGCGCTCCGGGAGGATCCGGACGTCGTGCTGGTCGGCGAGATGCGTGATCTGGAGACGGTGTCCATCGCGATCGAGACGGCGGAGACGGGCCACCTGGTCTTCGGCACGCTGCACACCACCACCGCCGCGTCCACGATCGACCGGATCATCGACCAGTTCCCGCCCGACCGGCAGTCGCAGGTACGGGTGATGCTCGCGGAATCGCTGCGCGGCGTCATTGCGCAGGTGCTCTGCAAGAAGAAGGGCGGGGGGCGCGTCGCGGCGCGGGAAATCCTGCTCACGATCCCGGCCATCTCGAACCTCATCCGCGAAGGCAAGACGTTCCAGATCCCGTCCATCATGCAGACCAACAAGCGGATCGGCATGGTCACGCTGAACGACTCCCTGCTCGACCTCGTGGACGCGGGCGTCGTGGAGCCGCAGGAAGCGTACATGAAGGCGGCCGACAAATCGGGCATCGCCGCGGGGCTCAAGGCGAAGCGGCACGACGTGTCGTTTCTGGGGGAGGGGTGAAGGCCCCCGTTCCCCGGCGCCCAACGACCGTGCCACTCACCACCACCCCCATCCTCGTCCTCGTCGCCCCCCAGGACATCGTCAACATCGCCAGCGCCGTCCGCATCGCCAAGAACTTCGGCGTCGAGCGCATGCGGCTCGTCAAGCCCGAAATCTTCGATGCCTACCGGATCGAGGGGATTGCGCACAACACCGCCGATCTCGTCGAGCGGATCGAGTTCTTCGACACGCTCGATGCGGCGCTCGCCGACGTGGCATTCGCGGCGGTGCTCACCGGGCGGGAGCGCGCGGCCAAGCGGCGCGTGCTCCGGCCGCGCCCTGCGGCGGAGGAGCTGGTGGAGCGAATGGCGGAGGGGCCGGTGGCGCTCGTCGCCGGGCGCGAGGACAGCGGGCTCACGAATGACGAGCTCGATCGGTGCCAGCTGCTCGTCACGATCTCGACCTCGCCGACGCACCCTTCGCTCAACCTGGCCCAGGCGGTCGCGATCATGTGCCACGAGGTCTGGGTGGCCCGCGGCGGAGACCGGATTCCGCTCAAGCCGCCGCGGAAGGAGGCGGCACCGGCCACGCACGAGCAGCTCGAAGCGCTCTTCGGCGACTGGGAGCGCGCACTGCGCGCGATCGATTTCTTCAAGACCCGGCAGACCGGATCGGTCATGCGCTCGCTGCGCGAGATCGTCTACCGTGGCGACCTCGACGGCCGGGAGGCAAGCCTCTTCCGCGCGATGGGAATCGAAGTGACGCGTTACATGGAGCGCACCGGGCGGGCCGATGCGCCCGATGCATGATCGCGACCCGATTTTATCCCGACAATCTCACTCGGAATACACCTCACGTCGGGTTGTATAATGCATGGGTGACACTATACTTATGCGCGCGCCGGACCCGGGGACCCTGCATTCCTTCGCCAACTCGTGAATCCCTTCACAAGATGACGCACGCATCTCCAGAGTGGGCTCGATGACGCGGCGGCTCGCACTTTTCGTGGGGGGCGCCGCGGTGGCTGGCATCGCGGGCGTCATGGCATTCGGTGCTCCCTCGCGTGCGCAGCAGGCCGGTCCGGCCGTCGCCGATTCGATCGCTTCCACCTATCTCGCCGCATCCGATACGGCGGACCTCCGCGGTCCGCGCCAGCCGATCTTCTTCCGCCACGATCTCCACGCCGGGCAGTTCAAGATGCAGTGCCAGTACTGCCACTACTCGGTGAACGTCTCGCCGGAGCCGGGCATTCCCTCGGTCGAGACGTGCATGGGATGTCATGCGATCGTGGCCGGGAGCGACAGCGGCGGGCGGGCGGAGATCCGGAAGCTCCGCCAGGCGTGGAGCGAGAAGAAGCCGATCGAATGGGTGCGCGTGCACTTCCTGCCGCGCCACGTGCACTTTCCCCACCAGGTGCACGTCGGGGCCATGGGCCCGAACGCCTGCGCCACCTGCCACGGCGATGTGAGCCGCATGCCGCAGGTGTTCAAGGTCAACAACGTGAACAACATGGGTTGGTGCATCAGCTGTCACGTCGAGCGGCAGGTCACGCGCGACTGCACGGCGTGTCATTACTGAGCGGAGCCGCAATGGCAGACGAAGGTCCGACACAGACACTCGACCGCCGCAAGTTCCTCACCGTCCTCGGCGTCACCGGCGGCGGCGCGGTAGCCCTTTCCGGCTGCTCCACCTCGAAGGTCGAGAAGCTGGTGCCGTACCTGGTGCAGTCGGAGGATCAGGTGCCCGGCGTGCCGACCTGGTACGCGAGCACCTGCACCGAGTGTGCCGGCGGCTGCGGGGTCCACGTGAAGACGCGCGAGGGCCGCGCGATCAAGCTCGAGGGGAATCCGGACCATCCGGTCAACCGGGGGAAGCTCTGCTCGCGCGGCCAGGCGTCGCTGCAGGGCCTCTACAATCCAGGGCGGATCAAGTCCCCGATGCTGCGCAGCGGCGACTCGTTCGCCGAGATCAGCTGGGACGATGCGATCGCGCGGCTCGCCACCGAAGTGAACAAGGCGGCGGGCCGGGTTGCGGTGCTCTCGGGTGCCGGTCCGGGCACGTTCTCCGATCTCCTCGCCGACTGGACCAGCGCCGCCGGCGGGACGATGGTCCGCTGGGAGCCGATCGGGCACGAGCCGATCCGGGCGGCGAGCCGCGCGGTGTTCGGCATCGACGAAGTTCCTTCGCACAACTTTGCGGACGCGCGGTACATCGTGTCGTTCGGCGCCGACTTCCTCGACGGCTGGCTCAGCCCGATGGAAGACCAGCGCGGCTTTGCCGCGTCGCACGGGTTCGATGGAGACAGCGCGCGCTTCGTTTCCTTCTCGCCACGGCGGGACCTGACCGGTCTCAACGCGGACGAGTGGCACGCGGTCGCGCCGGGCAGCGAGGCGCTCGTTGCGCTCGCCATGGCGAACGTGATCGGAGGCGCGGGCGCCGCTGGCGGCTCGCTTTCCGCATACACGCCCGAGGCCGTGGCGGCACAGGCCGGAATTCCGGCCGCGAGCATCGTACGGGTCGCACGCGCGTTCGCCGCTGCGCGGCCTTCGCTCGCCGTGGCCGGCGGAGCGGGGAACCAGACCCGCGGGGCCGTCGAGCTCGCCACGGCCGTCCACATCCTCAATTCCGTCGCCGGGAATGTGGGCCGCACCGTGCTCTTCGGCTCCGGTCCCACCCTGGGTGATGGATACGAGGGCCTCGCCCGGCTGATGGGCGCAATGGACGCGAACCAGGTCGGGCTCCTGCTCGTGCACGATGCCAATCCGGTCTACGCCCTCCCGAAGAGCGCAGGCTTCGCCCAGCGGCTCGCCAAGGTGCCGTTCAAGGTCTGCACTTCGCTCTACCTCGACGAAACCGCGGCGGCGTGCGATCTGCTCCTCCCGAACCATCACGCGCTCGAGCGCTGGGACGACGCACGGCCGCGTCCGGGCGTGGTCGGCCTCATGCAGCCGGTGATGGAGCCGGTCTTCCAGACGCGCCACACCGGCGATGTGCTGCTCCAGGCCTCGCAGAAGGCCGGCGGCGCCCTGGCCCGCTTCTCCGCGCCAAGTTACGAGACGCATCTCAAGGACGCATGGCGCAGCCGCGCCACCGGCGACTTCGACACCTTCTGGATCGAGGCGCTCGCCCGCGGCGGCATCTATCCGGATGCATCGGCGGACGGCGGCAGCGCCGCAGCGACGGCTTCGGCGCCCGCCGCCGGCACGCCTGCGCTCACGGCCGCGCTGCCCGCGTTCGACGGCGATGGCGAGTTCGTGCTCGCGCCGTACCCGCATCCGTTCCTGCACGACGGGCGCGGCAGCAACCGCCCCTGGCTGCTCGAGAATCCCGATCCAGTCACGAAGCTCACCTGGCACTCGTGGATCGAGCTCAGCACCGCGACAGCCGAGCGGCTCGACATCCGCCGCGGGGAGATCGTCCGGCTCATCTCCCCGCATGGCGAGCTCGAGGCTCCGGCGTTCCCCTATCCCGGCCTGCACGACGACGTCATCGCCGCACCGCTCGGCTTCGGCCATACGCAGTACGGCCAGTTCGCGAAGGACCGGGGAACGAACCCGCTCGACCTGGTCGGCCCGCCGGGGAACGCGACGTTCATTCCGTATGTCTCCACGCGCGTGCGCCTCGAGAAGACCGGCCGGTTCAAGGAGCTCGCGACGACCGAGGGCAATCCGCGCCAGCTCGGGCGCGGCATAGCCGAGGCGATGCCGCTCGATGCGGCGCGCCGGGGCCTCACCGTGCGCCAGGCGTACATCGAAGCGGGGCACGGCAAGCACGAGATCAATACCGAGCTCGAGATGGAGGCGATCCAGGGCTGGCGCGACGAGACCATCGAGGCGCGCAAGCTCGGCAACTACGCCACGGAGCACCCGGCGTGGGGCATGGCAATCGACCTCTCGCGCTGCACCGGCTGCTCCGCGTGCGTCACCGCCTGCTACGCGGAGAACAACATCCCGACCGTCGGCGAGGACGACGTGATCCGCGGCCGCGAGATGACGTGGATCCGCATCGAGCGCTACTGGGAAGATCCCGCGCCGGCGGCGCATGGAGCACTGGACGAAGCTGGCGGGGAGCACGCGGCCGAGGGCGTCACGCACGGGCACCCCGAAGCGCGCTTCATCCCGATGCTCTGCCAGCATTGCGAGAACGCGCCATGCGAGCCGGTCTGTCCCGTCTATGCGGCATACCATACGGCGGACGGGTTGAACGGCCAGGTGTACAACCGCTGCGTCGGCACCCGGTACTGCAGCAACAACTGCCCGTACAAGGTGCGCTACTTCAACTGGTACAAGTACAACGAGCGGTCGTGGCCGGAGCCGCTGCACCTGCAGCTGAATCCGGACGTGACCGTGCGCGGGCGCGGCGTGATGGAGAAGTGCACCTTCTGCGTCCAGCGCATCCGCGGCGCCCAGCACCAGGCACGCGTCGAGAACCGCGCGCTCCGTGACGGCGAGTTCACCACGGCGTGCGCGCAGGCGTGTCCGTCGGACGCCATCGTCTTCGGCGACATGCGCGACCCGGACAGCCGGGTGGCGCAGATCCGGAGCAACCCGCGCGGCTATCACGTGCTCGAGGACACCAACGTCAGGCCGGCCGTTACGTACCTGGCCAAGGTCCTGCACCCGGCGGAGGCCTGAGGCATGACGACGTCCGCTCCCGAGCTTCCCGACTTCGCGCCGAAGCTCCGGCTCACGCAGTCGCACGCCGACGTCACGCGCGACGTCGTCGCCACGCTGCAGACGCCGAGCCGCGGCTACTACATGCTGCTGTTCGGCGCGGTGGCGCTCTTTCTCGTCGGCCTCCTCACCTTCCTCGTCCTGGTGAAGGACGGCCTCGGCCACGCGGGGTACAATCCCCCGGTCATGTGGTCGGTCTACATCACGACCTTCGTTTTCTGGGTCGGCATCGGCCATGCGGGAACGCTGATCTCCGCGATCCTCTTCCTCTTCCGCTCACCGTGGCGGACGGCGGTCTACCGCGCCACGGAGGCGATGACCGTGTTCGCGGTCATGACGGCCGGCCTCTTCCCGATCATCCACATCGGGCGCCAGTGGATCTTCTACTGGCTCCTGCCGTATCCCAACGCGCGGTATCTCTGGCCGAACTTCAAGTCGCCGCTCATCTGGGACGTCTTCGCGATCTCGACGTACCTCACGGTCTCCACCCTCTTCCTCATCTTCGGGCTCATCCCCGATGTGGCGGCGGTGCGGGACCGGGTGAAGGGGTGGCGCAAGTTCATCTACGGGCAGCTCTCGCTCGGCTGGCAGGGCACCGATACGCAGTGGCGGCACTACTCGCGGGCGTATCTCTACATGGCGGCGCTCGCGACACCGCTCGTGCTCTCGGTGCACTCCGTGGTCTCCTGGGACTTCGCCTCCAGCATCGTGCCCGGCTGGCACGGGACGATCTTCGCCCCGTACTTCGTCGCGGGCGCCATCTACTCGGGCATCGGCATGGTGCTCACGCTGCTCATCCCGCTGCGCAAGGCGCTCCGGATCGAGCACATGATCACCGATTACCACTTCGACAACCTGTCGAAGCTGACGCTCCTGACCGGCACGATCCTCTTCTACGCCTACGCCATGGAGTACTTCGTGGCGTGGTACAGCGGCAATACCTTCGAGCAGACGACGTTCTTCCGCCGTGCCTTCGGGCCCATGTGGTGGGCCGGGTGGACGATGATCATCTGCAACGCCTTCGTGTCGCAGCTGCTCTGGTTCCGGAAGATCCGCACGAACCTCACGTCGCTCTTCGTCATCTCGATCTTCATCAACATCGGGATGTGGTTCGAGCGCTACGTGATCATCGTGTCGTCCCTCTCGAACGACTACGTGCCGTGGGCGTGGGACAACATGAACCCGACGTGGGCCGACTGGGGGATCCTCGCGGGGTCGTTCGGGTGGTTCGGCATGTACTTCCTCCTCTTCGCCCGCACCTTCCCGATCGTGGCGATCCAGGAGATCAAGGAGATGATCCCGATGCCGCGGCGGCGCGCCGGGGGAGGGCACCACTGATGCGCCTCCCGATCCCGAAGCGGAAGACGGTGCCCGGCGTGCTCGCCTCGTTCGAGCACATCGATGCGGCCACCGATGCGATCCGCGACCTCCGCGCGCGTGGCCACCGCGACCTCACGGTGTACGTCTCGCATCCGAATCACGAGATCGAGGACGCGATGGGGCATTCGAGCAGCCCGGTCCGCCTCTTCACGCTCATCGGCGGCCTCACCGGGTGTGCCGCCGGCTTCGGCATGACGATCTGGATGTCGCGCGACTGGCCGGTGCTGGTCGGCGGCAAGCCGATCGCCTCCATTCCGCCGTACGTGGTCATCGCGTTCGAGCTCACCATCCTCATCGGTGCGCTCTCGACGCTCTTTGCCGTGGCGCTCCTCTCGCTGCTCAAGGCGGGACGGAAGATCGCCTACGACCCGCGCTTCAGTGACGACCGCATCGGCGTCTTCGTGGCGGCGCGCGCGGGGGACGCCGGCGCGCTCGAGCAGTCGCTCCGCGCGGCGGGTGCGGTGGAGGTGACCCGTGCGGCCTAGCATGCGCGCGCTCCTCGTCGCCGCCTTGGCGCTCGGCTCCGCCGGGTGCGAGGCGTGGTACAACCGCGTCCCTTCGCCGGATCAGCTCTGGTACATCGTGCCCTGGTTCGACCACATGATCCAGCAGCGCTCGGTGCATCCGTACGAGAGCGGTGCGGTGCCGCGGAATACGGTGCCGGGCACCGTCCCGATCACCGGCGGTGAGGCAAACTGGGAGGCGGAGTTCAAGGCCGGGAACAGTGCGACCGCCGATCGGCTCGTGAATCCCTACGCCGGCGGCGCCACGCCCGCGGATTCGCTCCGCCGGAGGGGCGGTCCGGACGTCCCCGCACTGCCGGCAACGTTGGCTGCACGGGGAGATTCCGCGTTCGGAACGTATTGCGCGGTCTGTCACGGTTTGACGGGCAACGGCCAGTCGCCGATCACACCCAGATTCCCGGCGCCCTCACTCCTTACGCCGCAGGCGCAAGGCCGCTCCGACGGCTACATCTACAGCATGATCCGCTACGGCCGCGGCCTCATGCCGCGCTACGGCGACAAGGTCTATCGGCCCGAAGACCGCTGGGCCATCGTCAATCACGTGCGGCGGCTCCAGGCCGCCGGCGCCGGCGCGAGCGCGGACAGTGCGGCCGTGCAGGCGCAGGCCGCATCCGCAGGAGACACCACCCGATGATCGCGGGACACGTGCATGACCGTATCGTCTCGCGCGCGCTTTCCGGTCGTTTCGGGGTGCTGCTCGGCGTCGGCGCAGGGCTCGCCATTCTCGGCCTGATTCTCCTCCTCCGGGCCTTCGCCGGCGACGGCGCAGTGCGCGCGTGGCAGCTCTTCCACGTCAACTGGCTCTACTTCACCGGCCTCATGTTCGGCGCGGTGGCGTTCGCGGCTGCGCAGAAGATCACGAATGCCAAGTGGTCCGGACTCGTGATCCGGTTCGCCGAAGCGTGCATCGCGTTCCTTCCGGTGTCGCTCATCGGGCTCGTGCTCATCTTCACGGCGGGCTACGAGCCGATCTTCGGGCGGATGCACGAAGAGCTGCACGGGATGCAGCACGCGAAGGAGGTCTGGCTCTCGCACGGCTTCATGTTCGCGCGGATGGGCATCGGCGTCCTCCTGCTCGGGTGGATCGGCTGGAGGCTGGTGCGCGCCGACATGCTGCCGGACGTGCATGCGGTGCGATCGGCGGCCACCGGCGGGCGGCGGGCGCTCTTCGAGAAGTGGAGCCGCGACTTCGACGGCTCCGCGCACACGGTGGCGCATCACGACGTGAAGATCTACCGTCTCGCGCCGATCTACGCGGTGCTGTATTCGATCGTCATGTCGCTCATTGCGTTCGACATGATCATGGCGCTGCAGCCGCACTGGTTCTCGAACCTCCTGGGCGGCTTCTTCTTCATGGGCTCCTTCCTCGGGGCGCTCATGCTGCTCGCGCTCCTCTCGATGTACGGGACGAAGCATCTCGAGATCGCCGATCTCCATTCGCCGAAGCAGCGGCACGACCTCGGCAAGCTCTGCTTCGGCTTCACGGTGTTCTGGGCGTACCTCATGTGGGCGCAGTTCCTCGTCATCTGGTACGGCAACATGCCGGAGGAGACGGGCTTCGTGTACGCGCGCCTCTGGGGGCACTGGCTCCCGATCGGCACGATCGTCCTGGTCTGCCTCTTCATCATCCCCTTCTTCGGGCTGCTCGGCGTTCTCCCGAAGAAGGTGCGCGGCACGATGGCGTTCTTCGCCACGATGAGCCTCGTGGCACTCTGGCTCGAGCGCTACCTGCTCGTGCTGCCGTCGATCTCGCCGTTGCCGGGGCCGGCCTTCGGCGCCGCCGAGCTTGCACCGACCTTCCTGATGGCCGGGCTTTTCCTCGTCTGCTATGCGCTGTTCGCGCGGACGTTCCCCATGGTCTCCCCGCGCCTCGCCGAGATCACGATCAACCGCGAGCTCGGGCATCACGCGGTCGAGATCTTCGATCACGAGGATGCGGACAAGGACTACCTGCATGAAGGGGAGCTGGAGCGGAGGCACGAGAAGCGGTAGGAGTCGAAAGGTCGGAACGTCGGAAGCGAAAACTGAACGGCCCTCCCAGAATCGGATCTGGGAGGGCCGTCGTATTGTCGCGCTTCCGATTGTCCGGCCTACCTCTCACTCGCATTCAACCGCCGAATCATCGCCCGGAGCGAATCACTCGGCAGCGGCGCGGTGATGGCGAGGATGCGGTCGCCGCGGCGGACCGCCATGGCGCCATCGCCGCCAGCGATGCCATCGCCCTCGTCCATCGTGGGCCAGGGCGAGCTTGCGTCGCTCCGCTGGGACGAGAGGAGCTGATTCACGTCGGTGGCCGGGCCCTCGATCGTACGGATCACCTGTCCCGACTCGAGCTGCTGCGCCACGACCATCAGCGGCCGCGAGTCGTCGCCGCGGGAGCCGGCGAGCTGGACTTCCATGACCGGCAGCCCCTCGATGCGCGGAACGGACTCGCCACGCTCGACCCGCGCGCGATCCCACGATACCGTGCGGAAGAGCGCACCGGTGCTGCCGCTGAAGCTCTCCGACGGAAGCCGGCCCGAGGAGAGCATCGTGCCGGCCGGCTCGGCGAGAATCGGCGCGGTGGGCTCCGCGGCATCGGGGAACCGGTCTGCAACCTGGAAGCGTGCCGCCGGCGGCGTGACTGCCGGAGGCGGCGTCACGTCGGCGCGGCGCGGCCGAACCTCGGACGCCGGTGCGGCCCGTACCGCGAGTGCCTCGCCGGATACCGCCGGCTGGGGGGCGGGAGCGCTCGCACTGTCGGTCGTGGCGGCCGGAGCCGGTGAGGCCGAGGGTGCTTCGGCGGCGATCTCCGGAGTGATGACATCGGCCGAACCGACCGATCGCGCGCCCCACCCGAGGCCGACAGCGAGGAGCACGCTCGCCGCCCACGCGCCGGCACGCCACCGGCCGGCAATCCGCGCGCTCCGGGCGGCTGCGCGCTCGCTGACCAGCTCGTACGAGGGAGCGATGCGGCGCGGTGGCGCGAGCGTGGCGAGCAGGGCAGTAGTCCGGTCGCGGAGCGCCGCGATCGAGTCGCGTTCGCGCCGGCAGCCGATGCAGCTCGCGAGATGGCTTTCGATCTCGACGCACTGCGACCGGCTCAGGGCCTGGTCGAGATAGGCGTGAAGCTCGTCCTCAGGAATGTGCCGCATGGTCTCGTGAATCATCCGCATGTTGACGGTCATACGCGTCTACCAGCCGGCGGCGCGCGCGCGCCAGCGTCGTGCCTACCGCGCCCACGGCAAGACCGGTCTGCTGGGCGATCTCCGGATAGCTCAGACCGGCGTCCCAGAGGAGAAGCACTTCCTGGTCCCGGCGTGTGAGCGTGCCGAGCGCGTCCTGCACGGCCGCCATCTGTTCGTCGTGCTCCACGATCTCGTCCGCCGCGGCGATGCGCGACGGCGCCTGGCCGGGATCGTTGGTCATGAGCGTGAGGTGCTTGCGCCGGCGAATGGCGGCGCGCGCTTCGTCGCGAGCCAGGTTCGCGGCAACGGCAAAGACCCACGCCCGCGGCTTCTCGGGCCGGTGCTGGAAGAGGCGCATGAACACCTCCTGCGCCAGATCCTCCGCCCGATCCGCGTCCCATACCTTGCGGTAGAGGAATCGGACGACGGCTCCGTAAGTCGTCTGGTACAGCTTCTCGAGCTCGTCCATCCGGAAATCCCCGATCGGCGACGGACCTTAAGACGTTCCAGGGAGCGGAAATGGCACACCCGGGGCGGGAGCGCCGCGGATCACCGCCTCCGTCTGGCGAATACGCACCCGGGATGAAGCACCTGACGCTTGGGCGGCCACTCGAAGCAGAGGTCGGGCTTGGCGGTCCTTCCATCGGCGCGCTGCCGGCCGTGCAGCGTGCAATTGACTCCGCCCGGCTCCAGATACCCGCACGCCGAGATCATTTCCGCATCGATCGAGTAGTCACCTTCCCGCTCGATCTTGCAGAGATAGGGCGAACGCCGCGAGCGCACCAGCGCTTCCAGCCGCCGCTGCTTCCGCGTGCACATGATTTCCACCTGGAGATCCCGGCAGCAGGCCGCGCGCTGACGATTGTCCGCGGTGCGGCAGCGGGCGGTGGCGCATGGGTTGGCCCCGGCATCGGAGACGACCGGAAGCGCCCGGGGTGGCGCTACCGGGGCAGGGTGAGGCAGGTGGCGAGCCACGACCTTGCGATTCTCGATCAGCTGGAAACGGTCGCCGCCGAGCTGCCGGTACTGCGCCTGGCGCCGTGAATGCGGGACCGGGCCCGTAAACCCATGGGCCTTGCAGCGAACCCCTTCTCCCTCGCGTGCGAGGAACCGGCAGGGGACGTGCAGCACCGCGTCCGTGTAGAGATCCCCCTCACCTTCCCAGAGCTCGAGAAAGGTAATGTTCTCGGTGTGGCCCCTGAGCCAGGTGGCCTCGTGGTCCAGGGAGGCATTGCCCTCCTCCAGCGATCCCACCCGCAGGGTGACGCGAAGGCTGGTGCACTGTCGGCCGAGGGAGGCGCACGGAGGCGGCTGAGTCACGAGCGGAGCCGATCGGAGAGGGGTCGCGGTTTGATCTCAGGGAATATATACTTGTGAACTACTTCACAAAGTGGTGGCATGCCCTGATGGGGGTGCCGGCGGACAACCAATTCATCGTTTGGGGAGGCAAAGAAGCAATGCGCGTGACATCGATGGTGGCAGGCCTCGCTCTCGCACTCGCGGCGTGTGCCGGTGGCGAGAAGGCGGCGGACGATCAGGCTGCGGGCGATCAGGCGGCCAACACGACGACCCCTGCAGCCGGCACGGAGGCCCCTGCGGCCACCGGCGCGACGCACGACGTCGACATGACCCTCGTGGACGGCCAGTATCGCTTCGTTCCGGATCAGCTCACGATCAAGGCGGGCGACGTGGTCCGGTACCATAACCGCCAGGGCGGACCGCACAACGTGATGTTCTTTGCCGACAGCATCCCGTCGGGCGCGGCTGCGGCCATCGACGCCGGCATGGACGAGTCGGCGCCGCTCACCTCGCAGATGGCGGTGACGCAGGATGAGATCATCACGGTCTCCTTCAGCGGCGCGCCGGCAGGCGAGTACAAGTACACCTGCGTTCCTCATCAGGCCATGGGGATGAACGGGTCGATTACCGTTCAGTAAGCGGGAATTGGAAGACGGCAGGCAGGGGGCTCCGATCCGGGGCCCCTTTGCTTTCTCCGCGATCACCAGCCACAGCGGCTCGTCCGGCGACATGACCGGCAGTGCACGACTCCGTGGTCGCTTCGGCTCCGTTCCCCTGGATAGGGTTCGGGGCTGAGTTTCTTGCGGCTTCCCCGCGGGCTCCGCGCGTCGGGCCTCGCGTGTGCGCGGTCCGCTATTACCGGCTGCCATCCCCCCGGATCACGTCCAGCAACCACCCGTGCATCGCCGGGCTGCCCGCGACGATCGAGGAGTGCTCGATGCCGATGTCGCGGCCGGTGAAATCGGTGACGACGCCGCCGGCTTCGCGCACGATGACCGCGCCGGCGGCGATGTCCCAGGCCGAGAGCTGCTGCTCCCAGAACGCTTCGAATTCGCCGCTCGCCACCGACACGAGATCCAGCGCGGCCGATCCCGCGCGCCTGAGTCCGCTCGCCGCGCCGGATACGCGTGCGAACTGGGCCTGATATTCGTCGATGCGCGTGAGGTCGCGGAACGGATAACCGGTGCCGATGAGCGCAAAGCCCGGATCGTCGATCGTCGACACGGAAAGGCGCCGGCTGCCGAGCCACGCCCCGGCGCCACGGCTGGCCCTGAACGTTTCGTTCCGGGGCACGTTGACGATGACACCGGCCTCGAATACCCCATCCACCGCCGCGGCGAGCGAGACGGCGTACCAGGGATAGCCGTGCAGAAAATTGGTCGTGCCGTCGAGCGGATCCACGATCCATACGAGGCCATCGCGCTGCAGGTCCGAGCCGAGCTCTTCACCGACCACCGCGGCACCGGGCTCGGCGGCGAGGACCACTTCGCGAATGATCCCTTCGGCGGTGCGATCGACGTCGGTCACGAAATCGCGCGCCGATTTCACTCCCCACTGCGCAGGGTCACGGGGGCGCTCGACCGAGCGGAGGTACGCGGCCGCGCGTTCGGCGGCGGTGGTGGCGAGATGCAGTAAGTCCAAGTTGGATAGTGTCTTGCGACGGTTTGGGGAGGTAGGTAGCTTGCCCGGCATGCCGCGCATATTCTCGGGAGTGCAACCGACCGGTGAGCTGCACATCGGCAACTGGCTCGGAGCGGTGCGGAACCTCGTGCATCTGCAGGAGACCTGCGAGAGCCTCATCTGCATCGTCGATCTGCACGCCATTACGGGCGCTTTCTACGAGCCCGCGCAGCACCTCGGGCGAACGCGCGACCTGGCGATCGGGCTGCTGGCGTCGGGCATCGATCCCGCGCGCGCAACGCTCTTCGTGCAGTCGCACGTGCCGGCCCACTCGGAGCTCATGTGGCTCCTCAACGCCGTGACACCGGTCGGCGAGCTCGAGCGCATGACGCAGTACAAAGATAAGTCCGGGCAGCTCGAGAGCATTCCCGCTGGCCTCCTGAACTACCCGATCCTGATGGCTGCCGACATTCTCCTGTACCGGGCCGACCTGGTGCCGGTCGGGGAGGACCAGGTGCAGCACCTCGAGCTGGCCCGCGAGGTGACGCGCCGCTGGAACGCCGCCTATGCGGACGGTGAGCCCGTACTCCCGGAGCCCCGGCCGCTCCTGACCGAGGCGAAACGCATCATCGGTCTCGATGGCGAGGCCAAGATGTCGAAGACCAGGGGGAACACGATCGGCATCCTGGACGCTCCGGAGGCGATCTGGCAGAAGCTGAGGCCTGCCAAGACCGATCCCGCCCGCGTCACGCGCAAGGATCCCGGAAGGCCCGAGGTTTGCAACGTCTACGACCTTCACAAGTACTTCTCGCCGCCGGAGACCGCGGAGCAGGTCGGGGTCAGCTGCCGCAGCGCGCTCTGGGGGTGTCTCGATTGCAAGCGCGTCCTCGCCGACAACATGGCGGCGACGCTCGCGCCGATCCGGGAACGGGCGGCGGCGCTCGCCGAGACTCCCACGCGGGTCGACGACATCCTGGCAGAGGGTGCGGCCGCCGCGGGCGCGATCGCGCAGGACACGATGGCCATCGTGCACCGCCACATGGGATTCATGCCGGCGGCAGCGCCGCCGCAGACCTCGAAGTCGAGGGTGGAATCGGTCGTTGCCAAATGATGGTGAAGTCACGCACCTGAATCTGCGTCATCGGCGGACACCGTCCCGCGCCTGGAGCCAGCACTGAATGGAAAAGATCATCAAGGCGGCCGTCGAGCGTGGCGCCTCCGACCTGCACATCAAGGCCGGTGACGTCTTCCGCGCCCGGATCAACGGCAAGCTGGTGCCGCTGACGAAGCAGCGCCTGACGCCGGAGCAGACCCGCACGATCGCGCTCAAGCTCATGAGCAGCGACGAGGACCGGTCGCGCATCGACCGGCTCCGGGACTTCGACTGCTCCTGGGGCATGCCGGGTGTCGGGCGGTTCCGCGTGAACGTGCTCCGCCAGCGCTCCTCGTTCATGATCGTGATGCGCGTGATTCCCTTCGCCGTGCCCACGATCGATTCGCTTGGCCTGCCGGAAGCGCTCAAGGGACTCGCCGAGTCGGAGCGCGGGCTCATCCTCGTGGCGGGCGTGAGCGGCAGCGGGAAAAGCTCGACCGTAGCGGCGATCGTCCACCACATCAACACCGCGCACCAGCGTCACATCGTCACCGTCGAGAACCCGATCGAGTTCCTGCACCGGGACCTCAACTGCTCCGTGACCCAGCGCGAGGTGGGGGTGGACACCGAGAGCATCGCGATCGGCCTTCACGCGGCGCTGCGCCAGGATCCCGACGTCGTCGTCATCGGCGACATCGCCGATGCGGATACGGCGGTGACGGTGCTGAAGGCGGCCGAATCGGGGCTCCTGGTCATCGCCTCGCTTCCGACACCGGATGTCGTGACCACAGCCGGCCACATGATCGCCATGCTGCCCGACGCCGAGCGTGAGATCGGCCGCATGCGCCTCGCGGAATCGGTGCGCGCCATCCTCGCCCAGCAGCTGCTGCCGCGGAGGGAGGGAGAGGGCCGCATCGCCGCGATGGAGATTCTCACGGCGAGCGCCGAGACCCGCGCCGCGCTGCGTGATCCCGCGAAGCTCGGCGAGCTCGGCAGCGTCATGGCGCGCGCCGACGGCATGCAGACCTTCGCCGAGCACCTGGGCGAGCTCGTGTCGGCCGGCGTGGTCGCCGCGGAGACGGCGGAGGCGGCAGGCTTCGAGGCGCCGGCCGCAAAGGGAAAGAAGGGGCGCGGCTAACTCGTCATGCCGTCCGCCGAGCCGCTTCCGGCGGAGCTGGAGCGCATCCTCGCGCTCGCGCGCGAAGCCGGTTCTCCGGGTGCGGCGGAGGCGCGCGACATTCTCCGCGACCTGCTGGAACGTCTCGGCTATGACGTCCAGGTCCAGCGCTTTGCATTCTCTCCCCGCTCACTCGATGCGTTTCCGCTGGCCGGCGCCGGCCTCGGGTGGCTCGCACTGCTTCAGATTCCACTCCTGCTCATGCCGGCACTTCCCCCGTGGGCCGCGCTGCTCGTCTGGGCCTGCGGGCTCGCCGGCCTCGGTGCGATCGCCGCGGGCACGGCACTCGGCTGGGGCGGGCGGACCGGATCACGCGAGGACGCGACGCTGATCGCGCGCCGCGGGGATGCACCCGTCCGCCGCTGGATCGTCGCGCATACCGATACGAAAGCGCAGGGCCACTCGATGGCCGGCAGGCTCGTCGCGGTGTGGGTCGTGCTGGTTACGGTCGCCGCGTTCACCGTGCTGGCGATCGCACGACTCGGCGGCGTGCTCGAGGCGTGGCCGGTCGTCGTTGCGGCGGGCGGCGCGCTGGCGGCGGGCGTGCTGGCCGGCAGGGGCCGGCTCAGCGGCACGACGACCGGCGCACGCGACAACGGCTCAGGACTCGTCGCGGCATTGGCGGCGGCAGAAGCATCGCAGGATTCCGGCACCGGTCTCCTGTTCACCGGTGCCGAAGAATTCGGGCTCATCGGGGCACGCATCCTCGGTGAGACGCGCCGCGACCTCGTCCGGGGGACCGAGGTCGTCAACTTCGATACGCTCGACGAGCGCGGTGCGCTCTCGCTCGTGAGCCATGACGGGCGGGGTCGTGAGCTCGCCGCCCGCCTCGCGCCGCTGCTCGTCTCGCCGCGGGTTCCGGTTCGACTGCGCCGGCTGCCGCTGGGAATTTTCGTGGACAGCTATCCGCTCGCGCGAGCGGGAGCAACGGCCGTGACGATCGGGCGGCTCGACTGGGGCACGCTTCGGTTACTGCACACGCCGCGCGATACGCGGGATGGCCTGAGCTTCGCCACGGCCAGGCGCATCGGGAAGGCCATCGGATCGATGACCAGGTGAGCGGGCGGCGCCGCTTGCCGGCGACCGCGACGGCGCATACCTTACCACGAGGATTCACGAGCCCCGCCCGGGGCTCTTTTTTTGTGCCGCACCGTTGAGGCGACATGTTCGATGAGCGAATCACCTGTGCCGTCGTCGTCGGCGCGCAGTGGGGAGACGAGGGGAAGGGCAAGCTGGTGGACGTGCTCGCGGAGCGCGCGGACCTGGTCGTCCGGTACCAGGGAGGCGCCAATGCGGGTCATACGGTCGTCACCGGCGAGACACAGTTCATCCTGCGCCAGATTCCGTCGGGCATCCTCCACCGCAACGTGACCTGTGTCGTGGGTAATGGTGTGGTGCTGGACGCGGAAACGCTCTTTGCCGAGCTGGACGGGCTCGAGGCCCGCGGGATCGGCACCGACGGGCGCCTCTTCGTTTCCGACCGTGCTCACCTCGTGCTGCCGTACCACAAGCTGCTGGACGCCGCGAGCGAGAAGAGCCAGGCCATCGGCACCACCGGGCGCGGAATCGGCCCGGCGTACGCCGACAAGACCGGGCGTCGCGGCATTCGCGTCGGCGACCTGCGCGACCTCGATGCGACGCGCCGGCTGCTGGCGGACCGGGTCGAGCGAGCCAACAGCCTCCTCACCATGATGGGTGCCGCCCAGCACGCGTCGCTGGACGAGCATGTGGCGCTGCTCGAGCGGCTCGCGCCGCGGCTCCTCTCGGTCGCAGCCGATACCGGCCTTCTCGTCCACCGTGCGCTGCAGGCAGGCCGGCGCGTGCTGCTCGAGGGCGCCCAGGGCGCGCTGCTGGACCTCGACCATGGCACCTACCCGTACGTCACGTCGTCGAACACCACCGCGGGTGGTGCGTCGGTCGGCGCCGGGATCGGTCCCACTGCCATCCACGGCGTGCTCGGCGTCGTAAAGGCCTATACCACGCGCGTCGGCAACGGCCCGCTCCCTTCAGCCGCGACGCCGGAGGATGACGAGCGGCTCCGGCGCCTGGGCGGCGAATTCGGTGCTGTCACCGGCCGGCCGCGCCGCTGCGGCTGGTTCGATGCGACCGTCGTCCGGTACGCGGTCCGCGTGAACGGGCTCACGGGCCTGGCCGTCACGAAGCTCGATGTGCTCGATACGATCGAGCGCATCCCGGTCTGCGTGGCCTACGAGCTGGATGGGGAGCGGTGCGAGGAGCTGCCGTCGGAAGTCGCGCGGCTGGAGCGGGTGAGGCCATTGTACGAAGACCTTCCCGGCTGGTGCGCGCCGACCTCGGGTGCGCGCACGCTCGAGGAGCTGCCGCGCGAAGCCCGCGCGTACCTCGACCGGATCGAGCAGCTCGCGGGAGCGCCGATCCGCTACGTGAGCGTCGGCACCCGCCGGGATCAGATCATCGAGGTCTGAACGCGGCGGTCCCACTGCCGCATCATCGCCACGAACGAGCGCGCGATCGCCGGATCGAACTCGATCCCCGCGCGGCCTTCGATGTACGCGATGGCGCGCTCCGATTCCCACGCCTCCCGGTACGGCCGCTTCGTTCGCAGCGCATCATAGACGTCACAGACGTGCACGAGGCGACTCGCGTATTCCGCGCCCCGCGCATCGGGGAGGTGGGGATACCCGCCGCCGTCGATCATGACGTGATGCTCGTAGGCAACGATCGCCGCGAAGTCGAGCGACTCCGAGTTGGTGAGGAGCAGCCGCGCGCCGACGGCGGGGTGAGAGTGCACGACCTGCCGCTCCTCCTCGGTGAGCCGGCCCGGCTTGTTGAGGATGTCCTGCGGAATGCAGACCTTCCCGAGATCGTGCAGCAGCCCCGCCAGGCCGAGCGAGCGCACCGTCTCCGCCCCGAGCTCGAGATACTCGCCCAGCGCCATCGCAAGCACCGAGACGTTCATCGAGTGGGTGGTCGTGTACTGGTCGTGCTCCTTGAGCTGAAGGAGGGGCATGACCATCGCCTGCTCCGCATGCATCGCCAGCGAGAGCGAGCGCACGACGCCATCGGCCTCGGCCGCGTGGAGGCGTCCGCTGCTTCGCACTTCGTCGTGCACCCAGGTCACGGCATCGCGCTCGTCGCGCAGGGCGTAGCTCAGGCCGGCCATCGCGAGATGCTCATCGGACGCGCGCGCGCCGGAATCCACCGTCACGAGCCCGAAGCGCACGGGGGCGAATCCCCCCTGCCGCGCATCCGCGGAGCTCGCCGGGCGGATGCCGAGGCGAACCGCCAGGTCTCCGAGGAGGCGGGTGAACGGATCGAGATCCACGCGGTCGAAGAACTCGATCCGCTCGATGCCGGCGCGGGCGAGCGCCTCGCTCCATTCCCATCCTTCGAGCTCCGGCAGCACCTCGTCTCCCGCCAGCACCTCGCCCGAGAGGAAGGTGAACTGGATTGCCGGATCCGCCGACTGCAGGTCCACGAGCGCAGCGTGCGCGGCATCCACGGCCCGACGCGTCGCAGGGTGCTCGTCGCCGTAGAGGCCCATCGTCGAGAGCGTGCGGGAGAGGGCGGTGAGGAACCGACTGCGCGTGCTCATGCGGCTTCGCCTGCCGCGGCGCGGATCTCGGGATCCCGGTCGCGCCGCGCGCGGGTAATCAGCCACTTGACCCGCGGATCGGTCGGGCCGAGCGCACAGATGCCGGCGAGCGCCGCGAGGACGAGGGGAGACTTCGGCGCAAGACGGTTGGGCAGCCACCGCCGCCGGGGAAATGCGATGGCGATGAGGCGTGCGAGCGCATCCGATGCGCCCGTGTTCACCATCGCGCGCACGGCCATCACGCGCAATTCCACGTCGAGCTTCTCGTTCGTCGTGACCGAGTCCAGCATCGGAATCAGCGACGGGGGACACGCTTCGAGGGCACTCGTGAGCGTCATGCCGAGCACCCGCGGGTCGGTGTCGCGCAGGCCGAGCTCGAGCCCCTCGGTGTGGTGGGGGCGGGATTGCAGCATGACCTTGATGGCCTCGCGGCGCACGCGTCCGTCCGGGCTTTTCGCGTAGGGAGCCGGCGAGAAGCCGCCCGGCCATGATGCCGGATCGGTAAAGAGCTGCAGGAGGTTCCGCTGGAGGAACCAGGGCGCGTCGGGGAGCCGGTCCGCGGCGGCCTGTCGCATGCCCGGGCCTCCGTCGCGAAGGAACCGCAGGACCGCGGCGCGCGTAGTCCGGCCCGTGGCGCGCTCGAGTGCGTCGATCAGCGGCTCGGCCGCAGCATCGCCGAGCCGGCGCACGAGCAGCGTCACGATGGCAAAATCGGGGCGCTCGGTGGCGAACTCGGCCCGCAGCCGCTCCGGGGACGCGATATGGTCCCAGAGCGCATCCGCAGCCGCGGATGGAGGCGCCTTCGTGAGCAGCATCGCGACGCGCTCGAGCTCCCCCCGCTCCAGCAGCTGATCCACCGCCTTCATCACGGAAGGTCCGAGGCAGTCGAGCTCGAGGGCCATCCGGATGACGGTGGCCGGCTCACAGGGAACCGGCGCATCCATGATTCGCTCGGTGGGCGACTGCCGCACCATGCCTTCGAGAATGGCGTTGTACGACCCCGGGTTCGGATCTTCGAGAGCCCAGTTGCCGAGGAGGCGCGCGATGTTCTTGCGAAGTCCCGCATCGGCAATCGTCTCGTCGGGCTTCGCGCTCCGCCCCGCGTTGTGCGCGAGCTTGTGGAGCAGGCGGAGCAGGTTGTGCGAGATCGTGTGGGCCGGCGTTTCCGCGGCGGCCTCGAGCACCTCCACCACGGCATCCACGGCGAGGATCCGCGAGGAGTCGAGCGGCGCGCGGCGGCGCGCGGCCTGATCCGCCCCGGCCTCGAGGAGGCGGCGCAGCGTCTCGGGATCGAGTGACTTGACCAGCCGCTCCACCCGCTGGCGGAGGCGACTCTCGCCGGCGCCGACGCGACCCGAGCGCTCCTCGGCGAGCTGCGAGAGGTAGCTGGTCACCACGCGGTCGTACGTGAGCTCGTCTTCGGCGACGCCGCTGTCCGCGACGATCAGCGAGTCCTCGTCCGCGGGGGTCGGTGGCTCGGCAGCCACGGCGGCCTGCGCGAGCTCCACCCATCGGTCGCGCTGGCTCGCGGACTCGTCGCCTGCGATGCCGGTGTCGGCTTCGAGCGCGAGCTTGTCGTATGCGGCCGCGATCAGCTCGATATGCGGCCAGGGTTCGATGCGCGAGAGGCGGGGACCCAGCGGTCCCTCACCCCGGTTCGGATCTGCACTCAGCGCGCCGAGCAGGCCGTCGATTTCCTCGAGCGAAGTTCCGGCCAGGAAGCGGACGGACGCGATGCGGTGCCGGTGGAGGCGCCGCGCGAGATCGCGGAGCAGGGCGTTGTTCGGATCGGTCGTGACCTTCTCGATGACGAGCTGATGGCGGGCGACGCCGAGCGTCACCGACTCACGGCGCGCGAGCAGCGTGTCGAGCCGGCGAACGAAGCGGTCTGCAGAGGCCTCGAGCTGCGGGTGGCCGGCGGGGTACA
>DASTUP010000040.1:0-27787 GCA_035759585.1 Gemmatimonadales bacterium | reverse complement strand
GGCGCGCCAGGTGACCGCGCGGTCGAAATAGCGGAGGGCGGCTGCGCGATGGCCGTGCGCCGCGAGCTCTTCACCGGCCGTCACCATCGCGCCGCCCTGGGACCAGTAGGTATCCGGGGGCAGCGCGACCGCGGAGCGCAGGAGCGAGTCGATCGCGGCGACATCGCCGCGGGCGGCGAGGGCGCGGATCTCGAGCGTCAGGGCGACACGAAGCGTCGGATGCCGCCGCGCCATTTCCTGCGCCGCCGCGCGCTCGCGGTCGTGCTGGCCGAGGAGGTGATGGGCGTGCGCGCGCTGGGTCCAGTAGGAGGGCCAGTCGCGCATCGGTCCTGCGTCGGGATCGAGCGCGAGCAGCGCTCCCAGCGCCTCCTGCGGGCGGTTCATCCTGAGCGCGGTGAACGCGAGGTTGTACGGCGACCGCGTGGACGGTGCGATGACCGCGGCGCGGCGAATTGCGGCCAGCGCCCGTTCTCCGTCGCTGGCCAGATGTGCCTGCATGTAGTCGGCCAGGAGGTTGTGATACTCGTTCACCTCCACGCGGCGCGCGCGCATCTCGCGCAGCACCGAATCGGCACGGGCGAACTCGTCGTCGTTCCAGAGCGCCTGCGCCGCGTAGATGAGCGCGACGACGAACATCGTGTCCCGACGGTACGCCTCGATGAATTCGGCCGATGCGCGCGCATAGTCCTGCGCCAGGTGCAGCGACACGCCTCGGTCGAATGCGCGATAGGCGGCAAACGTCGGCGGCCGCTCGGCGAGCTCGGGGTATTCCGCGATGCGCTCGCTGGTCCGGACGGCGAGCGCGCCCATCGTCCGCTCGCGCAGTGAACGGAGCGCCATTTCCACCGAGTCCCGGGGAGCTTCGATGGGCGTCGGCGCCGCGAGGAGCGCGCCGCTCGTCGCATCGGTGATCTCGACCTGGATGCGGAGCCGGTCTCCGATCAGGTAGTAGGAGCCGGTCACGACGGTGCCCGCGCCGGTTTCCTCCCGTACGGTCGCGACGCGCGAGAGCGAATCGCCTGCGGCATTTCGCGCGGCCCACCGCTCCGACGCCTGCAGCGCGTAGGGCCAGGGCACGACTTCCACGAGCCCCGTCTCCTGCAGGCCCTGCGTGATCCAGTCGCCCGCGAGTCGGCCCCACGCAGCCAGCGACGTGTCCCCGGTCTCGTTCGCGAATGCGGCCACGGCCACCGGCATCGCAAGGCGCCCTCCCGCGGAGTCGGAGGGCGCCGCCGCAACGGCAGTGGGAGCGTCGCCGCTGCGCATGGACGGAAGGAGGAAGGCCAGGGCGCCGATGCCTGCGGCCGCCGCAATCCAGGGAAGGAATCGGCGGGCACCGCGCTCCTTTCGCTGCTCGAGCGGCGCGCCCGCGGCGCGCCACCGGTCGAAGGCGGCGACGAGCTCCCCCGCACTCGCCGGCCGGCCGGCCGGATCCCGCGCGAGCGCCCTGGCGATGAGCTGCGCGATCTCCGCAGGGATTCCCGCCGGCAGCGACGTGAGTCCGCGCGCAATGTCCAGCGGGCCTTCGCCCGTGAGCATCTCGCGCGCGAGCACGCCCCAGGCGTAGATGTCGGCGCGATGGTCCACGGGATCGCCGGACGCCTGCTCGGGCGCCATGTATCCCATCGTGCCGATGGCGATGCCGGTCCCGGTGACGTACCCGGGAGGATGCGGCGCATCCCGCAGCTTGGCGATGCCGAAATCGAGGAGATACGCGTGCCCGCCGATGCAGAGCACGTTCTCCGGCTTGAGGTCCCGGTGCACGACGCCCGCCGCATGCGCATGGCGGAGGGCGGCCGCGAGGTCGCACATGCAGGTGAGCGCGACACGCGGCTCGATCTTTCCTTCCCGATGCAGCAGCTCGCGCAGCGTTTCCCCGCCCACCCACGGCATGACATAGAAGAGCAGGCCGTCGGCGTCGCCCGAGTCGATGAAGCCGAGGATGTGCGGATGGGAGAGCCGCGCCGCGATCTGCACCTCGGCGAGGAATCGATGCGCGCCGAGCGCCTCGGCGATCTCGGGCTTCAGGACCTTGAGCACGACGAGGCGGTCGTGCTTCCGCTCCCGGGCGAGGTAGACCGTCGCCATTCCGCCCCGCCCGATCTCGCGCTCGATCTCGTAACGCTCCGCGAGCGCGCGCGAGAGGTGCGGGAGCATCTCCGAGTCCGACGCGGGCAGCACGGGGCGATCGAGCACGCCGTCGGCCCGCTGGTGCGCTACGAGCATGCCCTCGACTTCGCGCCGCACCTCGATCGAATCGGGGAGCGACGCGAGCCACGCCGCGCGCTCCCCGGCAGGCACGTCGAGCGCCTGCTCGAACAGCTCCGAGATGCGCCGCCAGTCCGAGCTCGTCATGGGGATGCGGCGGGGTAGAGCTCCTTGTACAGCCACGCCCGCGCCCGCGCCCAGTCGCGCTGCACGGTCCGCGTGGTGACGCCGAGCGATTCGGCAATTTCGTCCTCGGTCAGCCCGCCGAAGAAGCGCCGCTCCACCACCTGCAGCAGCCGCGGATCCATCGCGCCGAGGCGATCGAGTGCGTCGTCGAGCGCGAGCAGCTCGTCGAAGGAGAGGTCGACGCCGATCTTCTCGTTCGTGACGCGCAGCGGCGCGATCCCGCCGCCGCGTTTCGCGGCCTTCCGGCGACGCGCATGGTCGACGAGGAGCCGGCGCATCGTGTTCGAAGCGATGCCGAAGAAATGTGCACGGTTGCGCCAGTCGGGAAGGGCGCCGCCGGCAAGCTTGAGGTAGGCCTCGTGGACGAGGTCGGTGGGCTGGAGCGTGTGGCCGGGGGCCTCGTGACGGAGCAGCCGCGCAGCGATGACGCGGAGCTCGTCGTGAACCAGGGGAACGAGCCGGTCGAAGGCATCCCCTTCTCCCGCTCGCAACGCGTCGAGCAGGCGGGTCACGTCGCCGCCGGAGCGGGGGTCGGAGGACGTCACGGGGATCCGGTGTCGGGGTCTGATGCTGTCCGGCGCAATATAGGTCGGAAGATGGAGAACCGGCCATTCGCGGGACCGAACGGAGGAGGCACCATGCGGACCATCCTGCTCGCCACGACCATGCTCTCCCTGGCGGTTGCGCCGGGAGCGGCGGCCCAGGGGGCCGTGGAGCCGGAGGACACGGCGGGGGTCCCGCTGTACCGCAACCTCGGGAGCCACGGCTACGGCGTCATGACGCAGGACGCGCTGGCCCAGCAGTACTTCGACCAGGGCCTCCGGCTCTTCTACGGGTTCAACCATGGGGAGGCGGTGCGCGCTTTCCTCGAGGGAGAGCGCATCGATTCGTCGTGCGCCATGTGCGCGTGGGGTGCCGCGCTCGCGCTCGGCCCGAACATCAATGCGGGGATGGAGCCGGAGGCGGGGCGGGTTGCCTACGCCGCCGTGCGCCGTGCCCTGGCGCGCGCCGACCGGGTGCCGCCGCGCGAGCGGGCATTGATCCAGGCCCTCGCCGAGCGCTACGCCGCGGATCCCGGCGCTCCGCGCGCCGCGCTCGATTCGGCATACGCGGATGCCATGACGGGTGTCGCGGCACGATTCCCGAATGACACCGAGGTGCAGGTGCTCCACGCGGACGCGCTCATGAACCTGAGCCCGTGGAACTACTGGACGGCGGCCGGCGAGCCGCGGCCGGCCACGCCGCTGATTCTCGAGCGGCTCGAGCGCGCGCTCGCGGCGAACGCCGATCACCCGGGTGCGTGCCACCTCTTCATCCATGCGGTCGAGGCGAGCGATCCGGCCCGCGCGGTGCCCTGCGCGGAGCGGCTCGCGGCGCTCATGCCCGGCGCGGGGCACATCGTGCACATGCCGGGGCACATCTACGTCCGGGTCGGCCGCTATCTCGAGGCCATGGAGGCGAACCGCCATGCGCTCCACGCCGACGAGTCGTACCTCGAGGGCCCGGCGGCGAGCCGTCGCGGGATCTATGCACAGGGGTACTACCCGCACAACCACCACTTCCTGAGCTTCGCCGCGTCGATGGCCGGTGTGAGCGCGACGGCGATCGACGCGGCGCGACAGACGGCCAGGACGGTGGGTCCCGAGCTCGCGCGCTCCACGCCGTGGCTCGAGAACGTGACCCCGGTCGTGTTCACGACGCTCGTGACCTTCGGGCGGTGGAACGACGTGCTCGCGGAGCCGCTGCCCCCGGCCGACCTGCGGTACGCGACGGGAATGGCCTATTACGCCCGCGGCGTCGCCTTTGCGGCGAAGCGGCGGTGGGCGGAAGCCCAGGCATCGCTCGACACCGTGCGCGCAATCGCCGGCAGCTTTCCGGCGGGCGACAACCAGACCGCGCTCCGCATTGCGGTCGAGGCGCTCAATGGGGAGATCGCGCTCGGTCGCGGACGCCTGCCGGCGGCAATCAGTGCGTTCCGCGCAGCCGTCGCCCTGGAGGACGGCATCGCCTACACCGAGCCGCCGACCTGGTACTACCCGATGCGCCACTCGCTCGGCAAGGCCTTGCTCGCCGCAAAGCGGCCGCTGGAGGCACAGCAGGTCTACGAGGAAGACCTCGTGCGCTTTCCGGAAAACGGCTGGTCCCTGCGCGGACTCGTCCTCGCGCTCGAGGCGCAGCGCAAGGTCGGGGCGGCGCGCGTGGCGAGGGAACGGCTGCAGCGCGCGTGGGCGGGGGCGGATGTGGAGCTGGTGGGGTCGCGATTCTAGGAGTGGGACAGGGTGGGTGCGGTGTCATCCCGGGCAAAGCGAGGGATCTACCCGGGGAGTCCCGGGGACCGGTGAGTAGATCCTTCGGTCGCATCGCTCCCTCAGGATGACATCGTACTCATCCCGGCAGCCCGTCTGACCTTCCGACCGTCCGACCACCCGACGTATCTTCCGGAATCCCCATCCGGATCTCCCGTGTCCGAACTGCTCGCCCGGCTACAATCGAGTCTTGGCGGTACCTACCGGATCGAGCGCGAGCTCGGTGGTGGAGGGATGAGCCGGGTCTTCCTCGCGGAGGAAGGCCGGCTGGGCCGACGGGTGGTCATCAAGGTCCTTCCGCCCGAGACGTCGATCGGCGTGCATGCGGACCGGTTCGAGCGGGAGATCCAGGTCGCCGCGTCGCTGCAGCATCCGCACATCGTTCCGCTCCTCACCGCCGGCGCGACCGACGCAGACAGCGGGGCAGGGGAAACACCGCTCCTCTATTACGTCATGCCGTTCATCGAGGGAGAGTCGCTCGCCACGCGGATCGCGCGCGAGGGCATGCTCCCGGTGGGCGAAGTTTCCCGGATTCTGCGTGACATCGTCGATGCGCTGGCCTACGCGCACGCCCGCGGCGTGGTCCACCGCGACATCAAGCCGGACAACATACTCTTCGCGGGCCGCCACGCCCTCGTCGCCGACTTCGGCGTCGCCAAGGCGGTGACGGCCTCGTCGGGCCCGCGCCAGACGACGCTCACCTCGCACGGCGTGGCGCTCGGCACGCCGGCCTACATGGCGCCGGAGCAGGCGGCCGCCGATCCGAACGTGGATCACCGGGCGGATCTGTATGCCGTGGGCGCTGTGGCGTACGAGCTGCTCACCGGCCGGACGCCTTTCATCACCTCGACCCCGCAGGCGATGCTCGCCGCGCACGTCACGGCCACGCCGGATCACGTGAGCGCGCACCGCCCATCGATTCCGGCGGAAGTGGCGGCGCTCGTCATGCGCTGCCTCGAGAAGCATCCGGCCGACCGCTGGCAGTCGGCCGCCGAGCTGCTGGGGCGTCTCGAAGCCATCGCCACGCCATCGGGCGGCTCGACCCCCGCCGCCACCGCGCCGGTCTCCGCCATCCGGACCTCGGCCGAGACCGCGATCAGGCGGGCGCATCCGGCGCGTGTCGCCGGACTCTTCCTGCTCGCCACTGCGGTGATCACGGCGCTCGTCTTCGGTGCCACGCGCGCCTTCGGGCTTCCGGACTGGATCTGGATCCTCGCGCTCGTCGTGATGCTCCTCGGCCTTCCGGTCATGCTGTATACCGGCCGCCTCGAGCGGCAGCGCGCCATGCAGCGTGCCACCGGGGCGTTCCGCTACGAGGCCGAGCCGGCGCACCAGCAGTTCTTCACCTGGCGGCGCGCGTTCATCGGCGGCGGCCTGGCGCTCGGGACGATGGTGCTGCTGGCCTCGGGCTTTGCAGTCTCGCGTGCACTTGGCGTGGGCCCCGCCGGAACGCTCCTCAGCTCCGGCCGGCTCAAGGACACGGACCGCATCGTCCTCGCCGCGTTCGTCAACCGGACCAGCGATTCCACGCTCGCGAGCTCGGTGCTCGAAGCCCTGCGGGTGGATCTCGGCCAGTCGCGCGTGGTGCAGCTGCTCGAGCCGGCCGAAGTCCGCAGCGCGCTGCAGCGGATGGGACGCGATCCGCTGAGCGAACTGCAGGAAGCCCTGGCGCTCGAGGTGGCACGGCGCGAGGGCGCCAAGGCAGTCGTCGTGGGAGAGATCTCGCAGCTCGGCAGGGGCTACGTTCTCGCCGCACGCGTCGTCTCTGCCGATTCGGGCACGACACTGGTCCCGGTGCGAGAGACGGCCGCAAGCGACGCCGAGCTGATCGAAGCCGTCAATCGCCTGTCGGCAAAGCTGCGCGAGGAGATCGGCGAATCGCTCAAGAGCATCCGCGCGAGCGAGCCGCTGCCGCAGGTGACCACGGCATCGCTCGCCGCGCTGCAGCTCTACGCGCGCGGCAACCGCGCGTTCGACGAGACGAGATACGACGATGCGCGCGCGCTGCTCGAGCGCGCCGTCGGCATGGACACGAGCTTTGCCATGGCGTGGCGAAAACTGAGCGCGCTCTACGGCAACATGGGCGTCGATCGCTCGCTGCAGGGCGATGCGGCACGCAAGGCGTTCGAGTACCGCGAGCGCCTTCCGCCAGTCGAGCGGCACCTGACGGCGGCGAGCTACTTCTGGAATGTCGTCCGCGAGCCGGAACGCGCGATCGCGGAATACCAGGCGGTGCTCGACATCGACCCCGATGAGCCGACCGCGCTGAACAATCTGGGAATGATCCTCTCCGCCGAAGGGAGGAACGCGGAGGCGGAGGAGCCCCTGCGGCGCGGACTCTCCCAGGTGCCGCGGAGCACGATGTTCATCAACCTGCACGGCGCGCTCATCGCGCAGGAGAAGTGGGAAGCGCTCGACTCCCTCACCCGGGCCGCGGCCGACGTGCTGCCGGGCGATCCGCTCCCGACGTTCATGACCACGATCACGGCGATGGCGCGCCGGGATCTTGGAACGGCGGACAGCATCACGGCAGGAAGCATCGACTCCGAGGATTCCTTCCGGTGGCGGGAGATGATGTTCGTGCGGGCAGGGATCGCGAGCTATCGCGGCAAGCTCCGCGAGCTCGAATCGTTGATCGCCACGATCGAGCGCTCGTCGCGGGACAATGGGGATCTCGGCCGCGCCTTCGATTTCGCCATCACGCCGGCGTTTCTCGATATCGTGCAACGCAACCAGCCGGAGCGGGGACTGGCCAGACTCGACGCGCTGGTCGAGGAGCGCTTCGAGTCGGTCAAGGCCCGCGACCGCCCGTATTTCACGTTGGCGGAAGCGTACGCATGGGGTGGCCGGCCGGAGGAGACGCGGCGGATGCGCGCCGAATGGGAGCGGTCACGGGAGCGCGAGTCCTGGCATCCCTCCGATCCCGACTGGTGGGATGCATTCGTTGCGTTCTCCGAGGGGCGGTGGCGCGATGCGGCATTGGCCTTCTCGCGCGCACATTCGAAGCTGCATTGCATGCCGTGCGGCGAGCTGTACGTGGCGATGTCCTGGGACCGGGCGGGAGAAGCGGACTCGGCGATCGCACATTACGAGCGAGCGTACGAGAGCCCGGTGACCGACAATCTTCCCGAGGACCCGACGTTCATGCCGATCGGCCTCATGCGCCTCGGCGAGCTCCACGAAGCGGAGGGGAATCGGGAGAAGGCGCTGCTCTACTACGAGGCCTTTCTCGAGCTCTGGCGCAACGCCGATCCGGAGCTGCAACCGAAGGTGGCGGAAGCGCGGCGCAGGATCGCGGCGCTGAGCGCGGAGCCGCGGTCCTAGGACGCGCGGCCCGGCGACTCCCCTACTCCTTCCGCTCCCGCTCCGCCTCTTCCTCCCCCCACGTATTCTCCCCCGGATAATCGATTCCTTCGTGCCCCCGCGCCCCGGACGTGGTGCCGGTGGAATGCTGGGTCCAGTCCCCGTAGCTCGGGGCGTCCTCCTCGTTTCCCTGGCCTTCGAAGATGCCGCCGCCGAGTGTCGCTGCGCCGCCCTCGTCGCCGGTGCCGCCGGTCTCGGGGTCCGCCTCATCGGGCTCGCGCGTCTCGCGGTCGTCCACGCCCGGCGTGCCGATCGAGCTCGTATTGCGGAGCGCGGTCCACTCGTTCGGCGTGTTCGTCCCCTCGCCGCCGTCGCTGGTGAATTCGTTCGGGTTGTCCGCGACCTGCCCCGTCGGTCCGCTCGGCGCCTCACCTTCCTCGAGCAGCTGGCCGCCGGCGGAGGGCGCGAAGCGGGACCGGCGCTCCGGACCGGTCCATGCGACGCTCTCCCGCCGCCGATCCTCGCCGCGATATGTCGTCGCCATGCTCATCAGCTCCCGCGGCGCGTCTCGCGGAGCTCCTGCCGCCCCCGCGCGCCGCTCTCCGGATTGCCGTCGTCACCGTCGGCCTGAGCCGTCGGGTCGTTCCCGTCGCTGCGCTCACCGGCCGAACCGTCCCGCCGGCCCGCCCGGGACTCGATGGCATGCTCCAGCTTGTCGCCATGCCGCTTGAGCCCGGGCGCTTCCTGCAGCTCGGGCGGGGGCAGCTCGGCCGGGAGGCCGAGCCCGAGGTCGTCTGCGGCGGTCGATTGCTCGCGGGATGCTTCGTGATGCTTCCTGTCGCCCATGGTCGCTCCTTGCTGAGTCGATGCCGCCGTCGGGGCGGCGCTTTCTCAGGTTAGCGGGGCGGGGCGGAGGGAGTGGTGGTGTGGGTCACTTCGCCCGCGCCATCGCCATCTCCACGATCTCGCGCAGGGTCCGCGAAAACGAATACCCCGCCTCCTCCGCCGAGTGCATGAACGAGACGCCTTCGGTGAGGTCGGGATTCGGGTTCACTTCGAGGACGTACACGTGGTTGTCGCGGGAGACGCGGATATCGAGGCGGGCGTAGTCGCGGCAGCCGGCGACGCGATAGGCCCGCACGGCCACCTCCTGGACGCGCTTGAGCAGCTGCCGCGAGAGATCGGCAGGGCACTTCGAGCCGACGCGGTGAAAGACCTCCTTCAGCGGATCCCACTTCGCCGCATAGGTGATGATCTTCGGCTCGTCGGGCGGCAGCTCCGAGAAGTCGTACTCGAGCGGCGGCAGCACGACGGGAGGGTCGTTACCGAGGATCCCGATGTGGAGCTCGCGGCCCTCGATGAACTCCTCCACCAGCACCGGCGCGCCGTACTCCGCGAAGACCATCTCGAGCCGCGCCAGGAGCTGCGCGCGGTCGTGCACCACGCTCGCCGCCTCGATCCCGGCACTCCCGTCCTCGCGCGACGGCTTCACGATGAGCGGGTAATGCAGCCCGTGCCGCTGCGCGATCTTCGGTTTCCAGAGCTGGTGAAATCGGGGGGTCGGGACGCGATAGGCGAGAAGGAGCGTCTTGAGCAGCCCCTTCCGCCGGCAGAGCGCCAGGGAAAGCGGCGCAGCTCCCGTGTAGGGGATCCGGTGCAGATCGAAGAACCCCGCCACCGCCGGCTCGAGGTCCGCGTCGTCGTGGAACGATTCGACCAGATTGAACACTGCGTCGGGGGGATGCCGCTTGACGACGCGCTCCAGGCGGCCGAGATCGTCCCGCAGGTTGACGGGACGGACGCGAAAGCCCTCATTGCGGAGCCCCTTCACGATCGCGTCGTATTCCTCGGCGACGGTGGCGACGGCGATATCGTACTCGGGAGTGAAGCCGAGCGTGGAGGGGTCCACGTTCTTGAGATCCTCGTAGCCCTCGTCGCTCAGGCTGTTGAACAGCACCACGACGGAGCCGCGGGTTCTGGCCATGGCCGCTTCTCCCGTTACTTTCCCGAAGCCTTTGCCGCGAATCCATGGGAATATACCCGCAACCGAACCTCTGGCAGTGTGGCCCCTTTGCCCTGAAGCACGCGCTCGTCGTCCTCGGCGTGCTCCAGGACGAGCGGTCCATCACGCGTATCGCTGGGTCGCACTGGTGGTACGGCACCGACGAGCTGCAGCTGGGACGGGCCGCGCGCCGCTACGACTGCGACCTGCTGATGATCCGCCGCCAGGACGAGGCGAGCGCCCGCCGGGAGCTGATGAAGTTCCTCAAGCGGGGGCTTCCCGTGCTGCTCTGCGTGGACGACTGGAGCCACTGGCTCACGGCGGTGAAGTTCGAGCAGGGGAAGTTCATCCTCCTCGACAGCCGGAACCCGAAGGTGCTGACCATCGCCTCGTGGCCGCAGCTCCGGCGGCTCTGGGTGTACCACGATGAGGACCACGACGGGAGCGAGGTGACGCTCTACGACCTGCATCCCGTCGTGCCGCGCTTCCGCCGGCGGACCCAGGCGCAGTTCTCGCTCGCGCGGGCGCAGTTTCTCCGGCGGGAGTCGAATCGGCGGCTGGCCGAGCTCTGGGACGAGTACCTGGGCGACCTTCTCGTGCTCACCCGCACCCGCACCCCCCTCAGCGAGCGGGTATTCTCGCTCGGCGAGTTCTTCCGCCGACACGCCGGGATGATTCTCGAACAGGTGGATTTCTGGCATGGAACCGCCGACCGCCGCCTCGCCCGCCAGATCCTCGATCATCTCCACTTCGTCGCCGACACCTATGGACTCGTGATCCACGAGGAGCAGGAGAAGCGCGCCATATCAGGGATCACCGCGATCCTCACGCTCTGGGCGGCCGGTGAGTTCGGGGTCTCGAGCGTGTATGCCCGCCGGAGTCCCCGCAGCCGGGCGTGAAGTGCGGGTCTCGGGACTCGGGTCTCGAGACTCGAGACTCGAGACCCGAGTCTCGTATCCCGAGTCCCGAAACCCGAGTCTCGTATCCCGCGACCCCCCGCGACCCCCCGCGACCCTTCCCTCTCCTCCCGCATCTCTGATTGTGGACCGCCAGACCAACCACTCAGGGAGACAGCGACCATGACCCGCCACTGGACGAGCGCCTCGCTTGCGCTCCTGACACTTGCCGCCGCTCCGCTTGCGGCGCAGGACCGCGATGCCGAGCGCGAGCGGACCCGCACCGAGGATCGGCAGAACGCCGAGGAGCGGGCACAGGCCGAGGCCCGCGCGCGGGGGCTCATCCTCGAGCGGCGTCCCTACCGCGAGCGCGAGCTGACCGCCTTCGGCTTCGGCCGGGCGCGGATCGGCGTGAGCGTCGCCGTGGATGACGAGGACCGCGACGGCGCGCGCATCGAAAGTGTCCTGGACGATGGCCCGGCAGACAAGGCCGGACTTCGCGCGGGAGACATCATCACCCGCTTCGGCGATACCCGGCTCGACGGGGACGATGCCGGCGAGCGGCTGGTCGAGCTGGCCCGCGCCCTCGATCCGGGAGACACGGTACGGGTCGAGTACACCCGGGACGGCCGCCGCGCCAATGCGACGATCGTTGCCCGGGAGATCGAAAACACGTTCACCATGGCGATCCCCTCCATGGAGCGGCTCGCGCCGATGATGCACGACCTCCGCGAGCGGGTGATGGTGCTCGGCGGTTCCGCCATCGGCGGCATGCAGCTGAAGGAGATGACCCCGGAGCTCGGCGAGTACTTCGGGACCGACGAAGGGGTGCTCGTGCTCGATGCGCCGTCCGACTCGACGCTGCCGCTCCGCGCCGGGGACGTGATCCTGGCGATCGACGGGCGCGAAGTGCAGTCGGCTTCGCACGCACAGCGGATTCTCGCTTCCTACGCGGAAGATGAAACGGTCAGCTTCAACATCATGCGGAAGCAGCAGCGGCAGACACTCGAATGGAAGGTGCCGGAGAACCGGTGGAAGGTGCAGGGCAACGGCCGGAACGGCGTCTACCAGTTCCGCCGCCCGGCCAGGGTCGCTCCGCAGGGGAGCGGGCGCACCGGCGCGTAACGCTGCGGGAACGCATGAAGGAAGCGGCGCGGAGCCCTCGGGCTCCGCGCCGCTTTCATGTTCGCTCTGCAACGCATCCTGCACTTCGCTCGTACTGCTGCTGCTCGCTCATCCTGCGATTGCACCCACGGTCGAACACTGCACCCGAACTTCTACATCAACTTCCGTCCGCTACTGCCAGCTCTTGCCGAGGTTCGCCTGCGTGGCGTTGCCGACCGAGCTGCCCTGGTGCCAGACCTCTTCGATGTTCCGCGAGATCTCGGCGAGGGCAGTGTCGGTGGCAGGGAGGCCCTCTTCCTGCAGGAACCTGATCGTCGCCGCCGGGATGATGTTGTGGAGGTTCATCACGATCCGCGCGTAGTCGCTGAGATGCCGGTGCGCGATCTCGCCGGCCTGCCGATCGCCGAGCGAGAGGGCCGTGGTATGGAGCATCACGTACCCGATCGTCGCCAGGCTGCAGGCGGTGTAATCGTCGCGCAGGTTCTTGGGGAGGCCCTCGTTCCGGACGAGGTCAACCGCTGCGGCACCGAGGCCGAGCACGGCGGAGCCGGCCTTCTTGATGACGTCGGCCGGGCCCTTGCCCCCCTTGGTCTTCGCGAGGCCTTCGAGCGTGGTGATGTGACCTTCGATGGTTCCGTTGATCGAGCGGAGCTCGCTCGTGACGGCGGGATAATCCTTCAGGTCTTCGAGCTGACCGTCGATCGCCTTCTTGATGTGCTGCTCCAGAGCCAGCATGTCCGTGACATAGCTGTTCAGAGCTTCGACTGGATCCTTGGACGCCATGCGACACCTCATGTATGCGGTTCAGCGGGCTCACGCGGCCCGCGGTTCGTGCAACACAAGGAGTATCGCGATTTCAGTGATCGATAGTAGTGATCCTTGTCACGCGGAATTACCCGCGCTTGAGCAGGAGCGACAGCACGGTGGCCGCGAGCGCGAGGATCACCAGGATTTCTATGAAGGCAGGACCGCGAAGCCGGTTCGTTCCCATGTCAGTCCATTCACGTCGGGTTCATCCAACCGCAAGGAAGGAGTCTAGGCGAGCGTACGCCGATTTTCCAGCAATGTGACGCGGCCGCTTGTCGCGGGAACGTGAGCGGCGACAGCTTGGGCGTCCACTCTCTCCCGGAGCGCGCGATGAGGCGGCTTGGACGGTTGTTCCTGACGGCGATGGTTGCCGCCGCAGTACCCGGATGCATCGCGGCGGCAGCGGCCGCCGGTGCCGGCGGCGCGGTCTATGTCACGAGCCGCGGGGCCCAATCCATCGTCGAGGGCCAGCCCGACGGTCTGGCGCCGCGGATCCGCTCGGCGCTCGAGCAGCACCAGGTCACGATCACCGATACCAGCGTCGAGGACGGCGGAGACAGGCAGACCTGGGAAGGAACGGCCGGAGAGCTGACCGTCAACGTCACGGCCGAGCGCGAATCGCCGACGACCACGAAGGTCGAAGTGACGGCACGGAAGAACGTCGCCGATTGGGACAAGGAGTTCGCGGAGCGGGTGCTGCGGGATATCGTGGGAGGTGAGTGAGTCTCGAGTCCCGAGTCCCGAGCCCCGAGCCCCGAGTCCCGAGTCCCGAGCCCCGAGCCCCTACCTCCGCCGCAGCGGAATATCGTTCGACGTCCTGCTCCCCAGCGAAAGAATGAGCCGCTGCGGCGCGAAGCCGTCCTTGGAGACCTGGACGTACTGCGTGCGACAGTCGTCCACGAGCGAGCGGTCGAACTCGAGGGTGTAGTCCCCCTCGTCGTCGGCGAAGGTCGCGTACGGGGTACCAAGGATCTGAAGGTATGCCCCCGGCAACGGCTGGGTCGTGCCGGCACGGAAGACCCGGCCCGAGACCGTGCCGAGCTCGGGGGGAACGGACGGATCGCGCGGAGGCCGCGGCCTGGGCGTGCAGTCATTCTCCCGGTCATCGGTGAGCTGATTGACCCAGCTCGCCGATACCGGGCCCGGCGGACGGTCCGAGCCGAGCCGCCGGGGACCGAAGAGGCGCTGGGCTTCGGCACGCATCTCCGCCGCGCGTGCAGCGGCGATGTCGACCGGCGGCTGAACGGGCCGAGGCTCGGGAGCCGCGGCGGGAGGTTCCGGAGCCGTCGCGACCGGAAGCTGGTCCCGCTCGGGCTCGGCCGCCGGCTCGGACCGCACGGTCACCTCTTCCGGCATCGCCCTTCCGCGAACCACCTGCGGCCGAGGCACCCGCCTCTCCGGAACCGGGACCGCTTCCGGCGCAGCTTCGGGCACCGGGCGACGGGCCGGCGGAAGCGGTGGTAGCTCCACCATCCGTACCTGAGGCGGCGCGGACTCCGCTGCGCCGTTCTCCCGATTCCGCTCAGCCCGGCTTCCGACGACTGCCAGCACGACCACGACTCCGTGCAGAACCGCGCTCGCCAGAAATGCCGGCGCGACGCGTGTGGCCTGGGAGGCTGGAAGTATCGGGAAGTTCCGGCGGGACTGCATTCAGGAATATGGCCAATCGATCAGGGGATGGTCAGCGGGTGCGGCGCGGTCCTTACGAAAAGATGTATGGAATGGGCGACGGGACGCGGGACCGCCCTCAGTCCAGCGCTGGTGATTGGCAACCGAGGTCAATTATTGACGAGTCACGTATTGTCGATGTTTGCCCGGAGCCGGTTCAGAAAGTGCTGGAGCGCACCGAGCTCGTTCGGGTTGAGGCAGGCCAGGACCGATTGCTCCGCCCGCTCGACGGAAGGCTGCAGCTCCGTGACCAGCGCTGCCCCAGCCTCGGTGATCGAGCAGAGGACCTGACGCCGATCCGAGCCTCTCGTGCGACTCACGAATCCCTGCCTTTCCAGCCGGTCCATGAGTCGGGTCACCCCCGGCGTCCGCTCGAGAAGCCTTTCTGCAACCGCAAGAGTCGCAAGGCCTTCTGCGCCGGCTGGGGCGAGGATGCGGAGCACGTTGTACTGCTGGAACGTGATGTCGCGGGTGTCGAGATCGCGCTCCAGAACTCGCCGTACGCCATCGGAAATTGCCAGCAGCGAATCGATGACGGCCTGCTGGCGCGATGGTGCAACCAAGGGGGAGCTACGCAGTGCAGTCATACCCTACTGTATATGACAACTGATGATTAGTAAAGTTTCTGTCGCACGGGATGACCTCGAGTCTCCCGGAGATCTTTCCGCATACCCCACGTCCCTCCGCCCTGTAAAGCCTCCGCTCCCTCCGCGTCTCCGCGCCTCCGCGGTTCAAGAGATAAAAATGCAAGCAACTACTTGCGATTGTGAAACAATTCACTATAATCGTCGCCCCATGGACGTTCGTGAGGAAATCCTGAAGGCCGCTGCCCGTCTCTACTGTGAGGCAGGTTTCCGTGGCGCGACTACCCGTCGCATCGCAGCCGATGCGGGGGTCAATGAAGTAACTGTCTTTCGCCACTTCGGCTCCAAGGAAGCGCTGCTGCGGGAAGCGATCGGCCGCCAGTGGGGTGGCGGTGGATGCAGCCCGATTGCGCTCGAAAGCCGGGGAAACCCGCTGGAAGAGCTGCGGGAATGGGCGCGGTTGATCACCGGCGGGCTTCGCACCATGGCGCCGCTCATTCGCACCCGTCTGGGTGAGTTCGAGGAGCATCCCGAGATCGTCCCGCCGCGTGGCTCCCCGCCGGCGCAGGCCGCCGAGATGCTCGCACGGTACCTCGAGCAGCTGCGCGAGGCGGGACTCGCCAGCGCCGACTTCGACGCACGCACGGCCGCCGCGATGCTGATGGCCGTGCTCTTCGCCGACGGAATCGTCCGGGAAGGATTGCCCGACATGTTCCACGAGAATATCGACGCCTCGATCGACGGATACGTACGGATCTTCCTCCGCGGCCTCGGAGTCAGTGCTCCGGCAGGAGTTGCCTCGTGATGCGGTTCCGACCGGTGCGGGCCTTCCTTCTGGGCGCACTCTTCGCGCTCGGTGCGGCGCCGCTCTCGGCCCAGGGTGCGCGCTCGCTCTCGCTCGAGGAGGCGCTTTCGATCGGCGCGCGTACCAGCGAGTCGGTGGGGATCGCCCGTGCGGGCGTCGACCGCGCCCGTGGCCAGCAGCGCCAGGCGCGGAGCGAGTACTTCCCGCAGCTCACGGGCAGTGCCTCCTACACGCGCACGCTCCGGTCGCAGTTCTCCGTCCTGGCCGACACCGGAAGCAGCAACGAACCGCCGCCCCCCGAATGCCGGCGATTCGTTCCGGACCCGGCCGCGCCGATCGGGGAGCGGGTCGATTCGCTCGAGTCGGCACTCGAATGCGCCTCGAACGCCGATCCGTTTGCCGCATTCGCCGATCTCCCCTTCGGCCAGGAGAACCAGTACAACCTCGGCCTGCAGGCGTCGCAGCTCCTGTTCGCGGGAGGTCGCGTGCGCGCGCAGAACCGCATCGCGGGCGCCGGCCGGCGGCTCGCCGACATCGAGCTCGCCTCGCAGGAGGCGCAGGCGCGGCTCTCGGTGGCGGAGGGGTACTTCGATGCGCTGCTCGCGGATCGTCTCCTGACGATCGCCGATTCGACGCTCGTGCAGGCCGAGCGGACGCTCGAGAACACCCGGCTGGCGCACGAAGTGGGGAACGTCGCCGAGTTCGAGCTTCTCCGCGCGCAGGTCATCCGCGACAACGCGCGCCCCGTCGTGATCCAGCGCCGCGCGCAGCGGGACATCGCATTCCTTCGCCTCAAGCAGCTCCTCGAGCTTCCCGCGGACGACTCGCTCCAGCTCACCACCGAGCTCGACGGGCCCGCCGTGGACACACTGGCCGAGGTCGTGAGCGAGGAAGCGCGGGCGGCCGTGCGGCAGGCGGAGGAGAACGTGGTGGTGCAGGAGGGGCGCCTCGCCATCGCGCGCGCGGCGTCGTGGCCCACGCTCCGTCTCACGTCGAACTACGCGCGACTCGGATATCCCGACGACGTCTTTCCCGCATGGAGCGATTTCGTGAGCGACTGGAACGTCGCCCTCTCGCTCTCGGTGCCGCTCTTCACCGGCGGCCGGCTCTCCGGCGAGCGGATGGTGGCGCGGGCGGACGTCGACGAGGCGCGGCTCCGGCTGGTCCAGACGCGCGAGCTTGCGGCGCTCGATACGCGGAGCGCGCTCGCGGCGTTCGACGCGGCACGGTCGGCATGGGCGGCGAGCGCCGGGACGGTGGAGCAGGCGCAGCGGGCATACGCGATCGCGGAAGTCCGCTACGAAGAAGGGATTTCCACGCAGACCGAGCTGGGCGATGCACGCGTCCAGCTGCAGCAGGCGCTCGCGAACCGCGCGCAGAGCGCGCGGGATCTCCGCGTCGCGCGGCTGCGCATCGAGCTCCTCGAGCAGCTGCCGCTCGAAACGGTGGGGCGCGCGGGCGCCACGCCATGATCATCAGCGAAAGCGGGACGACCATGCGGGCAGAGATTCTGATCGTCGCGGCGGCACTTCTGGTCGCCGGCTGCAACGGCAACGACTCGGCGGCCGAGGTGAAAGCGGTGCCGCCGCCGGTGGTACTCGGGCCGGAGAGCATCGGCGTGGCGGACAGCGTCGCGCTCTCCACCGGCCCGCTGATCTCGGGCGCGCTCGTGCCGGAGACGAGCGCGCAGATGCGGGCGGAGGTCGCCGGGGCGGTGCTGCAGGTCTACGCGGAGGAGGGCCAGCGCGTCCGGCGCGGCGAGGTGCTCGCCCGGCTCGACGACACGGCGCTCCGTGAGGCGCAGCTCAGCGCGCGCGCCGCCATGCGCTCGGCGGAAAGCGCGGCGCAGATCGCGAAGCGGAACGAGGAGCGGGCCGCGCGGCTCAGCCAGGCCGGCGCCATCGCCGAGCGCGAGCTGGAGCAGTCGCGCCTGGCGGCGACGAGCGCGGCCGGCGCGCTGGCGGATGCGCGCGCCCGGCTCGTGAGCGCCGAACGGCAGCTCGCCAAGACCACGGTCCGCGCGCCGTTCACCGGCGTCATCGCGGAGCAGGCGGTCAACTCCGGAGACGTCGTGCAGGTCGGCGCCCTGATGTACACGATCGTGGACCCGGCGAGCATGCGACTCGAGGCGTCGGTGCCGGCCAGCGAAGTGTCCGCGCTGAGCGTGCCCATGCCGGTGGACTTCACCGTCACGGGCTACGAAGGACGCGCGTTCGAGGGGCGGGTCACGCGGATCAACCCCGCCGCCGACCCCGCCACCGGCCAGGTCGGGATCACCGTCGCGATCCCGAATACCGCCGGCTCGCTCGTCGCGGGCCTCTTCGCGGAAGGGCGCGTGTCCACCGTGGAGAAGCGGGCGCTCGCCGTCCCGGCTTCGGCGGTGGATGAGCGCGGAATGTCTCCCGCCGTGCTCCGCATCCGCTCCGCCCGCGTCGAGCGCGTGTCCGTCACGCTCGGCATCCGCGACGAAGTGCGCGAGCTGATCGAAGTCTCCGGCCCCATCGCGCCGGGCGACACGGTCCTGCTCGGCACGGCGCAGGGGATCGCGGAGGGGACGGTGGTGCGGGTGAGGCAGGAGACCGGGGTCGGACGGCCGGACCAGCAGGCCGGAGAGCCGGAAGGCCGAAGGGCCGGAGGCGGCGCGGATTCGGCGGCGCCGGCCGACAGCAGCCGCAGGGAACCGGAATGACCCGACTTCCGGCATTCCGACTTTCCGGCCTTCCGACGAGGTAGCGACGACCATGTTCATCTCCGATTTCGCCATCAAGCGCCCCGTCGTCACCGTCACCGCCATGGTGGCGCTGGTGGTGTTCGGGCTCTTTGCGCTGATCAACCTCCAGACCGACGAGTTTCCCGACGTCGCGCAGCCGCTCATCGTCGTGACGGTGCCGTATCCGGGCGCCTCGCCGTCGGAAGTGACGCGCGAGATCATCGAGCCGCTCGAGGACGCGATCTACGCGATCAGCGGCGTGGACGGGCCGAAATCGATCTGCACGGCCACCGACGGCCTCGCCCAGTGCCAGATCTTCTTCGACTTCGAGAAGCCGATCCAGCAGGCGAGCCAGGACATCCGCGACGCGATCTCCGCCAAGCGCGCCGACCTCCCGGTCGAGATGGAGGAGCCGATCCTCACGCGGCTCGACCCGGGTGACATGCCGGTGATGACGCTGACGCTCACGTCGAGCACCGTCCCGGCCACCGTGCTCACGCGCCTCGCCGATCCCGGAATCACGAAGGCGCTGCGGGCCATCGCCGGCGTGGGGCAGGTGAGCGTCGTCGGCGGCATCGAGCGGGAGCTGACCGTCGAGGTCCGGCCGGAGGCGCTGCAGGCGGCCGGCATCGGCGTCGCGCAGGTGCTGCAGGCGCTTCAGTCGCAGAACCTCGCCGCGCCGGTCGGGCGGGTGACGGGCGGGCTCGAGGAGCGCTCGATCCGCCTGCACGGCCGGCTCGAGCGGCCGGAGGATTTCGCGAACATCGCCATTGCCGAGCGGAACGGCGAGGTCATCCGGCTCGGCCAGGTCGCGACGGTGAAGGACGGGACCGAGGAGCCGCGCACGCTCGCGCTCTTCAGCGGGCGCGAGGCCGTCGGCATCGAGGTGCTCAAGTCGAAGGGCTACAGCACCACGGCGGTGAGCGCGAAACTGCGCGCCGCGATCGCCGAGGTGCAGCAGACGATGCCGGAAGGCGTGCGGCTCGAAGTCGTGCAGGACGCCGGCGAGCGGGTGGAGCAGGCGGTCACGAACGTGCAGGAAGCGCTCATCGAGGGCGCGCTGCTCACGGTGCTCGTCGTGTTCCTCTTCCTGAACTCGTGGCGCTCGACGGTCATCACGGGCCTCGCGCTGCCGGTCTCGGTGCTCGCGTCGTTCATCGCGGTCTGGGCGTTCGGCTTCACGCTCAACACGATGTCGCTCCTCGGGCTCTCGCTCGCGATCGGCATCCTGATCGACGACGCGATCGTGGTGCGCGAGAACATCGTGCGCCACATCGAGATGGGGAAGGATCACTACGAGGCATCGCGCGAGGGCACCGACGAGATCGGGCTCGCCGTCGCCGCGACGACCTTCTCGATCGTCGCGGTGTTCGTGCCGGTGGCGTTCATGTACGGGGTGGCGGGGCAGTGGTTCAAGCCGTTCGCGCTCACCATCGCCTGCTCGGTGCTCGTCTCGCTCTTCGTGAGCTTCTCGCTCGACCCGATGCTCTCCGCCTACTGGGCGGATCCGCAGACGGAAGCGCACGAGCGGCGGAACCCGATCGCGCGGACGCTCGACCGGTTCAACAAGTGGTTCGACCGGCAGACCGACGGGTACGCGAAGCTGGTCGGCTGGGCGCTCGACCACCGGTGGACCATGGTCGGGCTCGCGGCGCTCGCCTTCTTCGGTGCCATCGCGCTGCAGGCGACGGTGGGCGGCGCCGGCTTCGTGCCGGTGAGCGACCGCAGCGAGGTCTTCTTCATCGTCGAAACGCCGCCGGGCTCGAGTCTCGAGTACACGCGGATGAAGACCGAGGAAGCCGCGGCGATCGCGCGGGAGCATCCTGAAGTCGCGTATACCTACACCGCCATCGGGACTCCGCTGCCGCTGCTCGTGCCGAGCGTGGACCAGGCGCAGGTGTACGTGCGGCTGGTGCCGAAGGCGGAGCGCTCGATCAGCCAGGAGGCGCTGGGACAGACGCTCCGCACCGAGACCGCCTCGCTCGGCGGCGCCACGGTGTCGGTCTTCACGAGCGGCTTCGGCGGCGCGTTCAAACAGATCCAGCTCCAGCTGAGCGGCGACGACCCGGTGGTGCTCACACGCCTCGCGCAGCAGGCGGCGGAGCGGTTCCGTGACATCCCCGGCGCCGTGGACGTCGGCCTCTCGACGCGGGGCGAGAAGCCGGAGCTCGAAGTCGAGCTCAATCGCGGCCTCGCCGGCTCGCTCGGCATCACGGTGGGGCAGGTGGCGCAGGCGCTCCGGCCGGCGTTCGCCGGCATCGACGCAGGCGACTGGGTGGACCCGAGCGGCGAGACGCGCGACGTCGAGATCCGCCTCTCGCCCGAGGCGCGCGAGCGCGCGACCGATCTGGAGCGCCTTCCGCTCATCGTCCCGGGCCCCACCGGCGAGTCCAGCGTCGTGCCGCTCGGCCAGATCGCCTCGATCCGCCGTGGCTTCGGCCCGGCGCAGATCACGCACCTGAATCGCGAGGCCGTCGTCACGGTGCAGGCGAACGTCTCCGGGGCCTCGCTCAACGACGTGAAATCCGAGATCGACCGGATCATGGCGGAGGAGATCTCGCTGCCGCCCGGCTACAGCGTGAGCTGGGGCGGTGAGGCGCGCGACCAGGCGGAGGTCTTCACCCGCATCTTCACCGCCCTCGGCGCGGCGGTGATGCTGATGTACCTCATCCTCGTGATGCAGTTCGGGTCGTTCATCGATCCGCTGGCGATCCTCGTCTCGCTCCCGCTCTCGCTGATCGGCGTGGTGCTCGCGCTCATCATCACGAACGACACCATGAACATCATGAGCATGATCGGGGTGATCCTGCTCATGGGGATCGTGGCGAAGAACGCGATCCTGCTCATCGACTTCGCGAAATGGGCGCGGGAGAAGGACGGGCTCCCCCTCCGCGAGGCGCTGATCGAAGCCGGCCGCATCCGGCTCCGGCCGATCATCATGACGACGGTGGCGCTCATCGCGGGCATGATCCCGGTTGCGCTCGGCACGGGCGAGGGCGCGGACTTCCGCGCGCCGCTCGGCCGGGCGGTGATCGGCGGCGTCATCACCTCGACGCTGCTCACGCTGCTCGTGATCCCGACGGTGTACGAGATCTTCGACGAGTGGCGGGCAAAAGCGATCCGGGTGTTCAAGCGGGGGACGCACAAGGCGGCGGCGGGGGCAAAGGAGGCGGAGTCGCGGGCGTAGCAGAGAGAAATGACTTCGCGAACGCGGATCCTTTCTATCTTCATACTGTGATCCTGCCCCTTCTCCTCGGAACTCTTGTCGCCGCCGGCCCCTGCGACGCCTGGAATCCCGTCCACGGCGATCCCGGCCTCCACTGCATCGAGCTCGTCCCCCGTCCCGAGTTCGAGTCGGCTGCGGGTAGCGTGCGCCTGGTGCCGTCACGCTCCCCGTTCGGGCTGGCGGTCACGCGGGACGGCGTGCCGCTGCTCGATCTCGTGGTGCGGCTCGAGGGAATGCCCGAGGGGCGCTTCGCGGCCTGGGCCAGCGGGCCGATGCTCGCGCCCATCATCCCGCTCGGCGAGGTCGGGAACGGCGAGACGACGCTCGGTCCGATCTCGCTCGAACAGTTCACCATCTTCATCACCGCGCGCGACACGTCCGCGGCGAGCTCGTCCGCCTCGACCCCCTTCCCGGGCCGCATCATCCTCCGCGGCATGTCCCCCAGCAGCGTGCTCAAGCCGCACCTCACCGTGCCTGCACCCGTGGGGTCGCACGCGCATGCGGGCGGCTGGGAGATGCCCGAACCCCATCCCGCCGCGCCGATCATGACGCCCGGGCTCGAGGTGCTCGTGCCCGCGGCGACGCCGTGGCTGGCCGGGAAGGGCCTCGAGAGGGATTCGCTTCCCTCCATGAAGCCGCGCTCCCTCGTGCGCCTGGAGGACGGCGACACGCTCGCGCTGGAAGCCGGCATGGTGCGGCGCCATGTCGCCGGGCGCTCGTTCATCGCATACGCGTTCAACGGGCAGTCGCCCGGGCCGCTGCTGCAGGTGGAGCGCGGCGCGCAGGTCACTGTCGTCCTCACGAACTGGCTCGACCAGCCGACGACGGTGCACTGGCACGGCATCCGCCTCGATCACCGCTTCGACGGCGCGGCCGGCGTCTCGCAGGAGCCGGTGCCGCCGGGCGGACGCTTCACCTACGAGCTCGTCTTTCCCGACGCAGGCATCTACTGGTACCATCCCCACGTCCGCGAGGACATCCAGCAGGAGCTCGGCCTCTACGGGAACATCCTCGTGCGCGGCGCCGACAGCGCGCTCATGGGCCGGGTGCATCGCGAAGAGGTCCTCATCCTCGACGACATCCTCCTCGGCGAGGATGGTCCGATCGCATACGGGGAGGAGCACCCGACGCATGCCCTGATGGGCCGCTTCGGCAACGTCTTCCTCGTGAACGGCGAGCCGCAGTGGAGCCTCGAGGCCCGCCCGGGCGAAGTCGTCCGCCTCTATTTCACCAATGCCGCGAATGCGCGCACCTTCAACCTTTCGATCGGCGGCGCCCGGATGAAGCTCGTCGCGGGCGACATGGGGCGCGTGGTGGAGGAGCGATGGGTCGCGAGCGTGGTGATCGGGCCGGCGGAGCGGTGGGTCGTGGACGTGCGGTTCGATTCCGCCGGGAGCTATGCGCTCACGAACCGCGTGCGCGGCATCGAGCCGAGGGCGCGGGCGTTCGTGCCGGTGGTGGATACGCTCGGCGTGGTCACGGTGAAGGGACGTTCGGCCCGTCCGAACCTCGGCGCCGACTTCGGCATGACAAGGAAACACGCCGATCTCGCCGGAGAGTTCGCGGCGCTCGATTCGCTCGAGGGACGTGAACCGGATAAGACGCTCGTACTGGCGCTCCGCACCGCGGAGCTTCCGTTCGGCCTCGTCCAGGCGCTCCGGATCGACACCGCGTGGGTCATGCCGGTCGAGTGGGCCGGCCTCATGCCGATGATGGACTGGCTGGCGACGGGAAAGGACGTCAGCTGGGTGCTCCGCGACAGCGCCACCGGCCGGGAGAACATGGCCGTGGACTGGCGCTTTCGGCGAGGAGATCGCATCCTCCTGAGACTCGTCAACGACCGCCGCTCCCTCCACCCGATGCACCACCCGATCCACCTCCACGGCCAGCGGTTCGTGGTGGTGGCGCGGAACGGGAGGCGGGTGCGGGACTATGTCTGGAAGGACACCGTCATCGTCCCCGCCGGAGCCACTGTCGACCTCCTCGTCGAATTCGACAACCCCGGCCGTTGGATGCTCCACTGCCACGTGGCTGAGCATCTCGAAACGGGCATGCATCTCGTGATGACAGTTGAATGATTCTTGAAAAAGCAGAAAACCAATAATGGAGGCCGAATGCGTGCTGCGGGTGTGATTCTGTTGAGTGGCCTGATCGCGGCCCCGGTGGCCGCGCAGAGTGCGGCGCAGTTGTCGCAGGGGACGAAGCGGTATGTGAGCGTCGAGGGCCCTGTCGTGGCGCTGGAGCACGTGCGGGTGGTGGACGGGACGGGGAAGGCGCCGGTGGACGACCAGACGGTCGTGATCGCCAACGGGCGGATCCAGTCGGTCGGCCCCGCGGCGAGCGCCGCGATCCCCGCGGGCGCCACGCGCCTCGATCTCAAGGGTCACACCGTGCTCCCCGGATACGTCGGACTCCACGATCACACGTTCTACACCACCTCCCAGCGCGGCATCCAGGGAAATTTCACGAGCCCGCTCCTGTACCTCGCGAGCGGCGTCACCACGATCCGGACGACGGGGAGCTTCTCGCCGTATCACGAGATCAACCTCAAGCGCACCATCGAGGCCGGCCGGCTTCCCGGGCCCCGGATGCACATCACCGGCCCGTACCTCACCGGCGAGACCGGCAACGGCCAGATGCACCAGGTGATGACGCCGGCCGATGCGCGGCGCGTCGTGGCCTACTGGGCCTCGGAGGGCGCGACCTGGCTCAAGTTCTACACGTCGGTCAGCCGCGACGTGCTCCGCGCCGCGGTCGACGAGGCGCACAAGCACGGCGTGAAGGTCACGGGGCACCTCTGCTCGGTCAGCTTCCGCGAGGCGGTGGCGGCAGGCATCGACAACCTCGAGCACGGGCTCTTCGTCAACACGGACTACGATCCCGACAAGAAGCCCGATGCCTGCCCGGACGGGAGCCGGGCAAAGCTCGGGGATCTCGATCTGGAGAGCGACGCCGTGAAGGCGACGTTCCGCGAGATGCTCGCGCGGAAGGTGCCGATGACGTCGACGCTCGCAGTCTACGAGCTCTATGTCCCCAACCGCCCGCCGCTCGAGCAGCGGATGCTCGAGGCGATGAGCCCCGAGGTGCGGGCGGAGTACCTCGCCTCGCGCGCGCGGCTCGCCGAGCCGGGGGCGTCGGCGATCTCGCCGGAGATCTTCCGGAAGGCGCAGGACTATGAAGTGGCATTCGTGCGCGCGGGCGGGCTCCTCGGCGCCGGCGTCGATCCCACCGGCAACGGCGGCGCATTGCCGGGCTTCGGGGACCAGCGGAACTACGAGCTGCTGATCGAGTCCGGCTTCACGCCGGTGGAGGCGATACAGATCATGTCGCTCAACGGTGCGAAGATCCTCGGCGTGGACAAGGACCTCGGCAGCGTCACCGCCGGCAAGCTCGCCGACCTCATCGTCATCGACGGCGACCCCGTCACGACCCCCGCCGACATCCGCAAGGTCGTCACCGTCTTCAAGGACGGCGTCGGCTACGACTCCGAGCGCATGATCGATGCGGTCCGGGGTCTGGTCGGAGTTCGGTAGGCGTCACTGCGAGGAGGCGTAGCCGACGAGGCAATCGGGTAGCCCCGCGGATTTTTCACGCGACCCGATTGCCGCGTCGGCGGCTGCGCCGCCTCCTCGCAATGACCCTATCGATAGATGATCTCATACGGAGACCGTTCGGCGATCGAGTCCCGCCAGCCGTCCGCCTCGTCGTCGCGACCGAGCTCGGTGAGCAGCTCGGCGCGCATCCAGCGTTCGAAGGCCTGGGAGTAGAAGGGGGACGCGACCGTCAGGAGGAACCACGCCTCCGTCTGCCCGCGGCCGAGCTCGGCGAGGGCTTCTTCCGGCTTGCCTTCGGCCCAGAGGACGCGCGCCAGGGCGCCGCGGGTGAGGTGGTGGGAGATCGCTTCGGCGCCGGGGACCGGCGTGAGCGCGATGAGCGCCTCCGCGTGCGCGCGGGCCGAGCGGAGGTCGCCGAGGCGGGATTCGACGAGCGCGAGCAGGTAGAGGCGGATGTGCGGGTGCAGATCGTTGTGCATCGCGAAGATGATGAAGCTGCTCGCCTCCGCGCGGCTGGCGTCCCACGCAAGGAGCGCGTCGCGGGCCGCCACGGCTTCCTCCTGCGGAATCCCCCCGAACGGCAGCGCCGCGAAGAGCGCGCGCGTCTCCAGTCCCCACGCCCGGTCGAGCTTCTCCGCCGTCCCGAGCTCGGCGAGCGCCGCATCGGGCGCCTTCCGCGCGAGCGCCAGGTGCGCGAGCAGGACGTGGAAGAGCGCCCGCATCTCGTCGGACCGCGCGACGCCGGTCAGCTCACGCGCCAGTGACTCCGCCGCAACGAGATCGCCCGCATAGACCGCGACATCCGTGAACGCGAGCGCGATGGCCGCGAGCCGTGCCGAGCGCAGGGCTTCCACGACGGCGGCGATCTCTTCTCCGTTGCCCGTCGCATACGCGCGGAACGCGCGCATCGCGAGCACCTCGTCTCCCTCCGGGCTCAGCTCGATCACGCGGCTCGCACGCTCGAGCGCTTCGTCGCGATTCCCCTCGAGCGCGGCGATGCGGACGAGATGCACGAGCGAGGTGACGTGATCGGGCTCGAGCGCGAGTGCCCGCTCGAAGGCGCCGCGCGCCTCGGTGGCGCTCCGGCCACGGAGGGGGTTCGAGTGGAAGAGGAGGTCGCCGAGGAGGAACCACGCCTCGACGTCGCCGGGGTAGATGCTGGTGATGGTGGCGTAGTGCGCTTCCGCCTCGGTCACCGCGCCGCTCAGCCACGCCCGCTGGGCATCGAAGAGGTAGCGGTCGTGCTCCGAGAGGCGGTTCCGGTGCTCGGCGCCGAGCTCGGCGAGCTGTCGCGCGAGCTCGGGCATCGCGCAGCCGCCGGCCGCGGCGGCGAATCGATAGTAGGCGAGCGCGAAGGTCGGATCGGCCGTCACCGCATCCTGCAGCGATTCCATCGCGTCATAGTAGCGGCCGGCCCGGATATGCCCCTCGCCGACGAGATACGCCTTGAGCGCGGGCATGGAGGTCGTGGTGCGCGCGGCGAGGCGGCTCAGTCGCGCGCCGGGGCCGGCCTGTCCCGCCGCCAGGAGCTGGCGCGCGAGCTCGTCCACCAGATCGAAGACTTCGCCTTCGCCACCCGCAGTCGCCTGGACGGAGAGCTCCTGCTCACCGCGGCCGTCGTAGAGGCCGGCGGTCGCCTGGAGCCGGCCGCCGGCGCTCACGAGGCTGCCGAGGACATAGCGGCCGGCGCCGACCTGATGCGCGATCGTGGCGGCCGAGGCAGGATCCTGTTCCTGCCATCCCTCGCGCTGAACGAGCCGCAGCAGCGCGCGCGGATCGGCGGCGCGGACCGCGCCGGCGCCGTCGAGTGCCGTGGCGAGGAGGTCCACGATGCCCTCGCCGAGCCAGGCGAGCGCCGGGTCGCCGCGGATGGCGAAGGGGAGGACGGCGATCGTCGAGGTGTCGAGGGTCTCGGGGCGCGGGTCTCGGGTGGTGGCCGTTTGAATCGCGCTGCTCGAGACGTTTGCTCCAGAGTCCCGCGCGCCGAGTCTCGCAACCCTCTCCCGTATCTCCCTCGTCTCCCGCGACGGCTCCAGATCCAGCTCCGTCATCAGTCGCCGGGCGAACTCATCGTACGCGCGGAGGGCGGCGGCGCGGTCGCCGGCCGTGTCGAGCAGCGTCATCAGGCGCCGCAGGCCGGACTCGTCGTGCGGGTCGAGCAGGAGCGACCGGCGAGCGTAGCGGATCGCGTCGTCGTGCCGGTCGAGGCTCGCGGCGTCGTCGGCGAGCTTGCGCGCGGCTTGCGCGGCGAGGTCCCGGAAGCGGGTGCGCTCGCGGTCGAGCCAGTCCTGGTATTCGGGCGCGCCGGCGACGTGGAAACCGGCGAGGAACTCCCCGCGATAAACGTCGAGCGCGCGCGAGAGATCTCCCCGCGCGACCGCCGCCTCGAACTCCGCCGCATCGCACC
>DASTUP010000039.1:0-6033 GCA_035759585.1 Gemmatimonadales bacterium | reverse complement strand
CCCGGAGCCGCGTCGGCGTCCCGTTCTTCGGGTCGAGCAGCATCACGTTCGACACGTGGATCGGCGCCGCCATCTCGATGATCCCGCTCTGCTCCTCGGGACGACGGGCCTTCCGGTGCTTCTTCACGATGTTCACGCCGTCGACCATCACCCGGCCGGTCTTGGGATAGACCCGCGTGACCTTCCCTTCCTTCCCCTTGTCATCGCCGCGCATCACCCGGACGGTGTCGCCCTTGGTGATCCGGAGGCGGTGCCGGACGACCGGCTTCTGCCGGACGCGCTTGGCCTTCCTGTACACGAGCGGCTTCATGCTACAGCACCTCCGGCGCGAGCGAGACGATCTTCATGTACCGCTTTTCGCGCAGCTCACGCGCCACCGGGCCGAAAATGCGCGTCGCGCGCGGCTCGCCGGCATCATTGATGAGGACCGCGGCGTTCTCGTCGAACCGGATGTACGATCCGTCCTTGCGGCGGACCTCCTTCGCGGTGCGCACGATGACCGCCTTGGCCACGTCGCCCTTCTTCACCTGGCCCGTCGGGATGGCGTCCTTGATCGCCACCACCACGGTGTCGCCGAGGCCGGCGTAGCGGCGCTTGCTGCCGCCGAGGACGCGGATCACGAGCGCGCGCCGGGCGCCGCTGTTGTCCGCGATGCGCAGGATCGTTTCCTGTTGGACCATGATTCCCTCGGCCTACTTGGCCCGTTCAACGATTTCGGTGACGCGCCAGCAGACCGTCTTCGCGATCGGGCGGGTCTCCATGATGCGCACGGTGTCGCCGGCCTTCGCGCCGAGCTCGTTCCTGGCCTTGAGCTTCTTGGTGCGCGTGACCTGCTTGTTGTACACCGGGTGCGCGTAGCGGCGGACGATCTCGACCGTCACCGTCTTCTCCATCTTGTCGCTCGTCACGAGCCCGGTGCGCACCTTGCGGCTGCCGCGGGGCGCGACTTCGGCCTCGGAGGGCGACGCGGGCGCCGCCCCTGCGTTCTTGTCTGCCATGGTCCTTTATCCCTGTGCCTGTCCGGCGCGCTCGCGCAGGACGGTCTGGATCCGCGCGATGTCGCGACGGATGCTCCGGAACCGCATCGGGTTCTCGATCGACTCGGTGGCCGAGCGGAAGCGGAGGTTGAAGCGCTCGGCGCGCAGCTCCTCGAGCTTCGCGGTCAGCTCCTCGTCCTTCAGCTCCTTCAGGTCGTTCGCCTTCACCTCAGACCTCCTCGCGCTTCACGAAGCGCGTCTTCACCGGCAGCTTGGCGGCGGCCAGCGCCATCGCCTTCTTCGCGAGCGACTCCTCGACGCCCTCGATCTCGAACATCATGCGCCCCGGCTTGACCACGGCGACCCACCCCTCGGGGTTGCCCTTGCCCTTGCCCATGCGCGTCTCGGCCGGCTTCTTCGTGATCGGCTTGTCCGGGAAGATCCGGATCCACACCTTGCCGCCGCGCTTCATCTCGCGCGTCATCGCGACACGGCTCGCCTCGATCTGCCGGTTCGAGACCCAGCCGGGCTCCAGGCTCATGAGCCCGTACTCGCCGAACGACACCGCATTGCCGCGGGTGGCGAGGCCCTTGGTCCGGCCCTTGAACGTCTTCCGGTACTTGATCCGCTTCGGTGCCAGCATCTGCCTCAGGCCCCCGTGCTGTAGGTGCGGCCCGAGACGTCCTCGACGACCTCACCCTTGAAGATCCACACCTTGATGCCGATGGTGCCGAACGTCGTCTTGGCGGTGCTCGTGGCGTAATCGACGTCCGCGCGCAGCGTGTGCAGCGGCACCCGGCCCTCGCGATACCCTTCCGTCCGCGCGATCTCGGCGCCGCCGAGGCGGCCCGACGCGCGGATCTTGATGCCCTGTGCGCCCATGCGCATGGTGCTCTGCACCGAGCGCTTCATGGCGCGGCGGAACGAGATGCGCTGCTGCAGCTGGTGCGCGATGTTGTCGGCGACCAGCTGGGCCGACAGCTCCGGCCGCTTGATCTCCTCGACGTTGATCGCGGCTTCCTTGCCGGTGAGCTGCGAGAGCTCGTCGCGCAGCTTGTCCACTTCCGCGCCCCGCTTCCCGATCACCACGCCGGGCCGCCCGGTGTGCACCGTGACGGTGACCTTCCCCGGCCGCCGGTCGATGTGCACCTCGGAAATGGCCGCGTGCCCGAGCCGCGCCTTCAGGTACTTCCGGATGAGCTCGTCCTCCTTGAGGAGCGCCGGCATGTCCTTCGTCGCGAACCAGCGCGACTGCCACGGCTTGACGATCCCGAGCCGGAACCCGACCGGATGTGTCTTCTGGCCCATCAGTTGGTCTCCTTCGGCGCCACCTGGATCTCCACGTGGCTGGTCCGCTTGCGGATCGGGGTGCCGCGGCCCTGCGCCGCCGCATGGAAGCGCTTGAGCGGCTGGCCCCCGTCCACCGTCGCCTTCGTCACGACGAGCGTGTCGATGTCGAACGACTCGTTGTCCTTCATCGCCTTCTGCTCGGCGTTGGCCACGGCCGACCGCAGCGTCTTCTCGATCTGCTTGGCCGCGAGCTTCTTGCTGAACTTGAGCAGCGCGTAGGCCTCGTTCACGTTCTTGCCGCGAATGAGGTCGATCACGAGCCGCATCTTCCGCGGGCTCTGCCGCACGCCGCGCTGGATCGCATGTCCGGTCATCGTCATCACTCCGGCTTGGCCTTCTTGTCCGCCACGATCTTGCCGCTGTGGCCGCGGAAGAGGCGCGTCGGCGCGAACTCACCGAGCTTGTGGCCCACCATGTTCTCGGTGACGTACACCGGGACGAACTTGTTCCCGTTGTGCACCGCGAAGGTGTGGCCGACGAACTCCGGGAGGATCGTGCTCGCCCGGCTCCAGGTCTTGACGACCTTCTTCTCGTTCCTGCCGTTCAGGACCTCGACCTTCGTGCGGAGCGCATCCTGCACGAACGGGCCCTTCTTGACGCTGCGTGCCATTACTTGGTCGCCTTCCCGCGCTTGCGGCCGCGCACGATGTGCTTGGTCGACGCCTTCTTGGTATGCCGGGTCTTCCGGCCTTCCGGCTTGCCCCACGGAGAGACCGGCGGACGCCCGCCCGAGCTCTTCCCTTCACCACCGCCCAGCGGGTGGTCCACCGGGTTCATGGCGACGCCACGGACCTTGGGACGCTTGCCGAGCCAGCGGCTCTTGCCGGCCTTGCCGACGCTCAGGAGCTCGTGCTCCGAGTTGCCGACCTCGCCGACCGTGGCCAGGCAGCGGGCATGCACGCGGCGCATCTCGGTGGAGCGGAGCCGCAGGGTGACGTAGTCCCCCTCCTTGGCCACCACCTGGGCGCTCGAGCCGGCGGTGCGGATCATCTGCCCGCCCTTGCCGATCTTGAGCTCGACGTTGTGCACCGAGGTGCCGAGCGGCATTTCGCCGAGCGGGAGCGCGTTGCCCGTCCGCACGTCGGAGCCGGGGCCCGCGACGACGGTGTCGCCCTGGGCGAGGCCCTTGGGGTGCAGGATGTAGCGCTTCTCGCCGTCGGCGTAGACGATGAGGGCAATGCGCGCGCTCCGATTCGGATCGTACTCGATCTCGGCGACGCGGCCCGGCACGCCGAACTTGTCGCGCCTGAAGTCGATGCGCCGGTACTGCTGCTTATGCCCGCCGCCGCGGTGCCGGCTCGTCATGTGCCCCTGGTTGTTCCGGCCCCCCGTCTTCTTGAGCGGCTCGAGCAGGGACTTCTCCGGCGTGGAGCGCGTGATCTCGTCGAAGCCGGCCACGGAGCGGAACCGCGTGCCCGCCGTCATCGGACGGAACTGTCGAATGCTCATCTCAGCCCTCGAACACGGCGATCGAGTCGCCATCCTTGAGCGTGACGATCGCCTTCTTCCACCGCGCCGTGGTGCCGCGCGTGCGACCGCGGGTGACGGCGTTGCGGCGCATCTGCATCGTGCGCACGTCCGTGACCGTCACACCGAACATCTTCTGAAGCGCATCCCGGATCTGGTACTTGTTGGCCAGCGGGTGCACCTCGAACGTGTATTCCTTCTTCGTCTGGTACGCGCCCGAGCTCTTCTCGGTCACGACCGGACGGATGACCACCTCGTGCAGCGTGGGCATTTACTTGCCCCCCTTCTTCTTGGGCGCAGGCTTCTTCGCCGAGCGGGTGGCCGTCTTCTTCGCGGCCTTCTTCTTCGGCGCGGCCTTCTTCGCGGCCTTGGACTCGGACTTCTTCGCGGCCTTGGCTGCCTTCTTCGTGGCCTTCGCCGCCTTGGCGCGGGCCGGGCGCGACGTCTTCGTGGCGCGCGGTGCCGAGTCGGCCGCCGGCTCGTCGGTCACCTCGGGCTCCACGCCCGTGAGCGCCGCCTCCTCGACCACGACCTTCTCCGACCAGAGGATGTCGTACGCCGACGCGTCGGCGTAGTTCATCACCTGCACGGTCGGCAGGTTGCGGCCGCTGAGGTACACGTTCGGGTTGTGGCCGTTCGTGAGCACCAGCACCTTCGCGTCCTCGGCGCCGACCTTGCCGAGCAGCTCGGTGAGCCGCCGGGTCTTCGGCGCGTCGAAGGAGAGCCGCTCGACCACGAGGAGGTTCTCCTCGCGCGCGCGCGCATTGAGCGCCGAGCGCCGGGCGAGCTGGCGGACCTTCTTCGGGATGGCCGTCGTGTAGTCCCGCGGCTGCGGGCCGAACACGATGCCGCCGCCACGCCAGTGCGGCGCGCGGGTCGAGCCCTGGCGGGCGCGGCCGGTTCCCTTCTGCTTCCACGGCTTCTGGTTGCCGCCCGAGACTTCGCTGCGCCCCTTGGTCTTCGCCGTGCCCTGACGCTGGTTGTTCAGGTACACCTTGACCGCCTGGTGCAGCACGTCCTCGTTGACGGTGCCGTCGAACATTTCCGCCGGGAGCGCGAACTTCGTGTCGCGCTTCGCGCCGGCGGGCGAGTAATGGAGCGCCTCAATCATGGCGGCTCGGGCCTCCCTGCTTGGCCACGGTGACGATGCCGTTCTTCGAGCCGGGAATGGCACCCCGGACGAACAGCAGATTGCGCTCGGCATCGATCTTCACGACCGAGAGCCCGAGCTCGGTGTGCCGCTTGGCCCCATGGTGGCCCGGCATCCGCTTCCCCTTGATGACGCGCGACGGATCGGTGCCCGGCCCGATCGAGCCTGGCTTCCGGTGCCGCGTGTTGCCGTGCGAGGCGGGGCCGCCGCCGAAGCCGTGACGGTGCACCACGCCCTGGAAGCCGCGGCCCTTCGTCGTACCGGTGACCTTGACCAGCTCGCCGGGCGCGAAGATGTCGACCTTCACCTCGGCGCCCGCTTCCGGCGCGTCACCCGCCACGGCGAACTCACGCACCACGGCCGGAGCCGCCTCGAGTCCCGCCGCCTTCGCGTGACCCAGCTCCGCTTTCGTGCTGCGGCTCGCGCGCCGGGCGCCGAAGCCGAGCTGCACCCGGCCGTTCCCCGTCCGCACCACGCGGCAGGGACCCGCCTCGATTACGGTCACGGGGACCGCGCTGCCGTCTTCCGCGAAGACCCGGGTCATCCCGAGCTTGCGGCCAATGAGTCCGGTCGTCATCTCAGCCGACCTTGATCTCGACGTCCACGCCCGCCGGGAGATCCAGCTTGGTCAGGGCGTCCATCGTCTGCGGACGGGAATCATTGATGTCGAGCAGCCGCTTGTGCGTGCGGAGCTCGAACTGCTCGCGGCTCTTCTTGTCCACGTGCGGGCTGCGGAGCACCGTCCAGCGCTCGGTCTTCACCGGGAGCGGGATCGGGCCCGACACGCGCGCGCCGGTCTTCTCGGCGGTGCGCACGATGTCCGCCGCGGCCTGGTCGAGCACCACGTGGTCGAACGCCTTGAGGCGGATGCGAATCTTCTGGGCCATTCTGTCTCTCGTTTCGTTGGTAGAGGCCGTATTCGGTACGGCGTGCCGTGCCTACTTGAGAATCTTGGTGACGACGCCGGCGCCGACGGTGCGGCCGCCCTCGCGGATCGCGAAGCGCAGGCCCTCGTCCATGGCGATCGGGATGATCAGCTCGATCGTCATCTGGATGTTGTCCCCCGGCATCACCATCTCCACCCCCGCC
>DASTUP010000038.1:0-25025 GCA_035759585.1 Gemmatimonadales bacterium | reverse complement strand
AGCTCTTCCGTTCGCTCACCGACGGCGGCACTCGGCCACATACGCTCCTGCTCGAATCCGCGGAGCCCGGAAGCCATCGGCGCCGCCGATCCCTGCTGCTCGTCTCGGCCGCCCTGCGCATCACCTGCGTGAGCGACGAAGTCACCGTCGTGGCGCTCCACCGGGATGCGGAGGCCCTGCTGGAGATACTGCATGCGGCGCTGGCGGGTCCGGATGTGACTCGCTCGTTCAGGACGCTGCACATCCGGGCGGCGCGCGTGCACGACGTCCCCTCCGAGCGCGAGCGGCTCGCCGCGCCGTCCGCATTCGACGTGCTTCGTGTCATCGCAGGCACGATCCGGTCGGCACGCAGCGATCTTCCGGAATCGCTCCTGCTCGCCGGATTGATGAGCTACGACCTGGCGGGACATTTCGAGGTCCTGCCGGATGCGCGCGGCGCGGGTGCTCCGGTTCCGCTCTACGAGTTCTATCTCGCCGACCAGGTGGTCGTCGTCGATCACCTGCGCGGGAGCACCGAGCTCATCGCCCTGGTGACGAATCCCGGGAACGGGAGTGCGTTCGACGCCGCGCGATCGGCCATCGTCTCGATGACCGAACGCGTTCATGCCGCCTGCCGGGACCATGGTTTGCGTTCTGCCGGCGAAGGTCCGGCGGGACCGGTGCCGGAATTGCCGCCGCACTTCTGCGAAGCCGTTGCGGATCTCGATGACGACGCGTTCGCCGCGCTGGTCCGGAGGCTCAAGCGGTACATCGCGCAGGGAGACGTTTTCCAGATCGTCGCCTCGCGGACGTTCTCGCTTCCCTGCCCGGATCCGCTCGACGCATACGAGCGCCTGCGCGATGCCGAGCCGGTCCCTTACCTCTTCTACCTCAATGCAGGGGAGTTCACGCTCTTCGGCGCATCACCGGAATCCGCCGTGCGGGTGGACGGACCCACCCGATTACTGGAAGTGTCGCCGATTGCGGGAACCTGTCCTCGCGGGCTGGCCGCCGACGGCACGATCGATCCGGACCTCGACGTCCGCAACGAAGCGGCCCTGCGCCTGGACCCGAAGGAGAACGCCGAGCACATGATGCTGGTGGATCTCGCGCGCAACGACGTGGCCCGGATCAGCCGGCCGGGCTCCTGCCGGGTGACGGCGCTCGCGCAGATAGAGCGGTTCGGGCGAGTCATGCACCTGGTGTCACGGGTGGCGGGGGAGCTGGCGCCGGGGCTCGACGCTCTGCACGCCTGCCAGGCCTGCCTCAATCCCGGCACCCTGACCGGAGCGCCGAAGCTCCGCGCGATGCAGCTGCTGCGGGACCACGAAGCGGATGCCCGCGGTCACTACGGCGGCGCGATCGGGTATCTGCAGGGTGACGGTACGCTCGACACTGCCATCGTCATTCGTGCCGCGCTGGTGCACGACGGGATCGCACTGATACGGGCCGGCGCGGGTATCGTACACGACTCGGACCCGACGCGCGAAGCGGAGGAGACCCGGCTCAAGGCTTCGGCCGTACTGCGCGCGATCGCCAGGCCGACCGAGGCGGTGGCGCATGCCTGAGCGCCCCTACGTCCTGTTCGTGGACAACCACGATTCGTTCACGTTCAACCTGGTCGACCAGCTCGCGAAGGCAGGCGCCGCGACGGACGTCGTCCGCAACGACGCCGGCAGCGACGCCATTCTCGCCCGCGCCGTGGCGAACGCGTGCCGGCTCATCGTCATCTCGCCGGGCCCCGGGACGCCCGGGGATGCGGGGTGCTGCCTCGAGCTGATCCACGCCGCCAGCGACCGCATCCCGATCTTCGGCGTGTGCCTCGGCCATCAGGCGATCGTCGAGGCGTTCGGCGGCGAGGTCGGCCCGGCCCCGTCGATCGTGCATGGCAAGGCCTCGCGCATCCGGCACGCAGGACATCCGCTGTTTGCCGGACTGCCGGAGTCGCTGCAGGTGGGCCGCTACCACTCGCTGGCGGCGCGCCGGATTCCGGACCAGCTGGAGGTGATCGCCCGGGATGACGAAGTGGCCATGGCCGTCGCCCACCGAACGCTGCCGGTGTACGGCGTGCAGTTCCATCCCGAGTCGATCCTCACTCCGTCAGGGCCGCGACTGCTGGGGAATCTGTTCGAGCTGGCGCTCCGGTCTGCCCGGGCCTGACGCTTCGTCACGGCGGAACGATCTCGTCGACCGCCGCCAGCTCCTCCGCGCCCAGCACCCACCCCGCCGCTGCAACGTTCGCCTGCACCTGCTCCGGCCTCGTCGCCCCGGCAATCACCGACGCAACCGCCGGCTGCGCCAGGAGCCATCCGAACGCGAGCTCCAGCAGTGTGTGCCCGCGTGACTCCGCGAACGCCCGAAGCGCCTCCACCGTGCGGAGATTCTCGTCGCTCAGCTCGTCCGCGTAGCGACCTCCGGAGAGCCGGCTTCCCTCGGGGGCCCGGCTTCCCCGGCGGTACTTGCCGGTCAGCAGGCCGCTCGCGAGCGGGTAATACGGCAGAAACGCGATTCCCCGGCGCGCACACTCCGGAAGCACATCCGCCTCCGCCGACCGGTCGAGGAGGCTGTACTCGTTCTGCACGCTGGCGAATCGCGCGGTCCCGCGCCGCAGCGACGCATCCTCCGCCTGACGAATCTGGGCTGCCGAAACGTTGGAGAAGCCGATCTCCCGCACCTTTCCCGCGGCCACGAGCTCCTGCAGCGCGCCGAGCGTTTCTTCAATGGGAACCGATGGATCGGGCTCGTGCAGCTGGTACAGGTCGATCACTTCCGTGCCGAGCCGGCGGAGGCTCGCCTCGACGGCGCTTCGCACGTACGCCGGCGCGGCTCCGCGCTTTCCGTCCGGCATCGGCTTCCCGAACTTCGTGGCGATGAGCGCCTCGTTCCGCCGGGTGCCGAGCGCGCGGCCGAGGAGCTCCTCGCTCCGGCCGCCGCCGTAGATGTCCGCCGTATCGAAGAAGCGGACGCCGGCGTCGAGCGCCGCGCGCACCACCCGCGCCGTCGCGGCCGCATCGATCCGGGTTCCGAAGTTGTTGCACCCGAGCCCGACCACGGTGACATCGAGTGCGCCGATTCCACGTGTTTTCATGTCCGGCATTCGTAAATGGGTATAATGGTGCACCCCTGAGCGGTGTCCGAGACGCGAAGCCGCTGCCTTCGCGGCTCGGCGTCTTCGCGCTCTCGCGCCTAAAGGAGAACAACTTCATGTCGCTCGGCTCGCGCTTCCTTGAGCAGGTTGACCGGAGCTTCGATCATGCCGCCAGCTTCACGCGCCACGATCCGACGCTTCTCGCCAACATCAAGGCGTGCAAGAACCTTCTCTTCACCAGCTTCCCGATCAAGCGGGACGACGGCCGGATCGAGGTCGTGCACGCCTGGCGCGCCCAGCACAGCCATCACAAGCTGCCCTGCAAGGGCGGCATCCGCTATGCCGAAGCGGTGGACGCTGAGGAGGTCCAGGCACTCGCGGCGCTGATGACCTACAAGTGCGCGCTGGTGGACGTGCCGTTCGGCGGGGCCAAGGGGGGCATCCGGCTCAATCCGAAGAAGTACTCGCCGGCGGAGCTGGAGCGCATCACCCGGCGGTTCGTCTTCGAGCTCGTGCGCAAGAATTTCATCGGCCCCGGCCTCGACGTTCCCGCCCCCGACGTCGGCACCGGCCCGCGCGAGATGGCGTGGATCGCCGACACGTACAGCCAGCTGCGCCCCGGCGAGCTGGATTCACTCGGCTGCGTCACGGGCAAGCCGGTCAGTGCCGGCGGGATCCGCGGCCGCAGCGAGGCGACCGGCCGCGGCGTCTTCTATGGAACGCGCGAGGTCTGCGGCATCGCGGAGGACATGAAGGCGCTCGGCCTCTCGACCGGCCTCGAGGGGAAGCGCATCGTCATTCAGGGACTCGGGAACGTCGGGTACAACGCGGCGAAGTTCTTCCAGCAGGGCGGGGCGATCCTCGTCGGACTCGCCGAGTCGGAAGGGGCGATCGCGAATCCGGATGGCCTCGACATCGAGGCGGTCATGAAGCACCGCCGGGAACGGAAGGGGATTCTCGATTTCCCCGGCGCCACCAACCTCGCGCGCCGCGAAGACGCCCTCGAGCTCGAGTGCGACATTCTCATCCCCGCGGCGCTCGAGCGGCAGATCACCGAGGAGAACGCTCCCCGGCTCAGGACGAAGATGGTGGTCGAAGCGGCGAACGGCCCCACGACGGCCGAAGCCGATGCCATCCTCCGACAGCGGGGAATCCTGGTGATCCCGGACGCCTTCATCAACGCCGGCGGAGTCACCGTCTCCTACTTCGAATGGGTCAAGAACCTCGGCCACGTCCGCTTCGGGCGGATGGAGAAGCGGTTCGACGAGGCGGCGTACGGCCGCCTGCTCAAGGCCGTCGAGGGCGTCACCGGCCGGCGCTTCACGGCCGAGGAGGTCGAGCGGCTCACGCAGGGCGCCGGTGAGGAGGATCTCGTGAACTCCGGCCTCGAGGAGACGATGATCGGCGCGTACCAGCCGATCCGCGAGGTGTGGAAGCGGCAGGATGGCATCGACATGCGCACTGCCGCGATGATCGTGGCGATCGACAAGGTCGCGCTCAGTTACGAGCAGCTCGGCATCTTCCCCTGACCGAAAGCGGGCCGGAAGCGTTGCTTCCGGCCCGCCGCCCCACCCGAACCCCGCCCGAACGTCGTAGTATCCAGATTCGGCCTTTCCAGATGCAAGGAGTCGGCAGCACGTGATTCGAGCGAGAAACGCAGGAAGACTTCCCCTCCTGGTCCTGGTCGCGGCGGTCTCCGCCTGCAGCCGGGCGCCGGCCGAGGCGAACCAGACGCCCGAGCCGGTTCAGGTCGGGCCGGAGCACCTTCCGCCGAGCCCCGCGGACGTCAAGTTCATGGGCGACATGATCGGCCACCACGCACAGGCGATCCGCATTTCGCGCTGGGCGCCCTCCCATGGCGCGAGCCCGGCGGTGCAGCGCCTCGCCGAGCGGATCGTGGTCGGCCAGCAGGACGAGATCACGATCATGCAGCGCTGGCTCCGTACGAACGCCCAGCCCGCCGTCGAGCCCGACACGGCCGGGCACGGGACGATGGACCACTCCGCGCACATGCCCGGCATGCTGAGCCCGGAAGACCTGGCTCGCCTCGATGCGGCGCGCGGCGCCGAGTTCGACCGGCTGTTCCTCACCTACATGATCCGGCACCACCAGGGCGCACTGAAGATGGTGGACGACCTCTTCGGCTCGCAGGGCGCCGCACAGAACGACACCGTCTTCCGGCTCGCGTCCGACGTGTACGCCGAGCAGACCACCGAGATCGGCCGCATGCAGTCGATGCTCGACGCGCTTCCCGCCGAGGGCGCCGGCCGATGAGCAGGCTTCCCCTCGTGCCGTTCACCCACCTCCGACTCCAACAGGACCGACGCATGGCATCCGCACGCAGCATCCTGTCACTCGCGCTCGCGGCGTTCTCCGCTGCTGCCTGCGCCTCCTCATCGTCGTCGACGGCCGACACGGGCGCGACGCCGGCCACGATGTCCGCCGAGCCGCCGAGTCCGGATCCGCGGATCGGGCTGCGGGCGGGCCTCATGGATGCGGAGGAGGCCGCCTGGAACATGCGGAAGGTCTCGACCACGCCGCCGGCGGACAGCTTCGTCGGCGTCACCAACTCCGACCTCGCGTTCCTCGGCAACTACGTCATCCAGGGCAACTACAACGGGTACCAGGTCTGGGACGTGTCCAACCCGGCGCGCCCCACGCTCAAGACCGCTTTTCTCTGCCCCGCCTCCCAGAGCGACGTCTCGATCTACAAGAACCTCCTCTTCGTCTCGGGTGAAGGCACGAGCGGCCGCCTCGACTGCGGCACGCAGGGCGTCCAGGACACCGTGAGCGCCGACCGCCTGCGCGGCATCCGCATCTTCGATGCGACCGACATCGCGAACCCGAAGTACATCGCGAACGTGCAGACCTGCCGCGGATCGCACACGCACACGGTCGTGACCGATCCGGACGACAAGGAGAACGTCTACATCTACGTCTCCGGCTCGGCCGGCGTCCGCTCGCCGAGCGAGCTGCCGGGCTGCTCGCGCCTCTCGCCGGACCAGGACCCGAACTCGGCGCTCTTCCGCATCGAAGTGATCAAGGTGCCGCTGGCGAACCCGCAGGCCGCCGCGATCGTGAGCCAGCCGCGCATTTTCCAGGGCCTTACCGAGGCGCCCGAGCATGGCGATGCCCCCGAGGACATCGCGGCCCAGCAGAAGGCGCTCGCGGAGGCCAAGGCGGCCGGCGCCTATACGGCCACGATCCAGGGTCGCGAGATGGTCATCCCCGGCCGCTTCACCCGCCCGATGCTCGACAGCATCGTGAAGGCGCGGAACGGCACCGGCGCCCCGACGGCGGCGGACAGCGCGGCGCTCCGGACGGCGCTTCCGGACATCATTGCCCGGATGTTCGGCCAGCAACAGCAACAGCAGCAGGCCGGCCCGCGTCCGGGCCCGTCCCAGTGCCACGACATCACCGTCTATCCGGCCATCGGCCTCGCCGGCGGCGCCTGCGGTGGCTACGGGCTGCTGCTCGACATCAGCGATGCCGCCAATCCGCGCCGCATCGATGCCGTCGCCGACTCCAACTTCTCGTACTGGCATTCCGCCACGTTCAGCAACGACGGCGACAAGGTCCTCTTCTCGGATGAATGGGGCGGCGGCGGCGCGCCGAAGTGCCGCGCCACCGACAAGAAGGAGTGGGGCGCCAACGCCATCTTCACGCTCGTGAACGGCAAGATGGTTTTCCAGAGCTACTACAAGATGCCGGCGGCACAGACGAGCCTCGAAAACTGCGTCGCGCACAACGGCTCGCTCATTCCGGTGCCGGGCCGCGAGATCATGGTGCAGGCCTGGTATCAGGGCGGCATCTCGGTCTTCGAGTGGACCGACCCGGCGAACCCGAAGGAGATCGCCTTCTTCGACCGTGGTCCCGTCGACTCGACGGAGATGGGGAACGGCGGCGCCTGGTCGAGCTACTGGTACAACGGCTACATCTACAGCTCCGAGATCGGCCGCGGGCTCGACGTCCTCGAGCTCACGCCGAGCGCGCACCTCTCGCAGAACGAGATCGATGCGGCGAAGTCGGTGAAGCTCGAGTACTTCAACGCGCAGCAGCAGCCGAAGTTCGTGTGGCCGGCGAGCTTCGCGGTCGTGCGGTCGTACGTCGACCAGCTCGAGCGGTCGAAGGGACTCTCCGCGGATCGAATCCGCACGATCCGGAACGAGCTCGCCGAGGCGGAAAAGGCGTCGGGATCCGAGCGGCGCTCCGACCTGACGGAGATCGCCACGGCGGTCACCGCCGATGCCACCGCGTCCTCCGACCGCGAGCGGGTCGAGGAGCTTGCGAAGGCGCTCCGCGAGCTGGCGGGCGCGAGCTGAATCGGGGATAGGCCCGGCTCGGGTCGAGTCGATCGGAGCCGGGTCTCCGGGTAACAGGAAAAAGGAATCCGCAGGTGACGCTTTCCGTCACCTGCGGATTCTGTTTTTACCCGATCCATCGCGGGATCGTTCGCATGCATCGCGTGCACCTCGTGCAGATTTTCCGGATTGCGCCTGCGGTAATCCGGTTCGGGAATCGCAATCTCCTCCATTATCTTCGTGCGTGTTCCCGAGCTGATCCTCCTGACATCTCCACCCGGCGCCACGTGAAATCTGCGGCATCAGCGGACCCGAGAACGGTCCTGCACGACGTCTTCGGCTACACCGACTTCCGGCCCGGCCAGGAAAAGGTCATCGAGGCGGTGCTGGCGGGGCAGGACTGCATCGCGGTCATGCCGACGGGGGCGGGCAAGTCGCTCACCTTCATGCTTCCGGCGCGGCTCATGGAGGGCACGGTGCTCGTCGTCTCGCCCCTCATCTCACTGATGAAGGACCAGGTGGACACGCTCGCCTCCCTGGGCTTCCGCGCAACGGCCATCAATTCCACGCTCCTTCCCGAGGATCGCCGCGAGCGGCTCGAGGCGTTCAGGCGGGGGGAGTACGAGCTCGTCTATCTCGCCCCCGAGGCGCTCGACGGGAGCCTGCGGGACTTCGTGCGCGGCTGCCGCGTCTCGCTCATCGTGGTGGACGAGGCCCACTGCATCAGCCAGTGGGGGCACGACTTCCGGCCCTCGTACCGCCGCCTGCAGGGGCTCAAGAACGAGCTCGGCGATATCCCGGTCCTGGCGCTCACGGCCACGGCCACGCGCCGGGTTGCCCGGGACATCATCCGGCAGCTAGGCATGACGAAGCCGGCGGGGTACAAGGGTTCGTTCTTCCGCAGCAATCTCCACATCTACGGCCGGAAGAAGGGTACCGGCGAAACGCGGCGGGAAATCCTCTCGCTCGTGCGCGCCCGGCACGGCCAGAGTGGGATCGTCTACTGCACCTCGAGGAAGTCGGTCGAGCAGACGGCGGAATTCCTCTCGGCGCACGGCGTGCGTGCCCGCTCGTATCACGCGGGGCTCGAGGAAACGGATCGCACCGCCGCGCAGGACGCCTTTGCCCGGGACGACGTGGACGTCATCGTCGCGACGATCGCCTTCGGCATGGGGATCGACAAGTCGAACGTGCGGTTCGTCATCCACCGGGACATGCCGCGGGACATCGAGTCGTGGTACCAGGAGATCGGGCGCGCCGGGCGGGACGGGCTCCGGAGCGACTGCTTCGTCTTCTACTCCTGGGCGGACGTGAAGCTGCACGAGCGCTTCCTCGACGGCATCGAGGACCGCGCCGAGTGGGAGGCGCGCCGAGCCACGATCGTGCGGCTCTTCGAGTTGCTCGACCGGGGCCGCTGCCGCCACCAGGGAATCCTCGCCTACTTCGACGAGGAGATCGCGCCCTGCGGCACTTCGTGCGACGTGTGCACCGGGGAAACGGTCGAGTCGCTCACCGAGAAGGCGCCGCCGGTCGCGCGCGGAGCGCGTGCCCGTGCGCGGCAGGCGGAGCTTCCGCCGGACCTCGATACGGCGCTCCTCGACCGCCTCAAGGTGCTCCGCCGTCGCCTCGCCGACGCCGACGGGGTGCCGGCATACATCGTCTTCAGCGACCGCACGCTCGTCGAAATGGCGCAGCGGCGGCCGCGGACGCCGGCGCAGCTCCTTGCCGTGTCGGGCGTGGGGGCAATGAAGCTGGAGCGATTCGGGTCGGAGTTTCTTCAGGAGTTGTCCAAGGGCGGCTGAGCGTTGCGAAGGGAGAAGCCATGCGAACGGCTGCGCATTCCCTCCTCTGCATTCTCCTCTCCACCGGCTGCGTCGGTGAACCGGAGGATCGGTCGGCGATCACCGGCAGCCCTGTTATCCCCATCGCCCGGGATAGTGCCGGCATCACCATCCTCGAGCACTCGGCGAATGCGCGCGCCGCCGCACCACAGCTGACGGTCGACTCGGTCCCGCTCGCGGTCATCGGGGCGCGCGAGGATGGCAGTGACGAGGTCACGAATGTCCGGGGCGTCGTCCTGCTTTCCGATGATGCGATCGCGTTCGGTAACGACGCGCAATCGCAGCTGCTCATCTATGAGGCCAACGGAAGTCTCCGCAAGCGGGTCGGTCGGCGCGGAGGCGGACCCGAGGATTTCGGATCGATCGACGCGATATCCGCTACGCGCGACACACTCTTCGTCCCCGACTTCGGCAACGATCGACTGGCGCTCTACGACGCCTCGCTCAATCGGATCGGCACGGTTCGCGGGATTCGCGCCTGCGGATCGATCTCACCGGTCGGCCGCCTGTCAGGGGGAGCCATCATCGCCGACGAAGGATCCGTCCTCAAACCGGCCCCGCTGACCAATACCATCGCCCGGCCACCGGTGGCGCTGGTCAGCCTTGGCGACGGACGTTGCGATACGCTCAGGTTCCTTCGGGGCCGCGAGATCCGCGTCCTCGAAGCGCGACAGCGGGGACGAGCCTTTCTTCAGACGCGTCCGATATTGTTCGGCCGGGCGGCCACGACAGCCGTGTGGGATTCGCTGATCGCGGTCGGAACAGCCGATGCGTACCAGATCGACCTTCTCGACGAGCACGGGATGCTCCGAATGTCGATCCGGTCCGATGTCGGGCGGATCGAGATGCCTGCCGGCGCACGGGACTCGGTCATTGCGCGGCGCAGAGCACAGGCAGGCGGGGGCGGAGAACGGGCAATCGACCCCATCGAGCAGGAGCGGCTGCTTCGCGAAGCGACTTTCGTCGCGGACTCCGTGGCCTTGTATGACCGGTTCCTCGTGTCGAACAACGGGCTCCTCTGGGTAGTCGAAGGCTGGGCCCCCGGGATGCCCGAGCGCTCGGCCACCGCCTTCCGGTCCGATGGCGGTATCGCCGCCCACCTGCGCATCCCGGCCGCGCTCATGCCCATGGCGTTCGGATCCGATCGCGTGCTCGTCCGGACGGAAGATCCGGAAACCGGCATCGTCACCTTCCGCTCGCTGCGCCTGATTCCCCGTTCTCCTTGACGCTGGCTCGCCAGGGCGCCAATACTCACGAGACCCGGCTCGCGCCTTTCCCGCCCCGCGCATCGCGAGCTCCTCCCCTCGTCCCGCGCCGATGACCGACGAACTCACCTGCGGCAAGGGCCTCGCCGCCAGCTCAGCGCTCCCCGCCAAGATCGCCGAGCTGACCACCGCGGTCGCCGAGATCCTCGAGCGGCACATGAAGGCGCTCGACCTGAGCGACGAGAATTCCCGTCGCGAGCGTGCCCTTTACGATCGCCTGGCGCGCGAGCATCGCGACTCCGCCGCCGCCCTTGCGGACACCGCGGAGCGGATGGCCGCCGCGCGCGATCTCCCGATGGGCGCACACGACATGGCCGCGATGGCCGACCCCGCCATGGGAGCCGCCTTCGAGCGCTTCGTCCGCCTCGAGGAAGAGCTGCTCCAGCTGCTGCAATCCCGCCTCGACGAGGATCGCACCCTGCTCTCCGCCATGCGCGACGAGGGCGACTGGGCGAGCTGATCCCGAATGGAGTCCACCATGCCCCTCTCGCTTACGTCCCCCGCTTTCACTCACCAGGGCGAGATCCCCGCGAAACACACCTGCGACGGCCCCGACCTCTCGCCCCCGCTCCGATGGTCCGGCGCACCGCCCGGCACGAAGTCCTTCGCCCTGATCGTGGATGACCCCGACGCGCCTGATCCCGCAGCGCCGAAGATGACCTGGGTCCACTGGGTCCTGTACGACATCCCGCCCACAGTCACCGCACTCGGCGAAACTGCCGATGTGAATCGCGACGCGACGGGAACGCGCGAAGGCATGAACGACTGGAAGCGCACCGGGTATGGCGGCCCGTGCCCACCGATCGGCCGCCACCGCTATTACCACAAGCTCTTCGCCCTCGACACCCTCCTCGGCGACCTCGGCACCCCTACGGCGTGGGACATCGCCGAAGCAATCGAAGGCCACGTCCTGGATCAGGCGGAGCTGATCGGCGTCTATGAAAGGCGGAAATAAGGACTTCGGTGTGGCGGAGCAAGCAATCGGGGCAGCGATGAGATGAGTTGAACGGCGCAGAACCGCCTCCGCTCGCTCGGCAGGGATTGGACGATTTGGTGTGGCGTCCCAGGACGCGCAGTTTCGCGACTCCGCCGCAGCCCGCCCTACGAGCCGCAACTCCTGCCGACGCGGGCGCCTTTCGTCCTTTCATGTTTTCGTGTGCTCTTTTTCAGCCCGCAATGCACGGAAGGCCGCCCCGAGCTTCGGTCCGCCGGCGTTACTGCCTGACCCAGGTTGGCCGCAGATCGCGCGTCGCGTCCGCTATGAGTGCGTTGACGAGCTCGCCGTAGGCTTCTTCCCGGTCCCGCATCGCTACCGACGGGAAGCCTCCTCCAATCGAGACGCGCCCCACGGTCCCGTCCGTCATGGCGCTCGAGCGCCAGAGGGTGGCGCCGTCGCGCGTCGATACGAGCTTGACCGTGAGTTGCGCCGACACCGTGCCGCGAAGGCTCGCGCCCGATGCGCTCAGCCGGCCGCGGGGCCGCACGCTCGAGAGCTTGAGGTGGCCCATGAATACCGCGGGGACTTCCCGCGCGGCGAGCTCCGAGATCGCCGAGTCGGCGGACCCGACCTCGAGGAGCTCGATGTGCTGGCTCGCCAGGAGTTCTTCGGCAAATCGCTCGGTGGCCAGCACGCTCACGCCGGTGTCCGCCTGCTCCACCGAGAAGCGGACCAGCGCCACCTTTCCATAGGAATGGAGGTCGAGCCGGGCCGGGACCTGGGAGTACTTGGCCGAGCACGCCGAGAGGGCCAGGACACCGCAAAGTGCAAGCGCCGCTCGGGGCCCGAACGGCCGGACTGCATGGTTCCGGGACATGGGTCGCACCTGATGACGGAGACCGGCGTACCGGGCAAGAGCCACGCCAGTCCCTGAGCTGCGGCCCGGTCCGCCCGCCCGGGCTCCCGCCCCCCCCGGCCGCCCGCCGGCGCCCTCTGGACGGTTCGGGTCCCCGCCGGTACGTTGATGCCGGCGCCATTCGGCGCCGTATTCAATCGGTATTGCGTCTTCTCCCCCAGGAGCGCACTCGTCATGTGGTCCGAACGTCCCACCCGGGCAGCCGTTCCGCTGCTCCTGCTCGGCATTTCGTTCATCCCGGGCAGGTCCGAGGCCCAGCAGCACCCGCATACGATCGCAATCGCAGGGACGACCGCCAGGGCGCGCCCCGCCGTCGCAGGACCGGAAGTCTTCGAAAACCTTTCGAAGCAGCCGCGCACGGTGGAGATATCGCTCGTCGCGTCGCCCGCGACCCTTTCGATCGCACCCGGCAAGACCACCGATGCATTCGCCTACAACGGCCGGGTGCCCGGGCCTCGCCTCGAGGTCCGTGAGGGCGACCGCGTCATCGTGCATTTCCGCAACGAGCTTCCCGATTCGACCACGGTGCACTGGCACGGACTCCACCTTCCCGTCACTGCCGACGGCAGCCCCTTCCATCCGGTCGCCCCGGGCGAGTCGTACGACTTCGAGTTCACCATCCGTCCCGGCACCGCCGGCACGTACTGGTACCATCCCCATCCGCATCATTACACCGGTTGGCAGGTGGCGAAGGGTTTGTACGGCGCCGTCATCGTACGCGCGGCCGACGATCCGATCGCGCATCTCCCCGAAAAGCTCCTGATCCTTTCGGACAACCGGCTCCGGGAGGACGGTTCGCTCGACGTTCCGGAACCGCGGACGCACGGCTGGCGCGTGGACCGGGAGAACGGACGTGAAGGCGAGCTGCTCCTGGTGAACGGCGAGCTGCAGCCGACGCTCACGATCCGCAGTGGCGAAGTCCAGCGCTGGCGCATCATCAACGCTTCCGCCGCGCGAATGTACCGCCTCGCCATCCCGGGACACACCTTCCTCCATGTCGGCAGCGACGGCGGGCTCTTCGAGCATCCGGTCGAGCGAAGCGAGATCCTCGTTGCGGCGTCGGAGCGCGTGGAGCTCCTCGTGCGCGGCAGTGGTGCGCCCGGCTCGGAGGCGGTGCTTCAATCGCTCCCTTATGATCGCTACATCCCGCAGACCCGTCCCGCGAAATGGGACACGACCCGCGCGCTCCTGACGCTCCATTACGACGCCGGGCCGCCGCTTCCGCCGGTCGCGATCCCTGAAACGCTCCGTCCCGTCCCGGCCCTGGATACCCTCGAGGCCACCGCCACGCGCGTGATGGTACTGACCCAGGGCATGATCAACGGCCGGATCATGGACATGACGCGCGTGGACGTCGAGGCGAAGCTCGGCGCGACCGAGATCTGGCAGGTCGAGAATCTCGTCGGCATGGACCACCCGTTTCACCTGCACGGCTTCCAGTTCCAGGTGCTCGACCGGAACGGCGTGCCGGAGCCGTTCCGCAGCTGGAAGGATGTCGTCAACGTTCCCGAGCATGAGACCGTCCGATTCATCGTTCGATACGACGACTATCCCGGGAAGTGGATGTTTCACTGCCACATCCTCGACCACGAAGACCATGGAATGATGGGCGTGCTCGAAGTGCGCTGATCCGAACTGAACCGCTCAACCGGCCAGGAGGCCTGCATGGGACCGCTGCACCTTGCACTCGGCATTTCATCGCTTGCGGCACTCGCCGCAGCCGGAGTCATCCGGGATCCGGAGGGAGAAAGAACCAGCGCGCCCGTTGTCGCGGATACGCTGCAGGCACAGATCGCTCGCGGGCGTCAGCTCGTGCTCGAGCATGCCTGCGGCGATTGCCACGGCGGCGGCTCCAATCCGGCCTCGCCGATGTGGCTGGCCGGCGTGAAGGATTCGCTGCAGATCTTCCAGATCGGCCCCTTCAAGACCCGCCCCCGGAATCTCACGCCCGACAACACCACCGGGATCGGGAGATTCAGCACCCGGCAGATCTTCAACGCGATCCGCTACGGCCTGCGGCCGGGCGAGACACCGGACGTGGACATCACGTCGACAACGCCTGGCGAAGGAAACTTCCCCGACAATCCGAAGTATCTCGCGATGCCGATGCCGTGGCCGGCGTTCCGCCACATGTCGGACGAGGACATCCGGGCCGTTGCCATCTACCTCAAGAACGGCGTGAAGCCGGTGAGCAACCGCGTCGCCGACAGCGAGGGCCCACCCGATTTCTGGGCGAGCGAGTACACCGTCGAGAAGATCGGCCCGTATCCGGCCGCGCCGTATCCCACTGCACGGGAGACGGGCGGCAGCTGAAGCAGTTCACTGATCCGCAATCCGTAACCGAGAGGAACGTTCCGATGAAGCAGAGAATTCTTCCTGCCGTGATGCTGAGCCTTGCCGCCACCGGCCTCCAGGCGCAGACCGCTGCGCCGACTTCCAGCGCCGTCGGCACGGTCGAGGGCATCTGGGGGCAGCTCACGACATGGATCACCATGGCCGCCGAAGAGGCGCCTGATTCGGTGTACGCCTTCCGGCCCACGCCGGAAGTCCGCACCTTCGGGCAGCTCGTCGCGCACGTCGCGGGAGCGCAGCATCTCATCTGCGGGGCCGCGATGAACGAGGATGGCGGCGCCGAGAACCAGATCGAGGAGAAGAACCTGTCGAAGGCGGAGATCGTCGCCGCGCTCAAGAAATCCACGGAGTACTGCCGGAAGGCGTATGCGCAGACCGACGCCGCGGCCCAGGGTGCCACGCGCCTGTTCGGCCAGGAGCAGACGCGGCTGCATGCGCTCACGCTCAACGCCACGCACAACGGCGAGCATTACGGCAACATGGTCACGTACCTCCGGATCAACGGCATCGTTCCGCCGTCGAGCCGCCGGCAGTAGACGCGGAGGGCCGTTCCCTGTCGCCGACCCGGGAAACTCGGCCGGCGCCAGGGGCCGCGGAAATCGGAAGGCGGCGCCTCGAGGCACAGCACCTCGTGACGCCGCCTTCGGCTTCACCGCAGGCCGTCGTCTCCCGGCTCGGCGCGGTCCAGGCGCAGGATTTCGGCGCCGCGAAGTGGGGCGTCGGCCTGCGTGGCCGAGGCCTGGTGGATGCCGAGGTCGAGCGGGCGTTCAATGCGGGAGAGCTCGTCCGCACCCACGTGCTGCGGCCGACGTGGCACTTCGTCGCGCCGGCAGATCTCCGGTGGCTGTTGCGGCTCACGGCTCCGCGCGTTCACCTCGCCAACGGCCCGTACTACCGGGAAGCGGGCATCGACGCGGCAGTGATCCGGCGGAGCACTGCGATCCTCGAGAGGGTGCTGCGCGATCGCAACTACCGTACGCGCGCCGAGCTCGGCGCCGCACTCACGCGGGGACGGGTCGAAGCCTCCGACGCGCGCCGGCTCAGTTACCTGATGATGCGGGCCGAGCTCGATGGCGTCGTCTGCAGCGGGCCGCTGCGCGGGAAGCAGCACACCTACGCACTGCTCGAGGAACGGGTGCCGCCGGCGGCATCTCTCGACCGGGATGACGCCCTGCACGAGCTCGCGCGCCGCTACATCTCGACGCGCGGCCCGGCAACCGCGCACGATCTCGCGTGGTTTTCCGGCCTGACCGTCGCTGAGGCGCGGCGCGGCATCGCCTCGCTCGGAGGCGCAACCGTGCAGCAGGTCGACGGGCGCGACTACTGGACCGACGGGCCCGGCCGGCCACGACCCGTGGCAGGTCGCGCCGTGCATCTTCTGCCCAACTTCGACGAGTACTTCATTGGCCTCCGCGACCGCGGCGCGATCCTCGACCGGCTCCGGATGGCGAAAGTGCCGATGCCCACGCCAGCGCTCGAGCGTCACGTGATTGCGGTCGGCGGTCAGCTCGTGGGCGGATGGAAGCGAACGCTCTCCCGAAAGGGGGTGACCGTCGAGCTCCAGGTCGTGGTGAGGCTGAGCCGGCAGGAACAGCAGGCGCTTACCCGCGCCGTCGAGGCGTACGGCGATTTCCTTCAACTCCCCATGGAGATTGGCTCATGACAGATCTCGGTTCGCTCCTGCTTCCGATCATCGTCGCTGCCGTCGCGGTCTTCATCGCGAGCTCGATCATCCACATGGGGCCGTTCTGGCACAAGCGGGACTACCCGCAGGTCCCGGACGAAGAGCGCTTCCGTGCCGCGGTCGGCCCGCTGAACATCCCGCAGGGCGAGTACATGGTTCCCCGGTGCTTCTCCAGTTCGGAGATGAAGAGCGCGGAGTTCCAGGCCAAGATTGCTGCGGGTCCCAACATGATCCTCACGGTGCTGCCGAAGGGGCCGTTCCGGATGGGCGGCACGCTCGCGAAATGGTTCGTCTACACCCTCCTGGTGAGCCTCTTCGCGGGGTACGTCGCCGGTGCGGCGCTTCCCCCGGGCTCGGCGTATCTCCCGGTTTTCCGCTTTGCCGGCGTTACCGCCTTCCTCGGCTATGCCGTGGCCCTCTGGCAGGTGTCCATCTGGTGGGGCCGGAGCTGGGGCATGACGGCGCGGACGACGCTCGACGGGCTGATCTATGCGCTCGTCACGGCGGGGATTTTCGGGGCGATGTGGCCTTCGTAGCGAGTCGCACTGTCGGAGGGCCAACGTTCGGAGGGTCGGCAGCGGTGGAGCGAGGGTACGATGTCATCCGCGCTCCCGACCTTCCAACGCCCCACCCGCCCGCCGTACCTTTCACCATGACCGCCCCCAACGACCCCCACGCGGAGTTTCTCCTCCGCCTTCAGGCTGCCACCGGGTTCCTCGAAGAGATCGCAGCCGACCGCGGCCTTCTGGCCGGCATTCGCGAAGAGGACCGCCGGCGGCTGCTCGATGCCGTCGGCCACGTCTATCACCCCGATCCGATCCAGCGCCGGAAGCTGGTGAAGGCCACGGTGCGGCAACGGAAGGCCGCGCGGGTGCAGCGCGAGGAGCGTGCCCTCGCCGAGACCGGCATCCGGCGACTGCGGCGCCAGACCGTCTTCACGTCGCCCAACGTCTTTCCGCCGCCGGCCTTCGAGCCGAACGACGTTGCTCCCGACCGGGATACCGGCTTCGCGGAAGTCCGTGAGGCGATCGAGCCGCAGCACTGCTACGTCTGCAAGCAGGACTTCACCGAGCTCCACCACTTCTACGACCAGCTCTGCCCCACGTGCGCCGAGTTGAACTTCCGGAAGCGGACGGAGCTTGCGGATCTGCGCGGCCGCGTCGCCCTGCTGACCGGCGGCCGCGTCAAGATCGGCTACCAGGCGGGGCTCAAGCTCCTGCGGAGCGGTGCCACGCTGATCGTCACGACGCGCTTCCCGCGCGACTCGGCCGCCCGCTACGCGCGCGAGCCCGATTTCGAGGAGTGGAGCGACCGGCTCGAGATCTTCGGGCTGGACCTGCGGCACACACCGAGCGTCGAGGCGTTCTGTCACGAGCTCATGGAAACGCAGGAGCGTCTCGACTTCATCATCAACAATGCATGCCAGACGGTGCGCCGACCGCCCGCATTCTACGAGCACATGATGGCGGGGGAGATGTCGGCGCTCTCGGACATGCCCCCCTCGCAGCGGCGGCTCCTCGGGCGGTACGAGGGGCTCCGCGAGTACCGCATCCTCGGCCCGGGCACCGACCGCGAGCAGGAGGTGGCGCTCGCCCGCTCGGGACTCGTGCGCGCCGCCGAGCTTTCGCAGGTGCCGCTCCTGCCGGGCGAGCAGATGGTCGAGCGCGACCTCTTCCCGCAGGGCCGCCTCGACCAGGACCTGCAGCAGGTGGACCTCCGCGACCGGAACTCCTGGCGGCTGCTCCTCGCCGAAGTGTCGTCGGTGGAGCTGCTCGAGGTGCACTTGGTCAACGCCGTCGCGCCGTTCATCTTCAACGCGCGGCTCAAGCCCCTCATGCTCCGCACGCCGGGGCGCGAGAAGCACATCGTCAACGTCTCGGCCGTCGAAGGCCAGTTCTATCGCCCGTTCAAGACGACGCGGCATCCGCACACGAACATGGCCAAGGCGGCGCTCAACATGATGACCCGCACGGCCGCCACCGACTACCACGCCGACGGCATCCACATGAACAGCGTGGATACCGGATGGGTCACGGACGAGGATCCGGTGGAGATCGCCGAGCGGAAGACGGCGGAGCATCGCTTCCATCCGCCCCTCGACATCGTGGACGGCGCGGCGCGCATCGCCGATCCGATCATCGACGGCATCAATACCGGCGAGCACGTCTGGGGGCAGTTCCTCAAGGACTACAGGCCGACGGACTGGTAGCCGGCGATGCGAATCTCCCTGGGCCTTCTTCTCTCGCTCGCGGCGTCGCCTGCGGCCGCGCAGCTTCCCCTCGACGGGTGCATCGACCGCGCCGACCGTCCGGTGCGCGGCGTCGTGCGGAACGACATGAGCTGGGCCGGCATGGCGACGGTGGAAAAGGGCGAGTCGATCATCTACTGGAATCAGCGCCTCATGGGCGGCCAGTCGCGCACGACGCAGATCTTCGTGTATCTCCACGAGTGCGGGCATCACCTGCTCGGGCATGTCTGGAAGCCGAACGCGGCGAAGTGGGAGCAGGAGGCGGATTGCTGGGCGGTGCAGCTCATGTGGGAGGGAGGGATGATCGCCGGGCGGCACCTGCGCGTCCTCGAGCAGGAGCTCAGCCGTACGCGAGGCGATGCCATTCACCTGGGAGGCGACGAGCTGCTCGCGGCGCTGCGCGGATGCCTCGCGATCAAGACCGACCGGCGCGCATGGTCCGCAGCGCTTGCGAGCCTGGTCGAAGCCGGCGCCGACAGCTTCACAGCGATTCGTGGCCAGGGGATTCCCGCTCCGTCGTCGAGCTCCGGCCTGCATGAATCGCTGGTGGACCTCCCGGGAACCTACGACTGCGAAGTGACGCGGACGCCGGCGTTCCGCTGCACGGTCTTCGCGGCAAAGGATGCGGACCGCGTCTCGGAGCGCTTTCGCGAGCTCGCGCGCATCGTTCCCGCCGCGCTCCCGCCGTCCTGGTCGTCGGAAGAGACCGAGCCCGCGCCGGAGGGCATCGTGCACGAGCTCGTGGGCCGGGACAGCGTCGCGGGCCTGCAGCTTTCGCTCGTCGCCACGCCGGCGCACCGGATCGTCTTCGCGATGGAGCTGCTCCGCGGAGAAGATCCTCCGTCGGACGCACCGATGCTTCCGGTGGATCCGGTCGCCTTTCGCGCGGAGACGGCGCCGGGCCCGGCCGAGCCGGCGGAGACGCGCGACGAGTCCGGCACCCCGCGCGAGCGCGGAGCGTTCGTCCTGCACCAGGGTGTCCTGGTCCGGATCAAGGTGCCGGCCCTCGGCAGGGAGTGGGTCCGGGCCCGCGCCGCCCGCACCGCCTCGGCCACGCCCTGCATTCTCTTCGAGCTCGACATCGATACGCCCGACGGGCAGAAGCGCTACGCCATGCTCCGCGGCGTCACCGCGATCGAGGTGGATGCCCGGATGTGGGACGGTCCCGTGCTCAACCTGCCTGCCGAGGAAGCGGAATGGACTCCGGTGCCACTGGAGGGGATCCGGCGACAGGACGCGGGGTGCCGCAGGTAAGTAACTTGCCGCATGGAGCACTTCCCGCTCATCCGACGCGATGTCGCGCACGCCGACCAGCCGTTGGTGGGATGGCGCGCGAACGTCGGCGACCATGTTGCACTGGACCTTGCAGGACCCGCCGCGCCAATCGGTCGCACGCTCGTCGTGCTTTCGTGGAATGTCTGGATCGGCCGGGGAGATATTGCGCGGGTCGTCGAGCGGATTCGTGGCGGGGAGTACGCCGCCGCCGGCATCCCGGGCGATGCCCCGTTCGTGGCGCTCATTCAGGAAGCGTATCGCTCCGGCGATTCGGTGCCTGCGCGGTCCAACGGCTTCATGGCGCGCGACTTCTCCCGCCGCGGCGGGCACGAGCACGATATTCTTGCCGCTGCCCGGAAGCTGGGGCTCAACCTGCGCTATGCCCCTTCGATGCGGAACGGCATTGCCCGGAGCGACCGCGGCAATGCGATCCTCGCGTCGCTGCCGCTCGCCGATTCCACGGCAACCGAGCTCCCCTTCTCGATGCAGCGGCGTGTCGTCGTCTCGGCCTCGGTGACCATCGGCACCGCACGGCTGCGCCTTCACTCCGCCCATCTCGATCCGCGCGGCCGCGGCGCCCGGGACCTCCTCGGGTTTGCCGGCCGTCTCCGGCAGGCGCACGAGTTGATCCGCATGCTGCACGCCGGCGCGGACGAATCCCATCTCCTCGGCGCCGATCTCAATCTGGCGCGCCAGCGCGCCGAGCCGGCTTTTCGCGCGCTGCGCGATGCGGGGTTCGCCACCGGCATTCCGGCGCGGCCGATCACCTGGCGGCATACGTACCATCGCATGCCGCGCCTCCTGCTCGACTGGGTTCTTCTTGCCACCCCGAAGGGCATCGATCGCTTCGAGGTGCTGCGGCTGGATGAAGACCCGCGGGACGCAGGTCCGTTCGTCTTCGGGTCGGATCACCACCCGCTGGTCGCACGGATCGACTTTCACGCCTGACAGCGGAGCCGCACATGGAGGACGTCTCCATTCTCCCGTGGTGGGGCTGGACCCTCCTCGCCCTCGGCGCGCTCGCCGTCGTCATGGTGATCTCGGCGCTCTTCCTCCCCGACTTCCACGAGCCCGACTTTCTCGTCGGCGCCGACCCCGACGCCGATTCGCTCGAGTTCGTCGACCTCCTGGTGAGCGCGCTCAACGTGCCGGTGCTGCACGGCAGCAGCGCGCACATTCTCCAGAATGGCAGGGCCTTCTTTCCTGCGATGCTCGAGGCGATCGGGAAGGCGCGCGAATCCGTGAACTTCCAGTGCTACATCTGGGAGTCCGGGGCGGTGAGCGATCGGTTCATCGACGCCTTCGTCGATGCGACGCGCCGCGGCGTCGAGGTGCGCGTGCTCATCGATGCGTTCGGCGCGCTCAAGTTCAGGCGCGAGGATCGTGACCGCCTCCGGAAGGCCGGCGTGAGGCTCGAGTTCTTCCGCCCGATCCACTGGTACAGCATGGTCCGTGTCTTCCGGCGCTCGCACCAGCGCGCGATCACGGTCGATGGTGAGATCGGGTTCACCGGCGGCGCGGCGATCGCCGACAAATGGGACGGCGATGCCGAGAGCCCCGGGCACTGGCGTGACAGCATGACGATGGTCACCGGAGCGCTCGTGAGCGGCGTGCAGACCGCGTTCGGGAACGACTGGGTGTACTGCTGCGGCGAGATCCTCGCCGGCCCACGCTTCTTCCCGCAGCCGCCCACCGGCCCCGACGACAGCGGGAACGACCGCCCGATCGGCTTTGCCGTCGTCAGCTCGCCCAGCGATGCCGAGCAGCCGATCCGCATCTGCCACTGGCTCGGGTTCCGCGCGGCGCGGAACCGGCTCTATATCTCCAACTCGTATTTCATTCCGGACAAGCGGCTGCGACGAGCCGTCATCGAGCGGGCGCAGGCAGGCGTCGATGTCCGCATCCTCGTTCCAGGGAGCAGGACCGACGCCAAGCCCGTGCGACTGGCCGGCCAGACGCACTATGAGGAGCTGATGCGCGCGGGGGTCCGGATCTACGAGTACCAGCCGACGATGATGCACGCCAAGGTCGTCGTCGTCGACGGGATCTGGTCGGTCGTAGGATCGGCCAACATGGACGAGCGCAGCATGGAGCTGAACGAGGAGAATGTCCTCGCCATCCGCGACGCACGCCTCGCGGCGGAGATCGAGAAGGGGCTGCTGCAGGACTTCGAAAAGTCGGAGGAATTCGAGCTGGAGCGCTGGAGCCGGCGATCGCGCTTCCATCGGCTCATGGAGCGGATCTCGCGAGCGGCGATCGAGCAGTACTGACGCGCTAGGCGCCGACGTGCATGCCGTAGAGCCGCTCGACCGCCTGTGCGGGGTCGTCGCACAGACCTTCGTGAACGGGCGAGCTCTGCAGGACGTCCGACCGCGGCGCGGTGAGCCAGTGGAAGCGCTCCGAGCTCGGCGCGAGCGCTACCGGCCCGGCGGACGGATCGCCCGCCGCTACCGCTTCGTAGCTCCTGAGATACCGGACGAGCAGATCCACATCCACGTCGGGAAGGCGCGCGCGCAGCACGGCCGGGTCGGTCAGCGCCTTGAGTACGAGGAATTCCTTCGTCCGCGCGTGGAGGACCACGCCGACCGGCTCGAAGCGGCCCAGGTGCACGTGCGGGACCGCGCGGATCACGGCAAAGTCGTAGAGGACCCGCTGCGTGGCGCTCATCGGCGCGCTCCGAGTGCCTGCGGCGGCTCGCGCAGGCGGCGCGCGCGAGCTTCGATCGCCTCGGTCACGTATGCTCGTGGGGGATCCAGGCGCCTGCGCATGTAATCGCGGTAGCGCTCTCGCGATGTGCCGGGCTGGGCGGCGGGATCGGCCGCGTGCAGGAGCTCATCGGGCACCGCGCCGAGGATGTCGCGCAGGGCGCTGTCGCTCAGGCGCGCGGTGGCCAGGGCATCCGCCGATTCGATGGCTTCGCTCTGCGCCAGCAGCACGTGATCGCGGATGAGCGGAAAGGACGTGCGAACCCGTTCCCCGGTCACGCTTGCCCAGTCGTGGTGGGCGTACAGCGCCGCGCCATGGTCGATGAGCCATGGTTGTCGCTGCCAGATCAGCAGGTTCGGGTTGCGGTGCGTGCGGTCCGGATTGGTGACGAAGGCATCGAGCCAGACGAGCCGGGCCGCGAAGTCCGCGGTGATGAATTCGCCGGCCGCCTTTCCGTCGAAGTTGAACGCGCCATCGAGGTAGCGGAGGCCGACGTTGACGCCGTGGCTCTGCCGCAGGAGGTCCTGGATTTCCGGGTCGGGCTCGCTCCGGCCGAACGGGGGAGGCACGTCCACGAGCGCGAGCTCCGGCACCGGAAGCTCCAGCGCCTCTGCGATCCGCCCCACGAGCAGCTCGGCCACGAGGGCCTTCGCGCCCTGCCCCGCACCACGGAACTTGACCACGAACAGCCCGCCGTCGGTGTCCACGACCGCAGGGAGTGAGCCCCCCTCGCGAAGCGGCTGGACATAACGCGTAGCCGAGACGCGCGGGAAGCCGGTGGTGGATGCAGGAGTCGGGGACATGCTGGAGTGGAAGATATCCGGATCGGCCGGGTCTGTCCGCAAACGCTTCGAAACATCTCCGGCAGCGGCGGGTCGCTGTGCACCGCGGCCGTCGCTGCGACATCATCGCCTCGAGCCTCGAGGGAAACGACGTGACCAAGCTCCTGGGCAACTCACATCTGACATGACGCATCCGCGAATGATCCTCGAGACCCCGCGCCTCACGCTGCGCCAGCTCGACGAAGCCGACGCCCCCTTCATGCTGGCGCTCCTCAACGACGAGGCGTTCATCCGCTTCATCGGGGATCGCAAGGTGCGGACGGAGACGGAGGCGCGCGCATACATCCGCAGCGGCGCCATGGCCAGTTATGAACAGCACGGCCATGGCCTGTACCTCGTCGCATCGAAGGAGCTTGGCGAGCCGATCGGGACCTGCGGCGTCCTGAAGCGCGACGCGCTCCCGGATCCGGATCTCGGCTTTGCGTTTCTCGCCGGGCACCGCGCGCGCGGCTACGGACGTGAGGCCGCATCCGCGATGCTCGCCTATGCGCGGCGCACTCTCGGCATGTCGCGGATGGCGGCGATCGTGTCGCCGGAGAACGAACCCTCGCTCCGGCTGCTCAGAGGGCTCGGATTCACCTTCGAGCGCATGGTGCGCATGGCCGACGACGAGCCCGAGATCTTCTACCTGGCCTGCGAGCTTCCGGATTGAGCCGGACCGCGCGCCGGGATTGCGCCGGCCGGGGATGGAAGTTGATTCAGGGTTCAGCCAACCTGGAGCGATCGTGCGACTTCCGATTCCGCTGCTCTTGATCTTCCTCGCCGCCTGCACGCAGGGCGGCGGCTCCGACACCGTCCCTCCCGAGGCGGACGAGGTTTCGCCGCCGGGCGACGACGCGTCCCTCGTCGGCCCCCTCTGGGTCCTCGATTCGCTCCCCGGCACGACGGACATCGCTGGCAATGGCGGCCGCATGCCGGATCTCCGCTTTGCCGACGATGGAAACGCGGGCGGCTTCTCGGGATGCAATTCCATGGGTGGCCCCTACACCGCCTCCCGCGATTCGCTCCGATTCGGCCCGATGGTCATGACGATGATGGCTTGCCAGGACGGGATGGAGGTCGAACGGGCCTATGCGGAGGCCCTCGAGAAAGTCGTCCGGTTCGAGCGACGCGATGCGACGCTCGAGCTCTACGACGGAGCCGGTCTCGTCGCGCGCTTCAGAGCGCGATAGGGGTGCCGCCGCGCCGGGAGGTGCTCAGTGCGGGGCTCCTCCTCTTCCGCCGGACTTCCGCCGGGACCGAGCTGCTGCTGGCTCACCCGGGAGGGCCCTTCTGGGCACGCCGCGACGACGGCGCGTGGACCATCCCGAAGGGCGTTCCTGCCGCTGGTGAGGAGCTGCTCGACGCCGCCCGTCGCGAATTCGCCGAGGAAACCGGAGCCTCGCCGGCCGGCCGATGTCTCCCTCTCGGAGCGATCCGCCAGAAGGCGGGCAAAACGGTCTACGCCTGGGCGGTCGAGGGCGATCTGGACCCGGGCGCGGTAGTGAGCAACAGCATGAAGACCGAATGGCCACCGCGCTCCGGACGCTGGATCACGTTCCCCGAGGTCGATCGCTGTGCCTGGTTCGATCCCGAGACGGCGCGCCGGAAG
>DASTUP010000037.1:0-2640 GCA_035759585.1 Gemmatimonadales bacterium | reverse complement strand
CCGGCGCTTTTCGTCCTCGGCGGTTACCTGTTCGTCCACCTCGCCCATCACGTGGTGGTGCCCCACTTCCATTTCGGCGAAGAGACCCACCACGTCACCGCGGCCGCCGCGGTGAGCGCGCTCCTCGGCCTCTCTCTGCACTCGTTCTTCGACGGGGTTGCGATCGCGAGCGGATTCCTCGAGTCCACCGGACTCGGTGTGTTGCTGTTCCTGGCGGTGCTGCTGCACAAGCTGCCGGAAGGGGTCACGATGGCGAGCGTCATGCTGGCGGGAGGGCAGGGACAGCGGCGCGCCATGGCTGCGGCGGGCGGATTGGGGGTCGCGACGGTGGCGGGCGTGCTCCTCACGCGCGTGATGGCGCCGCTCGCGGCGCACGGCCTGGCGCTCTCCGCCGGGGTGACGCTGTACGTCGCGGCCTCGAATCTCGTCCCGGAGTTCCAGGCCAAGCGCGGCCTCCCGACCGCGCTCGCCTTCTTCGGTGGCGCCGCCGCGTTTCTCCTCACGCGCGCCCTCCTCGGGCAATGGCTCGCCGGATGAGCGCATTCCGCTCCGACGAGACGCTCTTCTCGGCGGTCACGACGGCCCAGCCCCTCGCCGCGCGGATGCGCCCGCGCACGCTCGACGAGTACGTCGGCCAGGAGCACGTGCTCGCGCCCGGCAAGCCGCTGCGCGAGGCAATCGAGCGTGGGACACCCGGCTCCATCATCCTCTGGGGGCCGCCGGGCAGCGGCAAGACGACGCTGGCCGCGGTGATCGCCGGAGCCACCGGGCGCGTCTTCGTGCCCTTCAGCGCCGTCACCGAAGGGGTGCCCCGCATCCGGGAGATCGTCTCGCAGGCGCGCGAACGGCTCGCCGGCGGCGGAAAGCAGACGATCCTCTTCATCGACGAGATTCACCGCCTCAACAAGGCGCAGCAGGACAGCCTCCTTCCTCCTACCGAGGAAGGGGTCGTGACCCTCATCGGTGCCACGACGGAGAATCCGAGCTTCGAGATCAACGGCGCGCTTCTCTCGCGCACCCGCGTGTTCGTCCTGGAGCCGCTCTCGGCCGCGGACCTCGAAGCGCTGGTCCGCCGCGCGCTCGCGGACCGCGAACGGGGGCTCGGCGCGCAGGAGCTGAAAGCGGCGGACGATGCCGTCTCCCTCATCGCGGAGGAGGCCGATGGCGATGCGCGGCGCGCGCTGACCGTGCTCGAGGCGGCCGCAGCCCATGCGGGCATCGGTGGCGAGATCACGGCCGAGGTGGCCCGCGAAGCGATGCAGAAGCGCTTTGCGCGCTACGACAAGGCCGGCGAAGAGCATTTCAACCTGCTGAGTGCCTATCACAAGTCGCTCAGGGGAAGCGATCCGCAGGGCGCGCTCTACTGGATGGCGCGGATGCTCGACGGTGGTGAGGATCCGATGACGCTCTTTCGCCGCGCGATCGCCATGGCGGCAGAGGATATCGGCCTCGCCGATCCCAACGCCCTGCAGCTCGCGGTGGCCGCGCGCGACGCGTTCCACATGCTCGGGCCGCCGGAGGGCTATCTCCCGCTGGCGGAGATGACCATCTACCTCGCCACGGCGCCGAAGTCGAACAGCACGAAGCGCGCGCTCGATGCCGCGCTGGAAGCAGCCCGGGAGACTCCTGCCGCTCCGACCCCGCTGCATATCAGGAATGCCCCGACCCGGCTCATGAAGGATCTGGGGTATCACAAGGGATACCGATACGCCCACGATTCGGCCGACGCCTACCTCGCACAGGAGTATCTTCCGGATGTACTCCGCGGCCGGGAGTTCTACGCTCCCGGGCCATTCGGCTTCGAGAAGCGGGTGGCGGAGCGGCTGGCGTGGTGGGCCGAGCGTCGCGAGGAACAGCTTCGCTCCGAGCGCGGAGAGGGCCCCCTGGAAGGCACCGCGGAGGATGTGGTGTGACCCGGAGCACAGATCCGGGTGGCCCATCACTTGCTTGTTATGCTCGGCCTGCTTCCGCAAGGAATCGACTCATGAAGGCTTCAGTCCTGGTATCGTCTCTCGCGCTCACCACCGTGCTGGGCTGCTCCGCCATCCCCGGCAACTTCCTGGAACCGCAGGTGAGCCTGCAGGAAGTGGTGGTTCGCGGGGTCGGCCTCACGGGCGGCTCGATGGACCTCGTGGTGGACGTCTACAACCCGAACAGTTTCACGCTGCGCGGGACGAAGCTCGAGCTCGGCTTCGACGTCGAGGGATCGCATGTCGGCGACATCACCTACACCGACGAATTCCAGATCCAGGACGGCGACACCACGACGGTCACGCTGCCGCTCCGGTTCAACTGGGACGGCGTCAGCGCCGCCGCGCGCGCCGCTCTCGGCTACGGCGACATCCCGTACACCATGCGCGGACAGGCCACCGTGAGGACCCCGTTCGGCGACCGCGTGGTTCCATTCACGCGCCAGGGCCGCGCGCCGCTCACGCGCTCGCGCTCGGCGACGACCCCATCCACACCTTCGACCTCAGGCAGGTGACCTCATCCGCGACCTGATTCCCGTTCGCGATCCGGTGGAGCGTGCCATACTCGTCGCCGCTCCCCGCAAGGGCTCTCCCGATGGACGCCATATCGCGGAACATCTCGACGAGCTGACCCGGCTGGTGGACACCGCCGGCGCCGACGTGGTCGGCA
>DASTUP010000036.1:0-2563 GCA_035759585.1 Gemmatimonadales bacterium | reverse complement strand
ATCGGCTCGAAGGAAGGACTCTCGCACGTCCCGATGGCGGTCTGCAATCCGGGCGACGTGGTGCTGGTACCGGAGCCGGGGTATCAGGCGTACATCGGCGGAGCGCTCCTCTCGCTCTCCGAACCGCACATCTGCGGTCTCAGGGCGGAGCGCGACTTCCTCCTCGACTGGGATGCCATCCCGCAGTCGGTGCTGCAGCGGACGCGTGTCGTCTACCTCAATTATCCGAACAACCCGACGGCCGCCATCGCGCCGCTCGAGTATCTCGAGAAGACCGTCGCCATCTGCCGGAAGCATGGCATCCTCCTCGCCTACGACAACGCCTACGTCGACGTCACCTTCGACGGATATGTCGCGCCGAGCATCTTCGAGATTCCGGGCGCGCGGGACGTCGCCATCGAGTATCTCTCGCTCTCCAAGAGCTATTCGATGACCGGGTGGCGGCTGGGCTATGCGGTCGGCAATCCGACGCTCATCGGCGCGCTGACGCGCGTGAAAAGCTACGTGGACACCGGCCCGTTCCTCGCCATCCAGAAAGCCGGCTGTGTCGCCCTCGCGCGCAGCGAAGAATTCGTGGCGCCGCTGCGGCGCGAGTTCCAGCGCCGGCGCGATGCCGGGGTGGCGGCCCTCCGTGCGGCGGGACTCGATGTCGAATCGCCGAAGGCGGCGATGTATCTCTGGGTGGCCCTGCCGAAGGGCGTGAAGTCGCAACCCTTCGCCCGCCGCGCCATGGAGGAAACCGGGGCCATCGTGCTGCCCGGGGCGGCCTTCGGGCCGGCAGGGGAGGGCTTCTTCCGCATTGCGCTCACGGTCGACGCTGATCGCCTCGTCGAAGGGATCGGGCGGCTGGGCGGCGTGCTCGCGGACACGAAACGGGAGACGCTTGCGCCGGCAACTTGACCTCCGGCTCCCGCCGCCTCCCCGGCTGCCGCGCGTCGCACTTGCCCTGAGTGCCGCGCTTCACATCGTGCTGTTCGTCGTGCTGTCGATCGATGGGCGCTCGCCGCGCGTCCCGGTGCTGTTGCGGCCGGACATTCAGCTCGTGGAGCTCCCGCCATACCCCGCCGTGCAGCGTCCGCCCCCGCGACTCGAGACGACCCCGCCCGCGCAACCCGGTGCCGCCCCACGTGCAGGCTCGCCTGCCGTCGCGGCCGGGATCCGCGCAGACACGGCGAGGCCCGAGACGGAGCCCCCTCCCATGGTGGCCGAGCGTCCGGAGGCCGCAGGAAACGAGTCGCGCGATGTCGCCGGGCGGATCGGGCCCGGCATCGCCCGCGGCCGACTCTGGGTTCCGCCCCTGCCACTCCCTCCACGCGAGCTCGCGCGGCGGCTGACGCGGTCGCATACGGAGCTGGTCGACAGCGCGGTGACGGAAGTGGTGCAGGCCTTCCTCGATTCGATCGCGCGCGACCCGAGCTCCCAGGGCGTGGCGCTGCCGAGCTGGACCACGACCGTGGCGGGGACGAAATTCGGCCTCGACTCGAAGTATCTTTACGTCGCCGGCCTCAAGATCCCGGCCGCGGTGCTGGCGCTCCTTCCGATCCCCGCGATGGGAAACGAGCTCGAGGCCTTCGACCGGTCGGGAGAGATGTACGACGACCTGCGGCGCGCGGCGCAGCGGTCGCAGAACGTCGCGGAATTCAAGGACGCGATTCGCGAGATCCGGGAACGGACGGAGCGCGAGCGCGAATTCGAACGGAATCAGCGCAGCGACCCCGGTCGCGCGGATGGAGACCTGGAGGCCCAGTGAAGCTGCTCGATACCGATGAGACGATCGTGCTCGTGACGGGCTCCGGCGAGGCCGCGATCGAGCGGGACCGCCCGCTCGCGCTCTGGCTCCAGGCGGAGATCGCCCGGCGCGGCGATGGGCAGGCGTACCGGCGCGCGGTGGTGACGGACGACGTCTGGTATCTCGAGAGCGGCGTACTCCACCAGCATCCGACGATCGCCATCGGCGGGCCGGGGGTGAACGAGGTCACGCAGCAGTTCGCCCCGACGCTGCCGACGATCTTCAACGACGACGAGCGGGTGTACGTGCAGGCGGATTTCGAAGGGGACGTGAAGCGGGCGGGACTGTGGGGTGCGGATGCCGCGGCGACGTCCGCTGCGGTCGATGCATTCGTGGTGCACGGCTACCTCGACGATCTCCTCAAGCGGATCTGGCGGTTTCGGACGGAGATGATGGTGTGAGGTGGCGCGGGGTTCGAGACCCGGGTCTCGAGACCCGCGCCTCGAGTCCTCTCAAAGCCCCAGCAGATCCGCCAGCGCCCGATCCACGACCTCCGACGTCTTCCCCTCGATGATCTTCATCAGCACGTCGGCGGCTTCGTGCGGCAGGCTGTCCGGGTGCACCCGGTCGCGTTCGTAGCGGACGATGTTGCCGAGCGGCAGCGGCGTCACGCCGGCATCCTCTTCCTCGTCCTCCTCGTCGCTGCCGTCCTCGTCATCGGCGGCATCGTCCGCGATCGCGGCTTCGTAGCCGGCGCCCGGGACGCTCGCGGCCCAGGGCTCATCGCCCTCTTCGTCCTCGTCCAGCTCATCCTCGTCGAGATCCGGCACCGGC
>DASTUP010000035.1:0-18139 GCA_035759585.1 Gemmatimonadales bacterium | reverse complement strand
CCGCCCCGATGCCGATGAGGGACTGCTTCACCTGCCACGTCGCCTCGGTGGGCGCGGCGCCGGGGTTTAGGAAGGTGAGCACGCGGGCGAGGCGGTACTGCGCGCTCGCCACGGCGCCGTACAGCAGCGGTGTGGCCGCGCTGCCCACCAGCAGGAAGTGTCCGATGCGGGCGCCCGCGGTGAACAGCACCGTCCCGGCCAGGATCGCCACCAGCAGGGCCATCGACAGGTTGGGCTCGAGGAAAATGAGTCCGACGACCGGGACGAGGATGACGAGGAACGGCAGCACACCGACGCGGAAGCTGCGGAGCTGCTCGCCCTTCTTGACGGCGAGCATCGCGCACCACACGACGACGGCGAACTTGGCGAGCTCGGAGGGCTGGAGCGAGAACGGGCCGATGCTCACCCAGCGGCGCGCGCCGTTGATCGTCGGGCTGATGGCGTGCGTGAAGGGCAACAGCGGGATCAGGAGCAGCAGCGCGGTGACGCCGAGAAGCGGCCACGCCCAGCGGCGCCACCGCTGGTAGTCCACACGCGCCAGGATCGTCGCCAGCAGGCAGCCCGCGGCGGCGCCCACCGCCTGGCGCAGCGCGAAGCTCGCCCCCACCTGCCCGCCCGCCGTGGTCACGAGGCTCGAGGCACCGTACACCGCCGCGAGGCCGAACACCACCAGCACCGCGGTCACGACGGCAAGGAGCCGCGGTTCCCACTCTCTCATCCGTCCACCAGCCGGCGGAACGTCGCGCCGCGCTCTTCGTAGTTCGTGAACATGTCGTAGCTCGAGCAGGCGGGAGAGAGCAGCACCGCATCGCCCGGCTTCGCTTCACGGCGCGCCACCGCGATCACCTCGTCGAAGGTCCCCGCCCGCACGACGCGCACTGCCCCCGCCAGATCCGATTCCACGATGTCGCCGGATTCCCCGTACGCAACGACGGCGCGGCAGCGCTCACGGAGGTGCGGGATGAGCCGGGTATACGGCTCGCCCTTGTGTCGTCCGCCGAGCAGGAGCACGAACGGCCGGTCGAGCGCCAGAACCGCGACCTCCGTGGACGTGACATTCGTGGACTTGGAGTCGTTGATCCAGAGCACGCCATCCACCTCGCGGATCGGCTCGACGCGATGCGGGATCGACCGGAAGGTGGTGAGTCCCTCGGCCATGCGCTGCGGATCCCCGCCGATGCTTTCGACGGCGAGCAGTGCGGCCAGCGCGTTCGCGACGTTGTGCTCGCCGAGGAGCGGGAGCCGGCTGCGGTCGAGCACGGGGCGCTGGCCCAGCATGAGCGCGTTCCGCTCGCGGTCATACCAGGCGTCGGACCGGCCGCGAAGTGAAAACCGCCGATGCGATCCCGCGACCCCTGCCGCCATCTCCTGGACCGCGGCATCGTCGGCGTTCGTCACCCACGTGGAGCCCGGTCCGGCGTTCCGGAAGAGCAGCGCCTTGTCGCCATAGTAATTCTCGAGCGTCGCGTACCGGTCGAGATGGTTCGGCGCAAGATTGGTGAGCACGCCGACGGCCGGATCCACTGACGGCATGTCGTGCAGCTGAAAGCTCGAGAGCTCGAGGGCGAGCCACGCGGGCGGGTCCGCCAGGCGCGCCACGTCGCAGACCGGCCGCCCGATGTTGCCCGCCGTCTCGCCCCGGAGTCCCGCGCCGGCCATGACGTGCCCGATGAGCGATGTGGTGGTCGTCTTGCCGTTGGTCCCGGTTACCGCGACATAGCGCGTCCCGCGCAGCTCGCTCACACCGAGATCCGCCTCCGCATGGATCGGAACGCCCGCGGCGCGCGCCCGCGCGAGTGGCGGCACGTCCGGCGGCACGCCGGGGGCGACGACGACCGCGGTCGCCCGGGCGATGCGATCGAGATCGTGGCCGCCCAGCTGCACGTCGGCTCCGGCTGTCCCGAGCTGCCCCGCCCACCGTGCGTGCGCCTCGGAGGTGCCCGTGTCGGATGCGTACACGTCCACGCCGCGCTCCCGGAGCAGGAGCCCCGCCGCGACGCCGCTTCGGCCGAGGCCCACCACCGCGATTTCCCCGCCCCGCGCCTTCCATTCGGCGATCATCAGCGAAGCTTCAGCGTCGCAAAGGCGACGAGCGCGCAGAGAATGCCCAGGATGTAGAACCGGGTCACCACCGTCGTTTCGGCCCAGCCAAGCTTCTCGAAGTGGTGGTGCAGCGGCGCCATGCGGAAGACGCGGTGGGTGTCGGCGTACTCCTTTCCGCGCGTCCGCTTGAACCACTTGTACACCGAGGTCTGCAGGATGACCGAGATCGCCTCGGCCGCGAAGACGCCGCCGATGATGAGGAGCAGGAACTCCGCCTTGAGAAGAATCGCCACCGTGCCGAACGCACCGCCGATGGCGAGACTCCCGGTATCGCCCATGAAGACCTGCGCCGGGTGCGCATTGAACCAGAGGAAGCCGAGGCACGCGCCCATCAGCGCCGCGCAGAAGATCGCGAGCTCGCCGGCGCCGGGCAGATAGAAGAGGTAGAGGAACGACGTGAGGTCGGTGCGGCCGAGGATGTACGCAAAGACCGCGAACGCCAGCGCCGCAACCGCCGCGAGCCCGGTGGCAAGCCCGTCGAGGCCGTCGGTGAGATTGACGGCATTGCTGCTTCCGGTGATGACCGTCGTCACGAAGAGCACGAAGATGAGCGGGGCGAAGTTCACCACGAGGTATTTGAGGAACGGCAGCGTTGTCGCGGTCGCCGGCAGCGTCGTCTCCGCCACCACCGGCTCCACCAGGAGCAGCAGGCCGAGCATGAGGCCGAAGCCGCACTGGCCCACCAGCTTCCACTTCGCGACGAGCCCGCGCGACTTCCCCTGCACGATCTTCAGGTAATCGTCGAGGAACCCGATGGCCCCCATCCAGAGAATCGAGAGGAGCGCCACCAGCACGAAGCGGTTGTCGAGCTGCGCCCAGAGAAGGGTCGGGACGACGGTGGCGAGCAGGATGATCAGGCCGCCCATCGTCGGGGTGCCCCGCTTGCTCTGGTGGCTCGCCGGCCCTTCCGCCCTGATGACCTGGCCGACCTTGTGGGCCCGCAGCCGCCGGATGACCCCGGGCCCCACCACGAACGCGATGAGGAGCGCCGTGACCGTGGCACCCGCCGCCCGAAAGCTGATGTAATTGAAGAGATTGAAGACGAGCCACTTCTTGCCGAGCGGGGCAAGCAGGTAATAGAACATCAGGCCTCGGTAGGTGGGGTCCGGCCGGTCGTCAGGTACGGAAGTATACGTTCCAGCGCCACGCCACGGGATGCCTTGAGCACGACGATCTCGTCGCCCTGGAGCCGCTCGGCGAGGCGCGGGCCAAGGGTCAGGGGATCGGGCGCCGTGACGAGGCGCTCGCCAAGCTCTGCAGCGCGGGCCTGGAGCGGCGCGACGAAGTCGCCGACCGCAGCCAGGAGGTCCGGCTTGAGCAGCACCAGCTGCTCGGCCACCTCGGCGTGCAGGCGATCCGATTCGGGCCCGAGCTCGCGCATCGTGCCCGCCACGAACACGAGCCGCCGTCCGTGGCGCATGGCCCGCGCAGTCGCGATCGCCGACAGAAACGACTGCGGATTGGCATTGTAGCAGTCATTGAGAATCGTGAGCCCGCCGGCATTCACTACTTCGCTCCGGCCGCCCGGGAGCGAGAATGCCGACAGTGCGCCGGCGCACGCAGGCAGGTCGAGCCCGAGCTCTTCCGCCACGGTCCACGCGAGCATCGCGTTGGCGGCGAGGTGGCGGCCGGGAAACGGCAGCGTCACGCGGTGTCCCGCGGCGGTGAACGTCGCACGGCCTTCTTCGTCGAGCTCCACATCCCGTGCCTTCCGCTCCGCCGCCGTGAGCCCGGCCGTGAGCACGCGCCGTGCGAGCGGGCGCGCCTGCTCCGCGAGCTCGGGCGGGTCGATGCCGACGATTGCCAGCGGCACGTCGGCCACGAGCGCGAGCTTTTCCCGCATGACTCCGGCAATCGAGCCGAAGCCCTCGAGATGCCCCGAGCCGACGTTCGTCACCACCGCGATCGTCGGCTCGATGATCTCGCGATAGCGCGCGATTTCCCCGGGGAGGTTGGCCCCGGCCTCGACCACGAGCGCATCCGTGTCTGGCGGCGACTCGAGGATCGTCAGTGGGACGCCGACGAGGTTGTTCAGGTTGGCGCGGGTCGCGTGAACGCGGAACTTCGTGCCGAGCACCGCGCGAAGCATCTCCTTCGTGCTGGTCTTTCCATTCGTTCCGGTGACGGCGATGACCGGCCCGCGGATCTCCCGCCGGCGCTCGCGCGCGAGGCGTCCATACGCACGGAGAGTGTCGTCGACCTCGATGAGCTCGAGGCCCGGGACCGGCGCGGTGCCGCGTCGCACGATCGCCGCAGACGCACCGCGCGCCAGTGCGTCGCCCAGGTGGTCATGCCCGTCGAACCGCTCCCCCGCCAATGCGACGAAGAGGGATCCCGGCTCGAGCGATCGCGTGTCCGTCGAGATCGCGGAGAACCCGGGACCTGCCGGAGTCACCGCCAGCTCCAGCGCGCGCTGGACGAGCTGCGGGCTCCATCGGCCGCTCACGTCGCCAGCTCCTGCACGATCGCCCGCTCGTCGAACGGCTGCTTCTCGGTGCCGATCACCTGATATGTCTCGTGGCCCTTCCCGGCAAGCAGGAGGGTGTCGCCTGCTTCCGCTTCGGCGAGCGCGGCAGCGATGGCGGCGCGCCGGTCGGTGAAGCGGAGGTGGCGCGCCGTGCCCATGCCGGCCTCGATGTCGTCGATGATGGCATCGGGGTCCTCGGTGCGCGGATTGTCGGAGGTGACGATGGCGAGGTCCGACATCGCGCTGGCGATGCCGCCCATGAGCGGCCGCTTCCCCTTGTCCCGGTCGCCGCCGCAGCCGAAGACGACGATGAGCCGGCCGTGAGTCAGCGGCCGCAGCGTCGCGAGGGCACGCTCGAGCGCGTCCGGCGTATGCGCGTAGTCACGCAGCACCACGCACGGCCGCTCGGCGATCCGCTCCATCCGACCGGGCACCTGCGGAGCAGCTTCGAGGCGCGCGACCACTTCACGCAGCGGCAGGCCGAGGCCGAGCGCGCAGGCAGCAGCTGCGAGTGCGTTGGAGACGTTGAAGTCGCCGAGAAGCGGAAGCCGCACATCCGCAGCTCCCCAGCGGCCGGCCAGGCGGAATGTGCTGCCGCCTGCACCCAGCGCGAGCCCCTCGGCGCGCAGATCGGCCGTGGGGCCGCTCCCGAACGTGATGCGACCCTCACGTGGCGGCATCTCGCGCCAGATCGGATCGTCGAGGTTCACCACCTCGATGCCGTTGAGCGCCAGGTAGCCACTGAGCCGGAGCTTGGCCGCGAGATAGGCCTCCATCGTGCCGTGATAATCGAGATGATCGCGAGTGAGATTGGTAAAGATCCCGGCGGCGAAGGTGAGACCGTCGAGCCGTCCCTGCTCCAGCGCGTGCGACGATGTTTCCATCGCGACATGCGTCACGCCGCGATCCCGCATCGCCGCGAGTGTTGCCTGGAGGTCGGCGGCGCCCGGCGTCGTGAGCGAGCCCGCGGTGGATGGGATCTCGGCGCCGGCCCCGTCGAATGCGCCGAGGGTGCCGATGCTTCCGGCGTGGCCGGCGGCGTTCAGCAGGTGGCGAAGGAGCCCGGTGGTCGTCGTCTTCCCGTTGGTTCCGGTCACGCCGATGAGGGTGAGTGACCGGGCCGGGTCGCCAAACCAGGCGCGCGCCGCGGCGAGGAGCGCGCGCCGCCCATCCCGCACGACGAGCTCCGGGACCCCGGCGCCTTGCGGTGCTTCGACCATGACGGCAGCTGCGCCGCGCTGCACCGCGTCCGCCACGAATCGATGGCCGTCCATCTGCGACCCGCGCACGGCGGCATAGAGCGCGCCCGGACCGACCGCACGGCTATCGGCAGTCAGCGACGCAACGGCTGGAAGCGGGTCGGGCGCGCTGAGGAGCTGGTCTTCGCGGCGGAGCGCCGCGACGATTTCGGCAATGGTGGCCATGTGGCTTTCAGGGAAGGCGCGGCGCTTCGGCGTGAATGGTGATCGTTTCGCCGGTGCGCACGGCCGATCCCGCGCTCGGCACCGTACTCGCGACGTTGCCGAGCCCTTCCACCGCGACCCGGAACCCTTCCGCATGCAGCCTGGCGATCGCCGTGCGCGCCGGCTGGCCGGAGACATCGGGCACGGGCCGCACCTCGCGGGCGGAAAGATCCTTCGCGAGCGGCCAGCTCACGGCGATGACGGGCGTGCGCCGCGGCTTGGCCGGCTCCGCCCGCGGAGCCGGACTCCCGTTGCGGCGGGTGGAATCGCGAGTGGCGAGCTGGTCGAAGTCGAGCGCCTGGTTGCGGGAGGCGATGGCCTCGGTCAGGATGTCCCGCGTGAGGGGCGCGGCAGTCTGGCTTCCGTAGTATGCGCCCTTCGGCTCGTCGATCGAGACGATGATGACGAGCTCGGGACGGTCAGCCGGCCAGATGGCGGCAAACGACGAAACGTATTTCCCGCTTACGTAGCGGCCATTGACGACCTTCCGCGCTGTTCCCGTCTTCCCCGCGAGCGCGTATTCCTCGATCTGCAGCGACTGGTCGGTCGAGCTGGTGCTCACCGCCTTCCGCATGTACCGCCTCAGGGTAGCAGCAACCTCCGGCGAGAGCACCCGGCGCACCGGTTCGGGTCTGTGCCGGTACAGTACCTCACCTTCCGGCGAGCGAACCTCCCGCACCAGCGTCGGCGCGTAGAGGATTCCCCCGTTCGCAATCGCCCCATACGCCGCAGCGAGCTGGATGGCGGTTACCTGAAAGTTGTATCCGCGCGAAATGCTTTCCCTCGTGTATCCCTCCACCCAGGTCGCCGGGTTGGCGGGATTCGGCACTCCGCCGCTCGATTCGACAGGAAACTCGACTCCGGTATGCGATCCGAAGCCAAAGCGCCGGAGCATGTCGTATTGCAGCCCCGGCTCGAGTCGCTGGGCAAATTTTGCCAGGCCGATGTTGCTCGAAAGGGCCACCGCCATTTCGAGATTCATCGGCTCTTCGGCTATGTGAACGTCGGTGATGCGGTACGAGGCACCACGAGCCGTCTCGAGCGTCCAGATCCCGTTCTCCCCGTCGACCCGATCCGTGCTGTCGACCAGATCGTGCTCCAGGAGCGCCGCGGCCGTGAAGAGTTTCGCGGTGGACCCGGGCTCGAACGGGGCGGTAAACGCCGTAGCCGCGGAGCGCTCGCCTTCGACCCTCGATGCGACAGCCAGCAGCTCGCCGGTCGCGGGATCGAGGAAGATGACGTCCCCGCCCTTTGCATCGAGCTCATCGATTGCGCGGTCGAGTGCCGCCTCGGCGATCTCCTGAAGCTTCGTGTCGAGCGTCAGCCAGACGTCATTGCCGCGAACCGGCTCGCGCAGGGGGCGGCCAGGCGATGCGATCCGGCTCCGCCGGGTGGGGTCGGTGAGCCAGACGACTTCGCCGGGGATTCCGGACAGCAGTGAGTCGAGTGTCCGCTCGATCCCGGAGATGCCATGGCCCGTATCCAGGTCGAGCACGCCGATCGTCTGCCGGGCGAGGTTCGTCTGGCCGCCACGGGGATACACCGGAGCGAGGTGTACGCCGGCCAGGCCGCGGATCTCCTCGACTGCGAGCGCATCGTACGGCCCGTGGAAATAGATGGACCGCCTGCCTCCCCTGATCTTCCGCTGCAGCTCCGCAGGCGAAGCGTCGAGGGCCTTCGCGACCGCACGCGAAAACCGCACGGTGTCCCTGACCTGCTCCGGCGCAATGCTCACGCGATACTGCTCATCGCTCACGACGATCCACTTGCCGCCGCGGTCGTAGATCGAGCCGCGCCGCGCCGCGATCGCCTCTCGCACCGTCCGCGTTTCCGAGGCCTTCTGCGCCCAGTGGTCGCCCTGGACCAGCTGCAGCTGCGCCGCCCGTGCCAGGACGCCAAGCGTGCCGAGCGTGAGGCAGAACTGGATGAAGCCCACCCGCGCCGCCGGTTTGGCCATCAGGGCACCTTCGCCGCGGGAAGGGGGAGCAGCTCCATTTCCACACCAGTGGCGACATGGAATCCCATTCCCTCGGCGCGCCGCCCGAGCACGGCACGGCTGGATGCCTGCTGAATCCGCCGCTGCAGTTCCGCCGCTTCCGCCTCGAGGGCATCGCGCCGGGTAGTCACAGCGCTCAGCTGCTTCGCCAGCGCATAGGCGCGCGTCTGCCGCGCGTTCACCACCGCCGCGACGGCGAGGAACACGAGCAGCCAGAGCAGCACGAGGTGGCGTCCCTTAGGATGCATCGGCCTTGCGGAAGACGCGGAGCTTGGCGCTCCGGGCACGTGGGTTGGCTGCGATCTCGGCGTCGTCGGGAACGATCGGCCGCCTAGGCTCGGCGCGCCCGAGCGCGCGGGCATCGCAGGTGCATACCGGCTGCCGGGGCGGACACACGCAATCGCGCTCCCACTCCCGGAACTGGTGCTTGACGAGGCGGTCTTCGCCCGAATGATAACTGATAACGGCGAGGGCACCGCCCGGCGCCAGCGCGCGGAGAAACGCGGGAAGCGCTCTCGCGAGTCCCTCGAGTTCGTCGTTCACGGCAATGCGCAGCGCCTGAAAACTCCGGGCAAAGTCTCCGGGCCCGGCGCGGGGGCCGAGCACCGCGCGGATGGCATTGACGAGATCGTCGCTGATCCGGAACGGCTCGCGCTGGCGGCGCCGGACGATCTCGCGGGCGAGCGGCCGCGACCGCCGCTCGTCCCCGTACTCGTAGAGAATCCGTGCCAGCTCCGTGTCGGAAGACGAGTTGAGGAGATCCGCCGCCGTCTCCCCGGCCCCGCTCATCCGCATGTCGAGCGGCGCACCGGGCCGGAAGGTGAACCCCCGCTCCTCCTCGTCGAACTGGCGCGACGAGACGCCCAGGTCGAGCAGGACGAAATCGGGCTCGAACGCCGCTGCCGCAGCGAGCGCGGCCGGCTCGGCATATGCCGATTCGACGTACCGCATCCCTACGCCGCCGAGCCGGGCCCGTGCGCGGACGATCGCGGCCGGATCGCGATCGATTCCGAGCACCTCGAGACCGGCCGAGCGCAGCGCGGCCGCATGCCCGCCATCGCCGAGCGTCGCGTCTACGGCACGCCGCGCGCCCCGGGCCGCGGTCAGGACCGCATCCAGGAGCACCGGCACATGATAGGCAGCGCCGCTCGGAGCCGTCATGGGACGCGAGCCGTCATCGATGGGATCGATCATTGTGTACCAGGGGGAGAAAACGCAACACCCCGTCCGCTGTGGACGGGGTGCGGCGCTCAGCGCTGCGAGCGGGGCTGACGGGGCTCGAACCCGCGACCTCCGCAGTGACAGTGCGGCACTCTAACCAAACTGAGCTACAGCCCCAGCGACAGAGCGCGCAATGTAAATGGCGCGCTCGGCCGTGGGAAGTCCCCTGCTAGCGGCAGTACGCCCGGACGAGCGCCTGTGCGCGCGGAGTGTACTGGTTCACGAAGCCGAGGTACCGGGCCGACTCCTCCGGCCGCGAGGCCTGCGAGGCTTCGAGTGCGGTCTTCGACTCTCCAAGGAGCGTCTGCATCTGCCGCGCGAGGTCGCACGACTTGGTCCGCTCCGCCTCCGGATCGATCGCGCCGACCTGCTGGAGCGTCGCGATGCCGAAGAGGTAGTTCGCGGTCGGCGCGAACTGCGCCGTGGGTGCCGCGGCGACGACCCGGCGCAGGAGATCGGCTGCCTTGGCGGGTTGCGTCGGCTCGTTCTGCAGGAAGGGAACCGCCGCATTGAGCAGAATTCCGGCCGCCTGCTGCTTCGCGGCCTCATCGCCCCGCGCGATGGCCGTGTCGGCGAACGCGATGCCTTCGTCGACGCGACCCTCCGTGATGAGGAGCTGGGCCACGACGAGGAGCGGCGTCACGTTCGTCGTGTCGAGCGCCCACAGGCGCTGTGACACCGCCACGGTGCTGTCCACCTCGCCGGTGAAGGAATACGCCTTCGCCACGTTCTGAAGGATGCCGAGGTTGTTCGGATACCGCGCGGCACCGGTGCGTGCCCAGCGCACGAACGCAGCCGTATCAGCCGCGGTGACGGGCGGCGCCGAATCGGCGAGCCGCTGCTCCGCCGCGGCGGCGATCTTGATGAAGAACATCGTGTCGGCACGCATCGAGTCGATGGTGTAGGCCTGCTCGAGCGCCTTCACCGCGCACACGAAGTCGCTGGCGAAGAGGCATGCATTGCTCTTCAGGTCGTACAGGTCCCAGTTCGAGGGATCCTGCTGGAGGCCCTCATCCGCAACTTCGATCGCGGCCTGGGCCCGGCCCGACGAGAGGAAGTAGCGGAACGCGCGCTGCCGCAGCTCCTGATCGGTCGGCGCTGCGCGGAGCATCTGCTGCAGGGCCAAGACGGTCTTGGCCGTATCGCCGGCTGCCTCATAGGCTGCGGCCAGCTCGCCCAGGGCCAGGAGGCTCAGCGAGTCTCCCGCCACCGCCTGCTCGAGGTGCTGGATCTTGGCGGCACCCTGTGCCATCTGGGCCAGGCAGTAGTGCGCGAGACCGTTGGACGGCATGTCCTTGAGCGCTTCCTGGGCCTTCTTTGCGGCGTCCTGCGGCTTGTTGACGCGGAGATTCATGCACTCGCGTGCGTCCTCCAGCGACTGGAGTGCCGGCTGCAGGGCATCGACCGCGGCAGCACCCATCGCCGGCGGCGTGCGGCCTTCCTGCGCGATGCGGACGGTGTTTCCTGCGCCGTCGTTGGTGCCCGAGAGGCGCGCGACCATGGACCACTGGCCGTTCGCGGCCTTGGCCATCTGCGAAGTGACCAGCACCCGCCCATTGATCTGTTGCGCGAGTGTCTGCGCGAGCGCGCGATTGAGGATCGCGTCGCGCGGGTAGTCGTACTGCGCCAGCGCGCTGTTCATCACGGAGTCGGGAATGACGATGTATGTCCTTGGCGCTTCCTTGGACATCCGTTCGCGCATGGAGCGGCCGACCGCCACCGCCGTGGCCGAGTCATTCGAGGCGAAGACGAAAGGGTTCGCCACCATGATCCGCGTGGCTGCCGTACTGGCCCGCTGGCTTACGGTTGCGCCGCGAGGAATGCCCTGCGCTGCGACCGGGGCCGCGACGCCCGCGCCGAGTACCGAGAGAAGCAAGGTTCTCCGAAAGGACATGCCACTACCTCCAATACAATGTTGGCCCCGCGGAACCGCCGGCGAACTCACGGACCACATGGGCGAAGAGGGATTCGAACCCCCGACATCCTGCGTGTAAGGCAGGCGCTCTGAACCAGCTGAGCTATTCGCCCGGCTCCGGCCGGCGCCACGCATCAGAATTGAGGGGGATGCATGGTCCGTGCCGTAACCCGTATCACGCTATGTGGCTATTCCGAGCGGAAATAGCACACAATACCCCAGCACGAGCAGGACGGCCGCAGCGCTCGGGTGACCAGCGCTGAGGACGGCGTAGCCGGCTATGAGGGTCACGACCGCTGCGGCAAGAAGGACGAGGTTCCGGCGCTCGAGAAAGCGCCTCCGGGGAGCTGTCTGGGGCCTGGTGGCTGACATAAGCCGATGACACTACTCACCTTCTCTGGATCGGTCAAGTTCATCGTCTGTCGGCTCGTCGACAATGACCCATCCCTGGTCGAGCGCCTGGCGTCGCGGGCGGTCGGCGCGCCGGCGGAGCCACGCCGCACCCAGCACGGACAGCGCCACCACGGCCCAGAGCCCGCCTGCGGCGAGCCAGGTCAGGATTCCGTACCGACGGCGGATCCCGTCCCGCCAGCCCACCGCAAACTGGCCGGGGTTGAGGCCGGTGGTCCGCTGCAGCGCTTCGTCGAACGGAACGCCGGCGGTGAGCAGGTCGATGAGCGGCTCCAGTGTGCCCGTCGGGTTCCGGCGCGCGAGCTCGAGCACCGCCGACATCGCGAGGGCGTACGACGCCTCCGCCGCCGGCGCGCGGCCGCGAAGCGCACCGCCGAGCTCCGACAGATCGGGGACGGTCCCACGGACAACGGCGAGGTTGAGCGCGAGCGCATCGAGCCGGTCCCATTCACCCGCGGCGAACGACGCGTACCCTTCATCGAACCAGAGCGGCGTACGGGAGCGGATCGCACGCCGCAGCGCGAGGTGGGCCAGCTCGTGGCGGAGGGTCTGGGCGGGATCGCGTGCATCGGCGCGGATCATGATCGTGCGGCTGCCCGGCAAGGCGATGCCCGCGCCCCATGAAGGAGCTCGGCCGCCGCTCAGCTCGCGCATGCGCGCCTGGTCGGGGACGATGATCAGCCGGATCGGGCCGGGATCCCGGGTGCCCAGGCCCGGCCAGGCGTACGGCCGGTCGGCCGCTTCGGCGAGCGCGAGCGCAAGCGGCATCTGGGCCGGCCAGGCGACGGCGGTGACCTGCCCTACCTGCACCGCCCGCGGCTCGCCCTGGAGCGCAAGAGCGAGGAGGACTACGTGAGCAGCTTGCGCGGGATCGCTCCGCCGGACTCGACGAGATCGAGCATTTCCCGGCACCGCTTCGCCCAGGGATTGAACTTGTTGGCGCGGTGACCTTCGCTCCACGCCTCGACCGCTTCGTCACGCTGTCCGCCGAACCAGAGTGCGCGGCCGAGCTCGAACCAGGCCTCGATCAGGTTGGGCCCGAGCTTGAGCGTCTTCCGGAAGAACGTCTGGGCATCCTCGTACATCTCGCGCTCGAAGTAGACGAGCCCGAGATAGTAATGCGCATAGAGCGTGGCCTTCCGATCGTTGTCGAGGCGGATCGCCTTGGACAGGTGCTCGATGGCCTCGCCGAAGATTCCCTTCCGGAGACAGATGTAGCCGACGTTGATCCGGGCGAGCGCGTTGGCAGGCTCGTTCATGAGGACGCGGGAAAACGTCGCGAGCGCCTCATCGTACTGCTCGCTCAGCATCTGGGCCCAGCCGAGCAGCGACTGCGCCTCCACCGCGCCGGGCGAAAGTGCGAGCGCCTTCTCGAGTGCCTGGATGGCGCCGGCGTGGTCGCCGAGCGAGATGAGGCTCCATCCCTTCTCGATGAAGGTCGAGGCGCCGATATGATCGACATGCACCGCCGGTCGCTGGCCGGTGAACTGCGGCGCCGGAGCCGGCGCTGCGGTCGCCCTGACCTGCTTGTACCGGTCCACGAGGCCGCGGATTTCCTCCCGGATCTGCGTGAGCTCGCCGAGCGCCGCCTCGACCCCCTTGAAGAGCGCGATGATCTCCTTCTTGGCGCGCTCCCGATCGGCGGGAGTGCGCGCGGCATCGAGCCCCGCAGCCACCTGCGCGAAGCGATCGCGGAAGGCCGCGGGATCGGTCATCGCCGGGCCCCTTCGAGCGCGAGGCGCTCGGTTGCCGTGAGGAGGCGGCGGGCGTTGAGCAGCACGACGGTGCGCTCGCCATGGGCCACGATGCCGGAGATGTAGACGGCCGCGAGCCCGCGCACCATCGGCGGCGGCGGCGTGATGATACCCGCATCCACGCGCAGGACCTCGCGCACCGCATCGACGACGATCCCGATGCGCTCACCGTCGAGGCCGAGCACCATCAGCCGGGTCTCCTCGCGCAGCTCGGCGGGTGCTTCCAGCCGCTTGCGGAGATCCACGACCGGAATCGCTCCACCTTCGTATCGGATCACGCCCTCGAGAAAGTCCGGCGCCTGGGGGAGCTCGGCGGGTTTCTCGTAGCGCAGGATGCGCTCGACCTGAAGAATGTCGAAGGCGAATTCCTGCGCACCGACCAGAAAGGTCACGATCTGGACATCATCACCGGTATTCATGAGGCCCTTCCTGTAGCGGCAAGGCGCTCCGCGAGCGCTTCAAGGTCCAGCAGTGGCACGAGCGAGGCCCCGTCGCGCAGGACCGCGCGCGCCCAGGGCATGGCGCCGTCGGGCGGGAGCGGCATGATGTCGCCGCGCGACAGCGTCTCCGCCTCCTCGACGGCGATGCAGAGTCGTACGCCGCCCGCGCTGACGATCACGAAGGCATCCGCCTCGCGTGCCGCGCTCCTCCCGAGAAGTCGCGCGAGCGAGATCACGGGCAGCGTTTCGCCCCGGACGGTCGTGACGCCGGCCATCGCCGGCTCGGCGACGGGCACGGGCACGATCTCGGCCGCGGCGGTGACTGCTTCGAGCTGCGCGACGGACAGCGCGACTCGCGTTCCGGCGGCGGCGACCAGCAGGAATGCCTCGCTCATGCCGCAACGCCGCCGAGCCGCGCCAGGATACCGTCCACCGCGGCCGGAATATCGCCGACCGGAAGAATCCGGTCCGCTCCGCCGGCAAGGCGCGCCGCGTTGGGCATCCCGTACACGGTCGAGCTCATCCGGTCCTGGGCGAAACCGGTGCCGCCGGCATCGTGGATCAGGCGAAGGCCATCCGCTCCATCCCGCCCGAGGCCGGTGAGCACGATCCCGATGGCGCGCACGCCGAAGACTCGTGCGACGGACTCGAAGAGCGGATCCGCGGCCGGACGCACGCCCCACACGGGAGGCGTGCGCGCAAGCTCGAGGATCGGCCCCCCTTCGGCGGCGGTGACCACCATGTGATAGTCTCCGGGCGCTACGTAGACCGTATCCTCGAGGAGTGGCGCCGCATGCTCCGCTTCGACGACCGCAAGCCGGCTCAGCGAGCCGAGCCGCTCCGCGAGACTCCGCGTGAAACGTGGCGGCATGTGCTGCGCGATGCACACCGCCGCCCGCCGCCCCGGCGTGAGCCGCGGCACGAGCTCCGCGAGCGCGCGCGGCCCGCCGGTCGAGGCGGCGATCGCGACGCAGTAGCGCGCGCGGCCGGGGAGTGCGTACAGCGGATCGGGCGACGCCGGACGCGAGCGTGGCCGCGCGAGCACGGGCATGCGATGGATGTCCGCCTCCCGTGCCGCCCGCAGCGCCGCAAGCACGCGCTCGGCCAGGCGGCGAATGGCGTCGGCGCCGCGATCCTCTTCCTTCGCGACCAGGTCCACTGCCCCCAGCTCGAGCGCGCGGATGGCGGCGGCGGTGCCGGGACCGGCATACGCGCTCACGACGATCACCGGCCGCGGCGATTCCGACATGATGTAGCCGATGGCGCCGAGCCCGTCGAGCTTCGGCATCTCGAGATCCATCACGACGAGGTCGGGCGCCAGCGAATGCACCTTCTCCAGCGCATCGAGCCCGTTCCGCGCGACCCCGGCGAGCCGGAACTCGCTGGACTCCTCGATCGCGTCGCCGAGCATGCGCCGAAAAAAGGCGCTGTCGTCGGCGACGAGGACCGATGGCGCGCTAGAGGGTGACGGTTCCATGCATCACCGAGGAAATGTCGACGCGCCCATCCTGCACGTGCAGCCGCACCGTCCGGCCATAGTTGCCGCCCACCGCCTCGCCCACGATCGGCACACCCGCCGAGGCCAGCGCCTGCCGCGCGGCGACCACATTCCGCTCGCCCATCTGGATCGTGCCGGGCGTCGCGAGCGCCGCGAACATGCTCGCGCCGCCGACGAGCCGCGCCTTGATGCGTCGAGGCGACGCTCCCGCGGCCGCCATTTCCGAGAGCAGGGCCGGCACCGCGGTCTGCGGCACGCGCGCAGGATTCGGCGACCCGCGCGCCAGCGCCGGCGACGGGAGGAGTACGTGCGCCAGACCGCCGACCCGGACGGCAGCATCGTGCAGTACGATGGCGACGCAGCTGCCGAGCCCGATGGTCACGAGCACATGCTCGGCACGGCCGACGCGGAGATCCGCCACCCGCACGATGATCTCGCTCATGCGCCCGCCCGGTAGATCCGCTCGCGCGTGTCCACGAGTGTGAGGCGATCGCGCGCCGGGCCGAGCAGCGTCTCGACCTTGCCGAGCACGAGCAGGCCGCCCGGCCGCAGGGAGTCCGCAAAGTGGGCGAAGAGCCGCTCCTGCATCGGCCGGTCGAAGTAGATCACCACGTTCCGGCAGATGATCAGGTCGAAGCTCCCCGCGGCCATCCGCTCCTGGCTCAGGTCGAACCGCCGGACGTGGACGCGCCGGCGGAGCGCGGGGACGATCGCGAGCCCTGCCGGAATCTCCCGGGTGTGGCGGGCGACCATGTCCGGCGGCGTTTCCTGGAACGCCTCGCGGCGGTAGACCGCGGCGCTCGCCAGTGCGAGGCTCTCCCGGTCGATGTCGGTCGCCTCGATGCGGAGGCGGTCCAGCCAGCTCGCGCGTCCCGAGGCCGCCGCCAGCTCTGCGACGAGCATGGCGACCGTATATGGCTCTTCGCCGGATGAGCATCCGGCACTCCAGACGTCGAGCCACCCATCGCGCTCGCGGAGGAGGTCCGGAAGAAACCGGCTTCGCAGGCTGTCCCAGGTCTCCGAGTTGCGATAGAATCGCGTCACGTTGATCGTGAGCGCGTCCTTGAGCCGCTCGTATTCCGCCGGGGTGCGGCCGAGCACGCCGAGATACTCGTCGAACGTATGGACGCCGCATGCCCGCATCCGTACGGCGATGCGCCGGCGCAGGCACTTCGCCTTGTAGATGTCGAGCGGCACGCCGACCACGCGCGAGATCTCCCGCGTCAGCGTCTCGAACGCAGCGTCGTCGGCTGCCATCACGAGGCGGCCTCGAGCAGGTCGAGGTTCGCCCGGGCGAGCTGATGCGCCGGATTCAGCTCGGTGGCGCGGGTCCAGCTCTCGCGCGCACGGGCGTGGTCGCGCCGCTTGAACGCGATGTTGCCGAGCTTGAAGAAGAGATCGTCGCCGAGCGAGGGGTCGAGCTTCGCGGCGCGCTCGTACGCCTCGTACGCCTCGTCGTAGCGCCCCGCGCGATAATGGAGGTCCGCGAGGTTCTTCGAGACCTGCGGCAGCGCCGGGTCCTCGGCGAATGCCGCGCGCAGCAGCTCGTCGGCGTCGGCGGCCTCGCCCGAGGACTCGAGGAGCACCGCAAGGTTGTTGCGGAGCACGGCGCTGGACGGATGGGCGTCCGCGCCCTCGCGCGCGATCGCGATCGCGCCAGCGAGGTCCGGCACGAGCGCCTTGGCCAGCGCCGCCCCCCAGTACCAGTGTGCCGGCACCGGACGGTCACCGAGCAGCTCGCGTGCGCGCGTGAGTCTCGCTTCCGCGGCCGCAGGGTCCGCGCGCTTCAGCGCGACGATGCCCCACCCGATGTGAATCCTCGGATCTTCCCTGGCGCGGCTGGCAGCTTCGCCGTAGGCGGCCTCGGCTTCGTCGAGCCGGCCGAGCCGTTCGAGCGCGAATCCGAGATTGTGCAGCACCGCCGGCCGCGGCCCCCCCTTGTCCACGGCGTCCTTCAACGCGTCGACCGCCTCGTCCCAGCGTGCCTGCTTGAGCGCGATGAGGCCGAGGTGGAAGACGGCCGCACTCTCCGAGGGACGCAGGTCCGCCACCCGCCGGAACTCGCGGAACGCCTCGTCGAGCATTCCGGTCTTGTAGAAGGCGACGCCGAGGTTCCGGTGCTCCTCGACCCGCGCCTCGTTGACCTTGGGCGCCGCGGCCGTCGTCGAGGAGCCGACCCGGCGCGCGAAGCCCGCGGTGATGAGCCCGTACAGCGCCTGGCCGACGGCGAATTCGACGAGGCCCGACTCCTCGATCAGCTGCTTCACGTCCCGCGTGCCGTCGAGGAGCGGAAGGATCGCCGACTGCTCGGCGGAGAGCGTCACCCCCGAATCGGCGACATACGACCCGTCCGCCGCGAAGATGAGATCGAACGACGGGATCTTCTTCTCGATCAGGCTCCACTCGTCCACTCGCCGCGCGCCTTCGAGCAGCAGACTTTCCGGGTTGATCGAAACGAGAAAGTCTTCGTGCTCGGGCCGCACGCCGGCCTCGAAGTTGAAAGTCCCGCTCGACCAGGTGAACAGGTAGTAGACCGCCTCCTCGATCTGGAGCCGGATGTAGTTCTCGAGCTCGTTTCTCGAAATCGCTCCCTGCTCCACCAGGATCTGCCCGAGCTTCACCTGCCGCTCGCCGTCCTGCAGGTCCACCGCCTTCTGGAGCTGCTCGGCGCTGATACGCCCGCTTCGGACGAGGATGTCGCCGATGCGATCGCGACGGTTGACGATCGACGCGTACGTCAGCCGCCCTTCGTCGAAGTAGATGTATCCGAAGTTCTGGCGGTCGGCGACCGCGAGGCACCCGGTGCGGCGCCCCAGCGTCAGCAGCTGGATCACGTCGGGGAGGCTCGCCTCCTTGAGGCTTCCCTTGATC
>DASTUP010000034.1:0-4469 GCA_035759585.1 Gemmatimonadales bacterium | reverse complement strand
CGCGATCGCGTCGCCCCCGGCCATCTCCCCTTCGTACTCGAGCTCGAGCTTCCCCGTGATCGACGGGACCGCGGAGTAGATGTCGCTGATCCGCGGAATGACCCGATCCTCTCCTGCGGTGAGGGCGCGCCGCTCGGCGTTCGAGACCGCGTTCTCCAGCACGCTGATCGGGTGCCGCTGGCTCACGCCCGATCGCTGGTCGATCCGCTTGTCCTTCCGCGCCTCGAAGGCGATGCGCTCGACCACTTCCTGCACGAAGTCGGGAATCTCCGCCTCGCGCGCGCCGCGCGTGATCCAGGCCTCCTGCGCGGTGATGGCCATGCCGAGCTCGACGGAGCGCGGATAGTGCGTCACGATCTCCGACCCGATCCGGTCCTTGAGCGGCGTGATGATCTTGCCGCGCGCGGTGTAGTCCTCGGGATTCGCGGTGAAGGCGAGGAGCACGTCGAGCGGGAGGCGCACGGGATAGCCCTTGATCTGGACGTCGCCTTCCTGCATCACGTTGAAGAGGCCGACCTGCACCTTGCCGCTCAGGTCCGGCAGCTCGTTGATGGCGAAGATGCCGCGATTGGCGCGCGGGAGGAGGCCGAAGTGCATCGTGAGCTCGTCCGAGAGCAGGTGCCCGCCGCGCGCCGCCTTGATCGGGTCGAGATCGCCGATGAGGTCGGCGATGGTGACGTCGGGTGTCGCGAGCTTCTCGACGTAGCGCTGGTCGCGCTCCAGCCAGGCGATCGCAGTCGCGTCGCCGCATTCGGCGATGCGCTCCCGGCCGAAGCGGGAGATCGGCGCGAAAGGATCGTCGTTCACCTCGCTCCCGGCGATGACCGGGATCCGCTCGTCGAGGAACGAGGTGAGCGCACGGAGGATCCGGCTCTTGGCCTGGCCGCGGAGCCCGAGGAGGATGAAGTGGTGCCGGGCGAGGATCGCGTTGACGAGCTGCGGGACGATCGTGTCCTCGTAGCCCAGCACGCCGGGGAGGAGCGGCTCGTCGCGCTCGAGCCTTGCGAGGAGATTGGCGCGCAGCTCGTCGCGCACCGTTCGCCCCCGGAGGGGGGGCTGAGCCCAGGGAGATTCACGAAGCTGGCCGAGGGTACGTGGAAGCATCGGCGACGGTCTTTCGGAGAATGGCGTTCGAAGCGAAGGTGGTCTGACCGGGCGGCCAGCGGCTTCGGCTTTCTGTCGGTATCGCGGAGAAATGGGGCAATTATCTTGACTTCGCGGCTGGGAGCCGTAATTTCGGGCGCCGTTATGCCACTGCGACAGTGCGGCATAGCTGGGCCGGTCCGGACCGGTCCGACACCTCTATCCCCCTGAGCGAGGAGTACCAATGAAGAAGGTCATGATTGCGGCGATGCTGGTTGCAGCGGCTGCCTGTGCCGAAGAGGCCCCGCCGGCCGATGCCGGTGCAGCACCGGTCGACACGATGATGCCGGCCCCCGCCGCCACGGACACGATGATGCCCGACACGATGATGCCGGACACGTCGATGGCGCGCGATACCGCCGCGCAGATGTAAGCATCAGGGACCGCACTGTCCCACCGGCCCCGGGCGCACGCGCTCGGGGCTTTTTTTGTCATTGCGAGGAGCGAAGCGACGAAGCAATCGGGTCGCTGTGATCGTCCAACCCGATTGCTTCGTCGCTTCGCTCCTCGCAATGACGCTCAGGTGATCATCCATCGATATCCGCCGGCCCGAACGGCAGCGCGACGACCGTCGCGCGGCGGCCTCCGGCTTCGACGATGTCGCCGACGGAGACTTCGCGGCGGAGGGGGGCGAGGCCGATCATGCGGTCGTCGAGCTCGAGGACGGAGCAGACGGTGCCGACGTCCTTTTCGTTGAGCCGGATCGCCGTCCCGTCGAGCATCCCGCTTTCCATCCAGCGGAGGCCGCGCAGCTCGCGGTTCGTGTGCCCGCGGAAGTGCAGCCGCGCCACCGTCTCCTGCCCCGTATAGCATCCCTTCGTATACGAGACGCCCCCGATGTTGTCGAAGCGCACTTCCTGCGGAAGCGTGCGCTCGCCGATCTCCGCGCCGAGGGCGGGCCAGCCGGCGAGGATGCGGGCGGCTTCGAGGAGCGACTCGTCGCCATCCTCGGCGCCGGCGCCTCGCAGGGTGTCGAGCGCGAGCTCGATCGCGGGGCCCGCCCCGACGAGCATGCCCGCGAACGGCGCCACTTCCGTACCGAGTGCGACGAAGAGCCGGCCGCGAACGGTGTCGATCACCGTGACCCGTCCCGCCTGCTCCGGCAGCGGCCCGAGACCCGCCTTGACGAGCGTCTGGAACGCATGCTCCCCCACGAGCCACGCGACTCGCGTCTCGCCAGTCATGTCGGTGACGCGCGCCAGGCGCGGCGGGAGCTGCCGCTGGAAGAGCTCGGCGGCGGCGTCGTGTGCGCGGGGCGGGCAGATGATGGTGAGCGCGTCGGGCGTGCGGACGATCCAGAGATCGAGGACGATCATGCCCTTCGGGGTGAGAAGCGCGCCGTAGACGAGGCTGTGGTCGCCGGGCTTCTCGATGTCGTTGGTGACGATCCCCTGCACGCACTGCACCGCCCCCGCGCCTTCGATCCGGAACACCGCCGGCGACGTCACGACGATCCCCGCCCCGTGCCGCGCCGTCGCCAGCCGCGCGCGATCGAGGGCGACGGCGAACTCAGCCATGGAAGGGGGCGAAGGGGTCCATATGGGGTGCGGGGTTCATAGGGAAGGAATACGCCCCCCGCCTCGGCGCGGCAAGGCGAGAAGGAACTTGTTCTTTTTTTGAACCGCGGAGGCGCGGAGGCGCGGAGGGAGCTGCCGGAGGGCGCCGTGGCCGGGGTGGCTCCGCCCGCCCGGTGGCATCGGTGATTTCTTTTTTGTGGTCTTGCCAGAGGGCTCCGCCCGCCGGGTCAGGGCGGAACCCACAAGACATCAAGAACAAATGCGCGCCGGTTCTACGGTGCTCTCCCGAGCACGGAACCCAAATCATTCCAATCTCGAATACGCCCAGTCCAGCAGCTCGACGGGGTGAACGACGCGGATGGGGAGGCCGGCGGCGCGGAGGCCGGCGCCGATCTGCATGAGGCAGCCGGGGTTGCCGGTGGTGACGCAGGCGGGGCGGGGAACGGTGGTGGCGAGCTCCTCGATCTTCATGTCGAGCACCGCGCGGGCCATGTCCGGCCTGAGGAGCGAATAGATGCCGGCGCTGCCGCAGCACTTGTCGGAGCCCGGGAGCACCCTGAGCCGGAGCCCGGGGATCGCGCCGAGGACCTTCAGCGGCTCGGCGTGCACGCCCTGCGCGTGCTGCAGGTGACACGGCGCGTCGTAGACCACATCGAGGTCGAGCGGGCCGGGAGGAACGGGTCCGGCGGCGGCGAGGAGCTCGCTCACGTCCCGCACTTTCGCGCCGAAGGCGGCTGCTGCTTCCGTGCCGAGGAGGTGGCCGTAGTCCTTGAGGAGCGCGCCGCAGCCGGCGCTGTCGACGACGATGAAGTCGGCGCGGCCGGCAAGGGCGCGGATGTTCTCCGCCGCGAGCGCCTTCGCGGCGTCGACGTCTCCGGCGTGGTCGTGCAGGGCGCCGCAGCAGACCTGGCCGCCGGCTTCCACGACTTCGTAGCCGTTGATCTCGAGTGTGCGGCGGGTGGCGTCGTGGACGTGGGTGAAGAGGGTGTCCATGACGCAGCCGCGGAAGAGGAGGACTTTGCGGGGCGCGTCATTGCGAGGAGGCCGCGGAGCGGCCGACGAAGCAATCGGGTCGTCACGCCACCCGATTGCTTCGTCGCTTCGCTCCTCGCGATGACGCGTCGCCTCGACCATTCCCGCCGCAAACCCTACCCTCCCCCCACCCGCCACCGCCCCGAACACCCCCGTCGCCCTGAGCCACCGCGTCACCGTGAAGATCGGCCGCCAGAGCCAGCTCCGGCGGAACACGCCGAGGACGACGCGCGCCATCGGCGTGAGCCCGCGCGCCTCCGCCAGCCGCGCGCGCGCGATCTCGAGGCCGCGCCCGTACTGCACGCCCGACGGGCAGACCGGTTCGCATCCGCGGCAGCCGAGGCAGGCATCGAGGTGCTCGGCGAGGGCGTCGTCACGCGGGCCGAGCTCGCCGAGGGCGAGGGCGCGCATGAGGACGATGCGGCCGCGCGGGCTGTCGGACTCGTCGCCGGTGGCGAGGTAGGTGGGGCAGGCAGGGAGGCAGAAGCCGCAGTGGACGCAGGGGGCGAGCGGGTCGAGTTGCGTCATTGCGAGGAGGCCGCAAGGCGGCCGACGAAGCAATCGGGTGGCGCGACGGCCCGATTGCCGCGTCGCTTCGCTCCTCGCAATGACGTCAAGCGCCCTCCAGCGTCACCTGCAGCGTCCCTTTCGGATCGAACGCCTCACGCAGCTTCGATACGAGCTGCCCGACCCCTTCGCGGTAGGCGCCGAAGTGGCCGACCTCGCGCCGCAGCTCCCAGGGCGCGCGCTCGATGGTCATCGGGATCTCGCGTGTCG
>DASTUP010000033.1:0-2054 GCA_035759585.1 Gemmatimonadales bacterium | reverse complement strand
TGACCGCTGTTCGCGGCGCTGCTCGATCGAACCGAGTCGACGCGCAGCTGCTGGCCGAGCTCGCGCCACTCATCGTGCTGGGAGGTCATGGATGATGGCTCCGCAAGTTGTCTGCCGAATTTGCGCGTGCCAGCCCATCATAGGACGGATGCGCCGATGCGGCCGGTGAGCGACCAAGCGCGCAACGAAAACGGGCGGCTCCCGAAGGAGCCGCCCGCATCGGCTTCGAATGAGGAGCGAGGACTAGCCGCGCATCATCCGGAAGCAGTCGGAGCAGTAGACCGGGCGAGCGCCGGTCGGACGGAACGGCACCTGCGTCTCGTTCCCGCAGCGGGCGCAGACGGCGTCGTGCATTTCGCGCGGACCGCGCGAGTACCCGCCACCGCTGAAACCGCCACCGCCGCCGTAGCTGCTCGCGCCGCCGCCGGACGCCCGGCGCTGGGCGCGGCACGACGAGCAGCGCTTCGGAGCAGAGGCGAAGCCCTTCTCCGCGAAGAACTCCTGCTCGGATGCGGAGAACACGAAGTCGATGCCGCAGTCCGTACAGGTGATCACCTGATCGGTGTAGGTCACTGAAGGACCCCTCCCAACAAAGGATTGAAACCACGCCGATTCCGCCCGCTCGACGCCGGCCCGGGATCTTGCCACTGCCCCGAGGCCGACGGTTGGACGTGGTGAGGGGAGAGGAAGGGAGAGCTGGTGGCGCCGCTCAATGCGGCTTCGACGCGCGGAGTATTACCCGATGGCGCCGCCGTGGGCAAGTACGAATTGCGGCTAGGATTCGACGCATGCGCACGATCGTTTCCGTCATCGGCGTCCTGCTCGTTCTCGGCGGGCTGGTATGGGTCGCGCAGGGGCTCAACCTGCCCTTCGCTCCGAGGAGCTTCATGACCGCCGATCGCGCGTGGATCCTGATCGGCGCGGTCACCGCCGCGATCGGCGCGCTCGCCGTTGGATGGGCTCGCCGCCAGCCTGGACCGACGCGCTAGGCGACCTCGACCCCGGCGTCGGCCATCTCCGACAACGCCTCGTCGCCGTGGTGCGGCTCGAGGTTGACGGGCGCGCACGCCTTGGCGAGCACGGTGACGTCGAAGCCGAGATTGACGGCATCCAGGGCGGTCGCCCGGACGCAATAGTCGGTCGCGAGGCCGCACACCACGACCCGCTCGATATTCGCCTCGCGCAGGAGCGATTCCAGCTCGGTCGAGGTCTCCTCACCCGTCCGCGGGTCGCGCATGGTGAAGCCGGAGTAGCCGTCCTCGCCACTCTGCCCCTTGCGCACGCGCGGGGCGGTGGCCGGGAGCCGGAACGCCGGGAACAGCTCCGCGCCCCACGTGCCGCCCACGCAATGCACCGGCCACGTGCCGCCGTCCTTGGCGAAATGCGGCGTCGACTCCGGATGCCAGTCCTGCGTTGCCACGATCAGCGAGCCCGCGGCGTGCGCCTGCTCGACCGCGACGTTGATCTCGGTCACGACATCGCCGGCGCCCTGAACGGCAAGCGATCCCGCAGGGTCGGCGAAGTCGTTCTGGAGATCGACCACCACCAGGGCAGTCCGCGCGTCGTATCGGCCCATGTCATCGATGGTAGCCGCTGCGCTCCGATGTGGCGCACCGCGGTTCCCTCCTTCCGGTCTCGATCAATCGAGCTCAATCCACCGGAGCATGTACTCGCGCTGCGTTTCCGCGATGTAGCGAGTGTAGGCACGCACCAGGCGCACACCGGCGCGCAGCTCACGCTCATCGAGGCTCGATAGATCGCGGAAACAGGGCTTGGCCGGCCCGTCCGGTGCAATTCGCTCGATCTGGCGAGACTGATCAGCCGGGGAAGATTCGCCTCAGCCGCCGATACGCCCGCGAAGCCGTACCGCGGGTCGCGGCGCCCGGGGTCGACGGTCGAACGAATGCCGATCGCGGCGGCCATTCGTCGTTCGGGTCATCGTCCTCATCGGCCCCCGAACCGGCCTCTGCCTGCGGCTCTGACTCGGGCAAGGGCTCCGCGGCGCGGCCGGCGGCCCGCAACGCGGCGATCGCTTCTTCGAGGTCCTGCGCCCC
>DASTUP010000032.1:0-10750 GCA_035759585.1 Gemmatimonadales bacterium | reverse complement strand
GCGCGCGTTGACCTCCGCGTAGCGCACACCGGCGCGCCCGCGGAGGACACTGTCGTATTGCCGCTCGAGTCCGGCCTTCCCGACGATCGAGCCCAGTGCTGCGCCGGGAAAACGGTTGCGCTCGAGATCCGTCTCGGTCACTTCCGAGACGTAGCCGACGAGGTGGGCCACTGCCCTTCCCTGCGGATACATCCGCTTCGGCTCCGACTGGATGATCAGCCCGGGGAGGTACGGCCGGTGCTCCTCGAGCCGCGATACCGTCGTGAACTCGGCGTCGCCGAAGACCGCGACCGGCTGGTACGGTGCGGCTCGCCACCGGCGCACGACCGCCTCGACGTCGCTGCTGTCGAAGGGAACGACCGTTGCGAGGCGGCCCAGCACGGCGCGCAGCGAATCGCCCGAAGTCGCCAGCAACTTTACGGAGAAGCCAGGAAGGTTCTCGGCGATGATCCGGCCGTTGCGGTCGAGGATCGGTCCCCGGGGCGGTTCGAGCGGTATCGCGCGGAGTCGGTTCGTCTCGGCCCGGAGCTGGTACTTGTCGTGCTGGAGGATCTGCGTGCGGAAGAACGCCCCGATCAGGACGGCGAAGACGAGCGACAGGACCCAGCGCGCCAGTGTGGCGCGCTCGCGGACCTGGTAGGAGTCGAAGCCATTCATGTCACACGTCCAGGCGAATTGCGAACCACTCGCGCACGACGTAGAGCACCAGCATCCCGGCCACCGCGGTGGTGAGTCCCTGGAGCGGCGCCAGCACGAGCATCTCCTCGAGGACGGCCCCGCCCGTGCCGCCGCTCGCGACGACCACGATCAGGTTCCGGATCCAGACGCCCGCAAAGAACATTCCCGCGTGCACCAGGATGTTCTCCGCGAAGAATACGGCGCGCCCCCACGATGCCAGGTAGCCGACCACCGTATGCGCCAGCATCCCGGCGCCGACCCGGGCCGGCGTGAGCGAATCCGCCACGAGTCCGAGCACGAGTCCCGCGATGGCGCCCATCCCCGGCCGGCTTCCCATGGCGATGACGAGGAGAGCGATGACCAGGAAATCCGGCGCGACGCGTCCATCCCAGAGGCGCGGCCGCACGTAGAACTGCAGCACGAGGAGCACCAGCATCACGAGGACGAACCCCGCCCGGTTGCCGCGCCCGAAGCTCATGGAGTAACGCTGTCGGCCGGGGTTGCCGCCGCCGGATTGCGCCGGGGAGCGGCGGCCGGGGCGGCCTGCTGAGCGAGTCGCGCGAGCGAATCACGGATGACTGCGCGCACCGAATCCGCGATCCTCACCCGCCGCGCTGAATCCGCCGCGGCGGCCTGCGCGAGCGAGTCGGCGCGGACCGCGGCGAGGATCGAATCCGACGGGAAGGCCTCCGCCAGCGATTCGCCCCGCTGCAGCACCACCATCACGTGGGGCACTGCGCTCGGATTCGCGGACGGCCGGAGCGTGTACACCCGCTCCCATCCCTCCTGCTCCCGCGCCACGCCCACCACGGTCCCGACGGGAATTCCCTTCGGGTAGACGCCGCCGAGGCCCGACGAGAGCACCAGCGTGCCGGGCGCGAGCGTATCGCGGTAGCTCGCGGCCCTGAACTCGAGGGCGGCCTCGCTCGCCATGCTTCCCGACGACGGCGCCACGAGGCCGAAGACGCGGCCGTCCGCGGTGTACGCGCTCACGCGAAACTCGGGGTGCGCCCACGTCATCACGGTCGCGGTCCGCTGCGTGCGATTGGCGATGACGCCGATCAGTCCCTCGGGCGCGATCACCGGCTCGAATCCGCGCACGCTGTCTTCCGCGCCGACATCGAGGAGCAGCATGCGATCGTCGGTTGCCGTCGGCTGGTGGAGCACTTCGGCGGCGACGTAGCGCAGCTGCATCCGCCGGCCCAGCGCGACGAGCTCGCGGAGCCGCATGTTCTCCGCCGTCAGCACCGGAAGCAGCTGCGCCGCGGCCGCGGCCGAATCACGCTGCGCGACGACAGCGGCGAACCGCGAGCGGCTGGTGCGGCCCTCCTGCGCGCGCGCCTGGAGCCAGATGGCGGGCGTGAGCACCGTTTCGCGCAGGGACGACGCGAGGGACTGGCCAAGCGCCGGGGGCATGAGGAGAACGACGAGGGAAAGAGCGACGCAGACGAGGAGCGTCGCGGTGTCGCGCCGGGAATACGTCCGATCCGACGCGCTCAGCATGGTCAGATGGAGAGGACGCTCTTGTACTTCTCGTAATCGTCGAGGATGCGGCCGGTCCCGCGCACCACGCAGGTGAGCGGATCTTCATCGACGTGGATCGGGAGGCCGGTTTCCTGCGCGAGGAGGATGTCCAGCCCGCGGATGAGCGCGCCGCCGCCGGTCATCACGATGCCGCGGTCCACGATATCGCTCGCGAGCTCGGGCGGCGTGATCTCGAGCGCGCGCCGCACCGCGTCCACGATCTGCTGGATCGGCTCCTGCACCGCCTCGCGGATCTCCGACGAGTGCACGCGCACCGTCTTCGGAATGCCGGAGACGAGGTCGCGGCCCTTCACCTCCATCTCGCGCTCGTCCCCGGTCGGCGCGGCGGACCCGATCTTGATCTTGATCTGCTCGGCCGTCGGCTCACCGACGAGCAGGTTGTAGTTCTTGCGCATGAACTGCACGATGGCCTGGTCGAGCTCGTCGCCGCCCGTGCGGATCGACGTGTCGGACACGATGCCCGAGAGCGCGATCACCGCGATTTCCGTCGTGCCGCCGCCGATGTCGATGACCATGTTGCCGGTCGGCGTTTCGACCGGAAGCCCGACGCCGATCGCGGCCGCCATCGGCTCCGCGACCATCAGCACCTGCTTGGCACCGGCGGTCTCGGCGGAATCGCGCACCGCGCGGCGCTCGACTTCGGTGATGCCCGACGGCACGCACACGATGACCTTCGGCTTCACACGGAACACGTGCTTGTCGATGATCGTCTTGAGGAAGTAGCGCAGCATCTTCTCGGTGACGTCGAAATCCGCGATGACGCCGTCCTTGAGCGGCCGCACCGCGATGATTCCCTCCGGCGTGCGCCCGAGCATCCGCTTCGCTTCCAGCCCGATGCCCTTGATCCGGCCAGTGGCCTTCTCGATCGCGACCACGGAGGGCTCGTTGAGCACGATCCCCTCTCCCTTCACGTACACGAGCGTGTTCGCGGTGCCGAGATCGACCGCAATCTCGTTCGCGGGCAGCAGCGAGGTGAAGTTCAGAGACCGGAATTTCATCAGGAGCCGCAGGGTCTGAAGGGCGCGGAGGAGAGGGGCCGCCCTAAGCTAACGGGGGCCGTAAGATGGAACAAGACCGCAAGTTACGGCAGGTCACCTGCCGGTACTTCCGAACCCGCCGGCACCCCGATCGGTGACGGGAAGCTCGCGGACCGTCAGGAACTGTACACTCGCCACCGGTGCGACCACCATCTGCGCGATCCGCATCCCCCGGGTCACCTGGAACGGCTCCGACCCCAGGTTGACGAGCGCCACCTTGAGCTCACCCCGATAGTCGCTGTCGATCGTGGCCGGGCTGTTGGGAAGGGTGATCCCATGGCGCAGCGCCAGGCCCGACCGGGGCCGCAGCTGGCACTCATACCCCTCGGGAAGCGCAATCGCGAAGCCGGTCGCAAAGAGCCGGCGCTCCATGGGCGCCAGCACGCCCTCCTCCGCGCTCGCGAGGTCGAGCCCGGCGGATCCCGGCGTCGCCGCCGACGGGACCGGCAGGTCCTCCCCGTGCGCCAGCCGCGCGAGGAGGACCTCGACCTGCATCAGAGAACCTTGTCGACCGCAACGAGCGGCATGCCGAACGCTTCGGCCACGCCGGGGTAGACGACCTTGCCGTCCACCACGTTGAGCCCGAGGCTGAGGGCCCGATCGTTCGCGCACGCCTTCTTCCACCCGTCCCGCGCCAGGCGCAGCGCGTACGGCAGCGTGGCGTTGGTGAGCGCGAGCGTGGAGGTGCGGGGCACGCCCCCCGGCATGTTCGCGACGGCGTAGTGCAGGATGCCGTCCACGAAATAGGTCGGCTTCTCGTGCGTCGTCGGCTTGATGGTCTCGACGCAGCCGCCCTGGTCCACCGCCACGTCCACGATGACCGAGCCCGGCTTCATCGTGCGCAGGTCGTCGCGCTTGACGAGGTGAGGCGCCTTGGCGCCCGGAAGCAGCACCGCGCCGACGACGAGATCGGCCCGGCGGATCGCATCGAGGATGTTGAAGCGGTTGGAGTACACCGTGTCCACGTTGGCCGGCAGCACGTCGCTGAGGTAGCGGAGCCGGTCCAGCGAAATATCCATGATCGTCACGTGCGCGCCGAGTCCGGCCGCCATCTTCGCGGCATTGATGCCGACGACTCCGCCGCCGATGATCACGACTTCGCCCGGCGCCACGCCCGGGACGCCGCCGAGCAGCACGCCGCTGCCGCCGAAGACCTTCTCGAGGTACTTGGCGCCTTCCTGCACCGCCATGCGGCCCGCCACCTCGGACATCGGCGTGAGAAGCGGGAGCTCACCGGTCGGCAGCTCGACGGTCTCGTACGCGAGCGCGACCGCGCCCGAATCGATGACGGCGCGCGTCAGATCCTCCGCCGCGGCGAAGTGGAAGTAGGTGTAGATCAACTGCCCCTTCCGCATGCGCGGCCACTCGACGGCGATCGGCTCCTTGACCTTCATGATCATGTCGGCCTTCTGCCAGACATCGTCCGCCGTCGGCAGGATCGTGGCGCCCGCCGCGACGAACGCCTCGTCGGCAAAGCCGCTCCCGAGCCCGGCGCCCTGCTCGACGTAGACGGTATGACCGGCGCCGACGAGCGCTTCCGCTCCCGCGGGCACGAGCGCGATCCGGTTCTCGTTGGTCTTGATTTCCTTCGGCACGCCGATGAGCATCGTCTTCTCTTGGTAGTAGTGGGTTTCTTCCGGTTTCGCGTCGATTCGTCCGCGTCCTACGACGGCCCGAGCCGCACGACGGTCTGCCGCTCCGGCGCGAAGAACTCCGCCGCCACCGCCGCCGCCTGCCCGGCCGTCACCGCGTCGATCCGCGCCAGCATTTCATCCAGGGTGTGATACCCGTCTTCCTGCAGCTCGGAGCCTGCGAGTCGCCCCATCCGACTCAGCGGGTTCTCCAGCGCGAGCATGATCTGCCCCTTGAGCTGTCGCTTCCCATCCGACAGCTCGCTCGCCGTCAGGCCCTCCGTCGCGAGCCGGCGATACTCCTCGAGGATGGCGTCGCGCGCCTTTGCCGCCGTCGCGGGCTGCGTGCCCACGTAGACGCCGAGCTGGCCGGTGCTCTGGTAGAAATGCTTGTAGGCAAAGATAGCGTAGGCGAGGCCGAGCTCCTCGCGCACGCGCTGGAAGAGCCGGCTCGACATGCCGCCGCCAAAGACGTTCGTGAGGATGGCGAGCGCAAAGCGCCGCGGATCGTGCACCGGAAAGGTGTCGGTGCCGAACACGAGGTGTGCCTGCGCCGTGTCGCGCGGCTCGAACCGCTCTCCGCCGCGCCGGGCGGGCGCAGCGGCGACGCCCGCGCGGGGAGGCCGGGCCGCGGCGTCGTCGAACCACCCCTCGCGGCCGAGCGCATCGAGGAACGCCTGATGATCGACGTTCCCCGCCGCAGCGATCACGCAGTTCCCCGGGTAGTACGCGTCGGCGTGCAGCGCGCGCAGGTCGCGCGTGCCGAGCGCGGTCACCGAGTCGCGCGAGCCGAGGATGGAGTAGCCGTAGGGATGGTCGGGCCAGAGCGACTCGGCGTGCAGGTCGAAGACGAGATCATCCGGCGTGTCCTCGACACCGCTGATCTCCTCGACCACCACCTTGCGCTCGGCTTCGAGGTCTTCGGACCGGAGGAGGGGGCGGCGGACGAGATCGGTGAGGATGTCCACGGCGAGCGGCAGGTCGGCGTCGAGGACGTGCGCCTGATAGCTCGTCTGATCGCGGCCGGTGTACGCGTCGAGGCTCCCGCCGCGCACCTCGAGCTCCAGCGCGATCTGGTGCGCGGAGCGGCGCTCCGTGCCCTTGAATACCATGTGCTCGAGCAGATGGGAGAGGCCCATCTTCTCGCGCGCTTCGTGCGCGCTCGCCGAGCGGACCCAGATCCCGGTCGCGGCGGACCGGAGGCCGGGAAGTCGCTCGGAGAGCACGACGAGCCCGTTCGGGGCCGCCGTCCGCAGCAGCCCCTCGTCGAGTCGGTCGGTCTGCACCCTACTCCTTGGGGAGCAGCGCCTTCCGGGAAAGCTTCATGCGGCCACGCTCGTCGACTTCGAGGAGCTTGACCTGGACGACGTCCCCCTTCTTGACGACGTCCTCGGTCTTCTCGGTGCGGCCGTGCTGCAGCTCGCTGATGTGGAGGAGGCCCTCCACGCCGGGAAGGATCTCGACGAACGCGCCGAAGGCCGTGGTGCTCTTGACCGGCCCCTCGTAGATCTTGCCGACCTCGGGCTCGGTGGTGATGGCGGCGATCATGGCGCGCGCCTTCTCCCCTGCCTCTCCGCCGACCGCCGCGATCGTGATGAGCCCGCTGTCCTCGATGCTGATCTTGGCCCCGGTCGCGTCCTGGATCCCGCGCACCGTCTTGCCCTTCGGCCCGATCACGTCGCCGATCTTGTCCGGCTTGATCTGGATCGTGATGATCCGCGGCGCGTACTTGGACAGATCGGTGCGCGGCTCGGGCAGCGCCTTCTTCATCTCGCCCAGGATGTGCAGGCGGCCCTTGCGCGCCTTCTCCAGCGCCTCGGACATGATCTTGAGGTCGAGGCCCTCGATCTTGATGTCCATCTGGATCGAGGTGATGCCCTTGTCGGTTCCCGCCACCTTGAAGTCCATGTCGCCGAGGTGATCCTCGGAGCCCAGGATGTCGGTGAGGATCGCGACCTTCTTCCCTTCCTTGATGAGCCCCATCGCCACGCCGGCGCAAGCCGCCTGCATGGGAACGCCCGCATCCATCAGCGCGAGCGAGCCGCCGCAGACCGTGGCCATCGACGACGAGCCGTTCGACTCGAGGATCTCGGAAACGACGCGCAGCGTGTAGGGGAACGTGTCGTAATGCGGCAGCAGCGGATGCAGCGCCCGCTCGGCCAGCGCGCCATGCCCGATCTCGCGGCGGCTGGTGCCGCGGATCATCTTCACCTCGCCGGTCGAGTACGGCGGGAAGTTGTAGTGCAGCATGAACGACTTCGTGGTCTCGCCGGCCACGTCGATGCTGTCGAGCCGCTGCTCGTCGTCCGAGGTGCCGAGCGTGATGCTCACGAGGGCCTGGGTCTCGCCGCGCGTGAAGAGCGCGGAGCCGTGGACGCGCGGGAGCACGCCGGTCTCGATCGTGATCGGGCGGATGGTGTCGAGGTCGCGGCCGTCGACGCGCTCGCCCTTCTCGAGCACCTGCTTCCGCATTGCGTGATACTCGATCTCCTCGAGCTCCGCGCCGATCTCACGGCCGCGCTCGACGAAATCCTCCGCGAGGTCTTCCAGGACCCTGGCGCGGACGGCGGCGATGCCGGCGGCCCGACCGGCCTTGTCCCGGTGATTGATCGCCTTGGCGATCGCGTCCTGGGCGAGCTCCCGGACGCGCGAGATGAGCACCTCGTCCTGGGGCGCCTTCTTCCACGCGAGCTTCTCGACGTCCACCTTGCCGATCAGCTGCTTCTCGAGCTTCACCAGGTCCTGGATGCCCTTCTGTGCGACCTTGAGGGCCTCGAGCATCTCGGCCTCATCCACCTCGAGCGCGCCGCCCTCGACCATCACGATCGAATCGGCGGAGCCGCTCACGACGAGGTCGATCGTCGAGAACTCGAGCTGCTGGAACGTCGGATTCAGGATCCAGTTGCCGTCCACGCGCCCCACGCGCACCGCGGCGATCGGCCCGTTCCACGGCACCTCCGAGACGGAGAGCGCCGCGGAAGCCGAGAGCACGGCAAGCACGTCGGCGTCGTTCTCCTGGTCTGCGGAGAGGACGGTGACGAAGACCTGCACCTCGTTCTTGAACCCCTCGGGAAAGAGCGGCCGGATCGAGCGGTCCACGAGCCGCGCGGCGAGGATTTCCTTGTCGGACGGCCTGCCCTCGCGCTTGAGGAACCCGCCCGGGATCTTCCCCGCGGCGTAGGTCTTCTCGCGGTACTCGACGGTGAGGGGGAAGAACGGGAGGGTGGAGATGTTCGGGGATACGGTCACGGCGGCAAGCACCATGGTCTCGCCATATCGCAGGACGACCGCCCCGGAAGCCTGCTTCGCCATTCGGCCCGTCTCGAGCAGGAGCGGGCGGCCGGCGAACTCTGTTTCGATCCTCTGCACGGTTTACGACCTTTTCGGTATCTGGTTTCTTTGCTGCATCATCGGCACGACGCCTCGTTCGTCTTCACTGCCGTTCGTCCTGCGACTGCAAGTCCCGGAATGCGCAGAGGGCGTCCCGGTACGAACCGAGACGCCCTGGCCATGGCGCGGGAATTAGTGACGGAGCCCCAGCTCTTCGATGAGCGCGCGGTACGTCGCGATGTCGCTGCGCCGGAGGTACGTCAGCAACCGGCGCCGGGTTCCGACCATCTTCAGCAGCCCGCGGCGGCTGTGATGATCCTTGGGATGAAGCCGGAAGTGCTCAGTGAGCGAATTGATCCGCTCGGTGAGCAGCGCCACCTGAAGCTTCGTCGATCCGGTGTCCGACTCGTGCGCCCGGTGCTTTTCCACCACCGGCTGCTTTTCGAAACTCATGCTTCGCTGGTCCTCGTACCGGCCGCTTCCGGCCGTTCTGATGTGATCGCTTCCGCCCGACCGCCCATTCCCGGACGATCTTCGAAGTGCGTAAAATCACCTAGCTCAGCAAGATAACCGGTCCCGGAGCCCACGGGCAAGCCCTCCCCTACCCCCGGCCCCACGCCTCGATGACCCGCCGGATGTCGTTGGAGAAGGCAAAGACCATGAGCATCACGATCAGGATCAACCCCACCGCCGTGAGCCGCTCCCGGAGCTTGAGCGAAAGCGGCCGGCGAAGCACCCCCTCCGCGAGCAGGAACAGGAACTGCCCGCCGTCGAGGACCGGGATCGGCAGGAGGTTGAGGATGGCCAGGTTGACCGAGATCAGCGCCATGAAGGCGAGGAACGGCTCGAGGCCCATGCGGGCGGTCTGCCCGGCCAGCTGCCCGATCAGGATCGGCCCGCCGAGCTCGCGCCCGGCCACCCGCCCGCTCAGGAGGCCGCGCACGGTGCGGCCGATCTGCTTCGAGGCATCCACGGTCTGCCGCCATCCGGCGCCGAGGGCGGCGCCGAATGAATACGGCTCCACCCGCACATTGAGCCGGTTCGTGACCCCGAGAATTCCGACGGTTCGCATGACGCCGGCGGTATCGGGGAAGCTCATGGTATCGGTCACGGCCTCCATCTCGATACGGCCGCCCGCGCGCCCCACGCTCAGCTGCACGGGCTCGAGCCGCTTGTCCCGCATGACTTCGAGAAGGTCGTACCACTGGGTCATCGGCCGGCCGTCCACCGCGAGAAGCGTGTCGCCGGCCTGCAGACCCGCGCGCTCCGCCGGGCTTCCGGGCACCACGCTGTCCACCACCGGCAGGCGCCACGGCTGGATAGCCTGGGAGACGAGCAGGCGCTCGCGCATCGCGTCCACATGGACGTCGAGCGCCACCTCGCGGCCGTCTTCGAGGCCGAGCACGATTCCCGCTTCGCCGGTGTTCTGCATCGCCTCGACGATGCCGTTCCACGACTCGACGGGCTGGCCATTCACCGAAACGATCCGCTCTCCCGGCGCAATCGTGGAGAGCGCTTCGCCGCCCGCGGGGATGAGCTCCGGCACCACGCGTCCGAGCCGCGTTTCCACTTCGATCCGCTCGCCGCCGCTGAGCGCGAGCCCCGAGTAGACGAGATAGGCGAAGAGGAAATTCATCGTGACGCCGGCGAGGATCACGATCATGCGCTTCCACACCGGCTTCGCCTCGAACACGCGGTCCGGCGGCACGTCGGCCTGCTCGTGGCCCCCTTCCAGCGCCGCGCTCGTCGCTTCCTCCTCGCGGCTCGCCATCTTCACGTACCCGCCGAGCGGGAGCCAGGAAACCGAGTACTCGGTCTCGCCGCGCCGGAAGGTGAGCGCCTTGACCGGCGAGCCGAGACCGAGCGAGAAGCGGTGCACGTAGATGCCCGCCCACTTGGCCGCGATGAAGTGCCCGGCTTCGTGAATGAAGATCAGGACGCCGAGGACGACGAGGAGCGAAAGAATGGTGATCAGCACGAGACCCTCATGATGTCGAAACGAGCCGCCGGGCGTGCTCGCGCGCGCGCCGGTCGGCTTCGCGCACCGAGTCCACATCCACGGGATCGGGGCCGGTATGGCTCGAGAGCACGCTCTCGATGATGTCGGTGATGCGGCCGAACGTGATCCGGCCGTCGAGGAAGGCCGCGACCGCTTCCTCATTGGCTGCGTTGAACGCCGCGGGTGCGGTGCCCCCGGCCCGGCCCGCGGCGACCCCGGCGTGGAAGGCGCGGAAGACGTCGCGCCGCACCGGCTCGAAGGTGAGCGGGCTCGCCGCCACCGGATCGAAGCGGCGCACGCCGGAATCGGCGAGCCGCGCCGGATGTGTGAGCGCGTAGAGGATCGGCAGCTCCATCGACGGGAACCCGAGCTGGGCGATGACGCTCCCGTCGCAGAACTCGACGAACGCGTGCACGATGCTCTGCGGATGCACGACGGCGTCGAGCGCGTCGTATCCGAGCCCGAAGAGATGGTGGGCCTCGATGATCTCGAGCGCCTTGTTGGCAAGCGTCGCGCTGTCCACCGTCACC
>DASTUP010000031.1:0-7178 GCA_035759585.1 Gemmatimonadales bacterium | reverse complement strand
CTCGCGGCTGAAGCCGCGGCTCGGCTGGTGTCCGCTGAAGCGGACTCGCCCCTCTACCTCCCCGGCACCTCGATCAGCACCACATCCGAATTCTCGCTCACCCGCTCGAACACCAGCCGCGTTCCGTCCGGCGAGACGTCGAACCGCCGCACCGACTCGCCCGGGCGCAGGCGCGTCAGTTGCCGCCGCTCGCCGGTCGCCAGGTCGACCAGCCAGAAATCCTGGCGCCGGAAGCCGCCGAGCTTGACCACCGCTTCGCTGCCAGCTGGAAGAAACCGGTAGCTGTCCCCGACCCGATCGACCGCGAGCGTCGGCAGCGGAAAGGGCGCGCCGTCCGGTGTCACCGCCTGCAGCGGTGCACTGCGCGCCCTCGGCGCTCCCGAATAGAGAATGAAGCGGCCGTCGGGCGACCAGACCGGATTCGACGACACCGACTCCACCAGCTGCACCGGCGCGCCGCCATCCATCGGAACCTTGAACACCCGGACGCCCGCGCCGATCCGCGCCGCGACCGCGATCCATTTCCCATCGGACGACCACGACGCCGCCCCGCGCACGTCGAGCGACTCGGCGATGTTCCGTCCACCCGAGCCATCGCGCGCCATGCAGCGCAGCGTCGTTCGGCCCGCCCGCCGCAACGGAAGGCACATCGTTCCCCCATCCGGCGATATTGCGACCGCTCCTGCAACGGCCCCGTCTTCAGGCTTCCACACCTCCGCCGCCTCGACCATTCCGTCCGACACCCGCCAAACGCCATCCGCTCCCCCGCGTGACGCGAGATATACGAGCGACGCCTCGGGCCCGAACCGCGGCGCCGCTGCACGCGCAGTCGGCAGTTCGAGACGCTCGGCGCCATCCTCCCCGACGACTCCACTCCCGATCGCCACGCTCCATAACTCCACACCGGGATTCGAAACCGTAGCCACGAGCCGCCGCACTCCACTGTCCGCCCCGTCCGCCTCATTCGCCCCGTCCGCCGCGATCGAGAGATAATGCTCCACCCCGGTACTCAGCCGCACCGCCACCGGGTCCTCGAGATCCATTGCGTACAGCCACGGCCCCGTGCCGTCCGCCGCCGTCGCCGTATAAAGGAGAGAGCGATCGTCGATCAGCACCGGATATGCGACACGCGAGTCGTGGTGCGTGATGCGCTCGGGCGCGCCTCCGCTTACCGGGATGCGCCAGACGTCCATCTCGTCCGGCGGAACGCCGTGCGAGAAGTAGATGTATCGTCCATCGGGCGACCAGCTCAGGTGATGCGAATGGATGCCCGGGACGCCGGGGAAGAGTCGCCTCGGATTCGACCCGTCGCGCTGCGCGATGTAGATGGGATCGCCCGGCGTCGTCTCGTGGTAGGCCACCTGCGATCCGTCCGGCGACCACGCGACCATGACCGCCGTCGGCAGGAATGGCGTGAGCGGGCCGCCGCTCGCCGGCACGAGCGACACCGTCGCCGGCGACGTGATGTCCGCGATGCGCAGCCACAGCTTCCCGGGATCGGCGGCGAATCCCACGTTGCGCACATCCTCGTTGAAGAGCTGCGGCAGCCGCCCGCCGGTGAGGTTCGTCCACTGCCCGCTCCCCACACGCCCGGTGAACGCGTCGAACGCGCTGTCGCGATCGGCGAGGAAGGCGACCGAGCGCCCATCGGCGGAGATCGCGGCGTCCACTTCGGAGCCGGCGAAATCGGTGAGCCGCTCGATCCTGGCGCGTGACCAGCGGTCCGGCCAGGAGGACCCCGCCACTTCGGCCCGCCGGGAGATCGCCGTAGCGACGGCGGCGAGCACGACGAGGGCGGCCGCAGCGATCGCGGGCCCGAACCAGCGCGAGCCCCGGGCGCGGGGCGCGGCCGCTCCGCTCCGCGCGACCGCGAGAGAATCCAGCTCCCGCACCATCTCGTCCGCGCTCTGCCACCGCCGCTCCGGGCTCTTCTCCAGGCACTTCATCACGAACGCGGCGAGCGCCGCGGGAAGCTCCGGCCGGCGCTCCGAGACTGGCGTCGGCATCTCGGTGCGGTGCGCCGACAGGATGGTCCGCGCGTCGGCGCCCGTGAACGGCGGGCTTCCCGTGAGCAGCTCGTAACCGAGGGCGCCGACTGCATAGATATCCGCGCGGTGATCGGTGCCGGGATCGCCGGCGATCTGCTCGGGCGCCATGTACGCCGGTGTCCCGAGCATGAGCCCGGATGTGAGGGCGGGGCCGCCGCCTGCATCGGGACCGGCTCCGGCCGCCGCACCGGCGCCCGCGGCTCTCGCGACGCCGAAATCGGCGACCATCGCGTGCTTTCCATAGAGGAGCACGTTGTCCGGCTTGATGTCGCGGTGCACGACGCCGTTCTCGTGCGCGTAGGCGAGTGCGTCGCAGACGTCGCGCAGGATGACGACCGCCTCGTCCGGAGAAAGCCGGCCGTCGCGCGCCAACCGCTCACGCGCGGACAAGCCCGTCTCGTACGGCATCACGTAATACAGCGTTCCGCCCGATTCGCCGGAATCGAAGAGCGGCACGATGTGGGGATGATGGAGCCGCGCCACGATCCCGATCTCGCGCAGGAAACGGTCGGCGCCGAGCGCCGAGGCGAGCGCGGGCTGCACCACCTTGACCGCGACATCGCGATCGTGCCGGAGGTCTCGCGCGAGGTACACGGTCGCCATGCCGCCGCGCCCGAGCTCGCGCGTCACGCGATAGCGGGTCGCCAGCGCCGCGGGGAACTCCGCCTGCTCATCGTCGAAAAGTGCGCCGAACGCTTCCGGCGCGGAGCGCGTCAGCAGCGCCGGCTCTTCCTCGCATTCGCGGAGCAGGGCTTCGAGCTCCGCGCGTCGCGCGGGATCACCGGCGCTGAGCTCCGCGACGAGCTCCGCTCTCCGCCCGGGCGGCGCGTCGAGGAGCAGGTCGATGAGCGCCGCGAGATCGGACCAGGCGTCGCCTGAGGAGGGAAGGGGCATGGGATGTGTGGGGGTCGTGCCGGTCAGGACTCGAGCAGACGCCGGAGCAGCACGCGGGCCTTGACCCAGTCGCGCTGCACCGTGCGCTCCGTGATCCCGAGCGCGGTGGCGGTTTCCTCCTCCGTGAGGCCGCCGAAGAAGCGGCATTCGACGACCTTCGCGAGCCGGGGCTCGAGCGCCGCGAGACGCTCCAGCGCCTCGTCGAGCTGGAGCAGGGCGTCGGGCCGGTCCTCGATGGCCATGACGTCGTCGTCGAGCGAGATCCGGCGCCGATCTCCGCCGCGCTTGAGCGCACTCCGCTCGCGCGCGCGATCGATCAGCACGTGCCGCATCGCCACCGACGCGAGCGCGAGGAAGTGGGCCGCATCCTGCCACTCGACCCGCGTTCCGTGGAAGAGCTTGAGATAGGCCTCGTGCACCAGCGCCGTGGTGGACAGCGTTCCGCCCCGCGCGTGCGCCGTGAGCCGCCGATGCGCGATGGCGCGCAGGTCCTGGTAGGTCAGGGCGACGACCCGGTCGAGGGGCTCGGCATCCATGTGGGCCTCCGTTCGACGGCGATGGATCCGCCGGGCGACGCCGATGTCGTGTTTCGATGCTGCGTTCCGTACACCGGGATGAGGGGCATCCGCTCGTCGCCAATATATGGCGCGGCCGGAAGCGCGGACAGATCGCGGCACGCTCCTGCACACTTCTTCCGGGAGGAATCCATGTCTCGCCACCGTTGGACAACCGCCAGCCTGCTCGCTGCGCTCGTGGGATGCAGCGACGCCGAGAAGCCGTTCGAGCCGGCTGCCGCCGAGCCAGCTCATGAGGGGCCGCACTTCACCGTAGGATCGGGCTCCGCCTCGACCCTGCTCGGCCGCACCACCTTCAGCCCCGCCGACGACCAGCCGTTCAAGGTCAAGCGGATGGAAGGCGACTGGCACGTCGAGATCAAGGCGCTGCGCGGCCTCGATCTCGCGGTCCAGCGGATCGTCTTCCAGCCCGGTGCGCAGAGCGGCTGGCACCGCCACCCGGGGCCGGTCTTCATCCAGGTCGTATCCGGCAGCATCGCCTTCTACGAGTCGGACGACCCGACCTGCACCCCGATCATTCGCACCGCAGGCCAGGGATTCCTCGACACCGGCGACCACGCGCACCTCGCGCGGAACGAGACCGGCGAGCCGGCGGAGAACATCGTCACCTACTTCGCCCCGCCCGCCACGCCGCTCCGCATCGACGCGCCACTGCCGGGCAACTGTCCGTTCTGACGGTGGGAGGGAGGCGGGAATGACTCGGAGGCGCGCTGGCGGTCCCGGCAACCCGCAGTAGTTTCGACACCATGCGATCCCTTCTCTTCGCCATCGTCACCGCCTCGGTCGCGATTCCGGCGGTCGCGCTCGCGCAGGACTCCCCGCGCGTGGCGCGACCGTCGCCCGTCTCCTGCACGCCTGCGGCACGCGCCGAGTTCGATCGCGGCCTCGTTCTCCTGCATCACATGACCTACCCGGAGGCGCGCGAGGCATTCACACGCGCCGTGCAGGCCGATGCTCGCTGCGCCATGGCGCACTGGGGCGTGGCGATGACGCTGTTCCAGCCCCTCTGGCCCACCCGGCCGGGGCCGGCCGAGCTCCGGCGGGGCCGGGAAGCAGTCGAGGCGGCCATCGCGCAGCATCCGGCGCCGCGCGAGCTCAGCCTCATCGCCGCCGCCGACGCTTTCTACCGGGAGCCGGCGGCGGACTACTGGGAGCGCATCCGGCGCTGGGAGCGGGCGATGGGAGAGGCTCACGCCGCGCATCCCGACGACGACGAGATCGCGGCCTTCCGCGCCCTCGCCCTGCTCGCAGTGGCACCCGCCGACACGTCGTCCTCCAGTCATGCCGGGCGCGCCGCCGCGCTGCTGCTCGGCATCCTCGATCGCGATCCGCATCACCCGGGCGCGCAGCACTATCTCGTGCACGCTAACGATGCGCCGGGCCGAGAGGGAGATTCGCCGGCGGTGGTGCGGCGCTACGCCGCGGAGGCGCCGGAGAACCCGCACGCGCTGCACATGCCGACGCACATCTACGTGCGGCAGGGCGACTGGAGCGCCGCAGTGGCCGGCAATCGGCGCGCCGCGGACGCCGCCCTCGCGCACCCGGCGGGTGAGCAGGGAGAGCTCGTGTGGGACGAATTCCCCCATGCGATCGAGTATCTCGTCTACGCGCTGCTTCAGCAGGGCGCCGACAGCGCCGCCGCGGCGGAGCTGCACCGGCTCCGCTCCACCCCGCGGCTCGAGCCCACCTTCAAGACCGCATTCCATCTCGCATCCACCGCTGCGCGGCATGCGCTCGAACGAAAGGCGTGGCGCGAGGCGGCCGCGCTACCGGTCCGCGAGCCGGGGACGCTCGCGTGGGACCGCTTCCCCTGGCCGGAGGCGGTCACCTGGTTTGCGCGCGGCCTTGGCGCGGCGCGCGAGGCGTCGCTTCCGCCGGCGCGCGAGGCGGCGGCGCGCCTCGGCGCTCTCGAGCGCGCCGCGACCGAGGCCGGCGAAGCGCTCTTCGTGCGCAACATCCGGCTGCTCCGGCTCGAGCTCGATGCGTGGATTCTTCAGGGCGAAGGGAAGCCCGACTCGGCGGTGGCGGTCATGGCTGCGGCGGCCGAGCTCGAGCTCGCGACGCCGAAGCACGCCGTCACCCCGGCGCCGACGCTCCCCGCGCACGAGCTCCTCGGGGACCTGCTCCTCGCGCAGGAGCGCCCGGCCGACGCGCTCGTGGCCTATCGGCGCTCGCTCGAGCTGTATCCGCACCGCTTCAACAGCCTGCTCGGCGCCGCGCGCGCGGCCCGCGATGCCCGGGCGGCATGTGCTTCCTATGAGGCGCTGGTCACGCTGGCCGGCGGCAGCAGGCGCGCCGCAATCGCCGAGGCGCGAGCATTCCCCTGCACCGGGGAGTGATCCGCAGTATGTTGCCTGTATTCTTCCCACTGATCATTCGCGCCTGAAGCCCGCGCCCCCGGCCCTTCGACCTCTGCGCCCATGCCCCTCTCGCGCCGCGACGCCATCGCCCGGCTCGCAGCCCTGACCGCCATGACGACATTTCCGGGCTGCGCCGTGTCCCGCTCCAGCGGCGGCTCCGACGACGATCCGCTCGACGGGACCATCTCCGACTATCTCGCCGGCCTTCGCCGCGGCCGGTGGTCGGCGGCGGAAGTGACCGCTGCCGCGCTCGAGCGGTGCCGCCGGCAGGGAATGGCGCTGCACGCGATCGACGCGCTGGCCGAGACCGCGCTCGACGAAGCGCGCGCGGCGGACGCGCGCGGCCGGGCGGGGACGCTGCGCCGCCCGCTCGAGGGCGTGCCCGTGTTCGCGAAATCGATCTACGACATGGCCGGCCTCGCCACGACTGCGTCGAGCGCCGAGTGGGCGCGTCTCTTCCCGAGTCCCGTATCCCGCGACTCCATCGAGGTCGCGCGCCTCCGCGCCGGCGGCGCGATCGTCCTCGGCAAGACCGCGGCAGATGACTTTGCCTATGAAGGAGAGGGAACCAGCAGTCACACGGGGCAGGTGCTCAATCCCTACGACCCGACCGGCTCGCGCACGCCCGGCGGCTCGAGCGCCGGCTCGGCCGTGGCCGTCGCGTGCGGGATGGCGTTCGCAGCGCTCGGCACCGACGACGGCGGCTCCAACCGGATCCCGGCCGTGTGCACCGGCGTCGTCGGCATGAAGCCGACGTTCGGGCTCGTGCCACGCACCGGCGTCATTCCCACCTGGCCGTATCTCGATACGCACGGGCCGCTCGCGCGCACGGTCGCCGACGCGGCGCTGATGCTCGCGGTCATCGCCGGCGCCGATCCGTCGGATCCGCTCGCGCTCACCGGCACGTGGGACGGCGCGCGGCTCGCCGCGCTCCGCGACGACGCGCTCGAGGGCGTGCGCGTCGGTCTCGTCGAGGCGCACGTGCCGCGCGCGCAGATGACCGAGTCGGCCGTGGCGACATGGGACCGCGCCCTGGCCGATCTCCGCTCCGCGGGCGCGGTGATCGAGCCCTTCGACGCGCCCGTCACGCTCGAGAACTTCCGCCGCCTCTTCTCCGATCCGGATTTCCTCGATCCGCTGCTCACGACGCTCATCGTCGCGTTCTCGTCGGCGGCGATCTGCTGCGCGGTCGCGGCCCCGATGGGCTGGGTGGTGGCGCGCACCGACGTACCGATGGGGCGCACCATCCGCGCCCTCGTCACCGCCTCGTTCGTGACGCCGCCGTTCCTCGGCGCCATCGC
>DASTUP010000030.1:0-3513 GCA_035759585.1 Gemmatimonadales bacterium | reverse complement strand
CTCCGATCGCGCGACCCGTTGGCGTAGACGATTGCCGTCGCCTCCGCGAGCGCCGCCCAGCCCTCCACGAACCGGTCGTCGAGCGCAACCGCCTGTTCGTAGAACGCCGCTGCCTGGCGCTGAGTCACCGGGTCCCGGCTGGTGATCGCCCGGCCCTTCAGGTAGAGATCGTACGCCGCCAGGTTCTCGGTCGGGCTGTCGGCGAGCTGCGCCTCGTCCTCGCCGCGGAGTGCGACACCGAGCGCGACGGCCACCTCGCTCGCGATCGATCCCTGGACCTTCAACACATCGGTCAGCTCGTTGTCGAAGCGCTGCTTCCAGCGCGCCACCCCGGTGCGCGCGTTCACCAGTTCCGGGGCGACCTGCACCCGATCGGCGCCGCCGGTCCCGCGCACCCAGGTCACCGTGCCGGTGAGCAGGTAGTCCACGCCGAGCTCCTCGGCGATCTCCGCCTGGGACTTCGACGTGCCGCGATACTGGTCGGAGCTGCTGCGCGCGATCACCTGCACGTTCGGCAGCCGCGTGAGCTTCCCGCGCACCTCGTCCGTTACGCCGTCCACGAAGTAGCTGTCGCTCTCGCTGCCGCGATTCTCGAACGGGAGCACGGCGAGTCGCATGATTCCGTCGTCACCCGCATCCGCCGGGCCGCGGAGCATGAATCCCGTCGCCAGGATGGTCCAGAGCCCCAGCGCCATGAAGCCGCCGGCAGCGGTGTTGCGCCAGGTGAAGAGGTCGCCGATGCCCGGCGTGGCACTGCCCCCGCGACGCCGCGCCTCCATGCGCGTCGTCATCCACATCACGCCGGCGCCTATGGCGAGCAGCAGCGCCGCCAGCAGCATCGCCCACGAGGGAAGGCCCTGCCGCTCGACAGCGGCGACGATCACGGCCATCGCGATGACCGATCCGATCGCGAAGATCGTCCACGCGCGGCCGGGCGACGTGGGCTGCAGGGGCGCGGAGACCGCCTGCAGCGAGCCGGCCACCGGTGTCGGGGCCGGGATGCGGGCGGCCTCGACCGCGCCGTCGAGCGCCGCGATCAGCTCGTCTGCCGTCTGGTACCGGTCGGCCGGGTTCTTCGCCAGCGTCCGCATGATCACCGCCTCGATCTGCGGTGCGATCTCTTCCCGCGTCGCGGTGATCGGGCGGGGCCGCTCGGTCATGCTGCGCATGATGATCGCGCGCGCGGACGGCCCCGTGAACGGCGGTTCGCCCGCGAGCATCTCGTACAGCACGCTGCCCGTCGCGTAGAGGTCCGCCCGGCCATCCACCTCGCGGTCCCCGCTCGCCTGCTCGGGGGACATGTAGTTGGGCGTGCCGACCGCGAGGCCCGTGCCGGTGAGCGCTTCCCCTTCCGCACCGATCGCGCGCGCGATGCCGAAGTCCGCGACGAGCGCGTGACCGGCCGCGAGCAGGATGTTGGCCGGCTTGATGTCCCGGTGGATGATTCCGCGCGCATGCCCGTAGGCGAGCGCCTCGGCGACTTCGCGCGTGAGCCGGAGCGCTTCGTTGACGGGAAGCTGCGTGTCGCGGAGGAGCCGGTCGCGCAGCGTGCCGCCTTCCACATGCGGCATTACGTAGTAGAGCAGGGTCGAGGGGGCGCGGGACTCGGGTCTCGGCTGGGTGACTTCGCCGGAGTCGTAGACCGGAAGGATATTGGGATGGCTCAGCCGGGCCGCGATCTCGATCTCGCGGAGGAAGCGGTCGGCGCCGAGCGTCGCGGAGAGTTCCGGCCGCATCACTTTGACCGCGACTTTCCGGCGGTGCTTGAGGTCCTCGGCGAGGTAAACCGTCGCCATGCCCCCCTCGCCCAGGATCCGCTCGATCCGGTACCGGTCGGCCAGCGCCTTCCGCACCTGGGACACCTCGAATGCGCCGGTGACGCCCGTCCGGGGCGGCACGCCGGGGTCGGTGGGAGTCGGCACGCCGCAGCGGAGGCAGAACTGCGCCTCGTCGGGCAACGGGGTCGCGCAGGCGGGACAGGAGCGGGTCGCGCTGGGCAATTGACACTCGGAGCTGTGAGGATGGGGTCAGGCGGTATGAGGTAAAGTAGCGTATCTTCTGCAACCCTCAACCATCGCCCTCATGACCCGCCTTCTCTGGCTCGTGGCCATCGCCGCCTGCGCCGCGCCAGCGGCCGACGTCCCCTCCGTAACCGCAAAGCCGTCGCCGTATCTCTTCGTGCTGACCGGCGATCACAGCGAGGCACCCCCGAACGCCGATTTCCTCAGCGTGATCGACGCCGACCCGGCGAGCGCGACCTATGGCCGGGTGGTTTCGACGACGCCGGTCGGCACCTCGCGCGGGATGCCGCACCACAGCGAGTTCGAGATGCCGGCGGAAGGGCGCGCGCTCTTCGGCAACGCGTTCCTCGCCGGGCGCACGGTGCTCATCGATCTGGCCGACCCGACGCGTCCCCGGATCACCCGCACGATCGACAGTGTCCCCGGCTATCGGCGGCCGCACAGTTTCTGGCGCCATCCGGACGGACGCGTGGTCGCGACGCTGCAGTTCGGGAACGGGTCGCAGGAAGGCGATCCCGGCGGGCTCGCGCTCTTCGATGCGGAGGGGAACCTGCTGAAGGTGGCGAGCGCCGCGGATTCCGCCTTCCCCGGCGCCCGCCTCCGTGTCTACGCCCTCGACGGCTCGGTCGAGACCGACCGGATCGTCACCACGAGCAGCCCGATGGACACCGAGGTGACGGCGCATGTGGTGCAGCTCTGGCGCCTTTCCGACCTCTCGCTCCTGCGCACGATCGCGGTGCCCGAGGTCGCGGGCGATACGGCGTGGCAATATCCGTTCGAGATCCGGTTCCTCCCGGGCGGACGGACCGCGATGATGAACACCTGGAACTGCGGGTTCTACTTCCTCTCGGGACTCGACGGGAGCGCGCCGATGATCGAGCGGACCATGGTGCTTGCCCCCGCAGTCTCGGGATGCGGCGTGCCGCTCATCTTCGGGCACCACTGGATCATGCCGGTACGGAGCGGCAACGTTTTCCACGTGCTCGACATCGCCGACCCGCGCCGCCCGCGCATCGTGAGCTCGATGCCGGTGGACTCCGGGTTCGCGGCGCACTGGATCTCACGCGACCCCGGCACCGACCGGGTAGTGCTCACCTCCGAGGGCGCCGATCACCGGGTCATGCTCGCGCGCTTCGACTCGGTGACCGGCGTGCTCGCGATCGACTCGACCTTCCGCGATTCGGGCGCGACGCGGCCCGGCGTCGACTTCGCTCGCGAATCGTGGCCCCACGGCGCGTCCGGCGCGGCAATGCCGCACGCTGCGGTGTTCGGGGGACGGTAACTGCAGCCGCAAAGGCAAGGAGGACGCAAAGGTCTCCGATGAATTAGCTGCCCGGATTCTCAGTCGGACCGCGTGTTCGCGCCGCCCTGCCGCGGCTTCATCTCCCAGAGGACGTTGATCACCACCCACCGGTCATTCCACTTCGCCACGTGCATGTAGTCGATCCAGTCGGACATCGTGAGCCGGACGCTCGCGGTGTTCTGGAAGATG
>DASTUP010000029.1:0-3471 GCA_035759585.1 Gemmatimonadales bacterium | reverse complement strand
CGACCTGCGGCGCGTCTCGTTTTGGGGCGGCGATCGCGCCTTCCGCGAGCAGGTCGCCCGGGCAGCGTCGCGCAAAGGTGTCGAGCTGGGCGCGCACATCCGCGGCCTCCGGCCGCGCCGCGGCGAGGCCGATACCAACCCAGCGGCAGGCCGAGCGATCGTCGCGCAGATCGAAATGCGTGCGCGCGGCCCAGAAAGCCGCGAGCCCCATGACATCCGAGCGCGGGAAATCGGTGCGGATCCGCTCGAGCTGCCGCACGGTGCCGGGGAGATTCCCGCTCGCGTACTCGAGCTGCGCCAGCTTGAGGAGCGCATCGTCGGCCCAGCGCGAGAGCGCGTGCTCGACCACGACGCGCTGAAGGTGGCGCTGCATGTCCTGCGCGGTCGGCGAGACGAGCGCGGTCGCGAAGAGGATCTCGGCGTAGAGCGAGTCCGACGCCGGCGTCGCCTGGAGAAGGCGGGCAAGCGAGGCCCGGGCGGAATCGCCCGATCCTTCCTGGGCCTGCCGCACGGCGGCGATGACCCGCGGGTCGGCCTGCGCGTGCGCGATGGACGGACCGAGAGCCGTGAGGCACCCGATCAGAGTGACGACATTCCGTCCGAATTTCATGCTTCCACCTTCTCCCCAATCGTCAGCCGCATGACGAGATCCGCGAGGAGCGCGCGCTCGTCCGACAGCGTGGTGCTCTTGAGTGACCGGTCGGTGTCGAGCGCCGCACGCACCGCTTCCCGGAGCCGCGCGACCGGCCATTTCGGCGCCCACCGTGCCCATCGCGCGGTTTCCTCCTTCCATGGAAGGAGGCCGAACGGCCGCGCCGCACGGAGAACGTCGAAGGCGAGCCTGTCGAGCGGCCCGCGGGACTTCGAGTCGAGCGCCGCACGCACGACGCCGAGGCCGACGAGCGTCGTGCCGAGAAGCGTGACGAGCTTTACCCCGCTCATGCCCGATTGGTCGAGCACGCGCTCCAGCAGCCGGACGCCGCGACCTGAGTCACCATCCATGACGGCGTCACGCCAATCGAAGATCGTTTCTCCATGGCGGATGCCGACGAGGTCGCCGATCTGGTCGGCCGTGATCGGCTCGTCGCTCGACAGGGCGGAGAGTTTCTCGAGCTCGAGCCTGATGGCGCCGAGGTCGCCGCCCGTGCACTTGAGGAGGTGGGCGACGGCGCCCGGCGCAAAGCGGATGCCGGCCGAGGCCGCGCGGCGCTCGAGCCACTTCTCCGCTTCGGCTGCCGTCGACGGCCCGAAATGTACGGTGACGGCGCGCCTGGCGAGCTCCTTGTCTTCCGCCTCTTCGGCGCTCCCCTGCACCAGCACGACGATCGTGTCGGGCGAAGGCCGCTCGAGATAGGCGAGAAAGGCGTTCCGCGCCTTCGTCTTGCGCTTCCACTGCTCCACGTCCCGGATCACGACTACGCGCCGTTCGGCCATCATCGGGACCGTGTTGCAGAGCGCCTCGACGGATTCAGGGTCGAGCTGGCCTGCCGAGCGCTGGTCGAAGTTGAAATCCCGCGTGGCCGGGTCCACCGCCCGCTCGATGAGGTAGCGCAGCCCTTCCTCCTTGAGGACGTCCTCGGTGCCATGGAGGTAATAGGCGCGATCGAACTCTCCCTTCTTGAGGGACCCCAGGAACTCCTTCTTGGTGAGCGGCGGCATGCCCCAATGTTAGCGCGAGGAACCGCTTTTTTTAACCCTGAGAAACCGCTCCGTATAGAGGATCGCCGAGAGGGTCTTCGCATCGGCAATATCCCCTTGCTCGGCCAGGCGCAGGGCTTCCGACCAGCGGATCTCGTGGACTTCCAGGAACTCGTCGGCCTCGCGCGCGTGCTCGCCGGCGCGGAGCCCCGTCGCGACGAAAAGATGGATCCGCTCGTCCGTGAAGCCGGGGGTGGTGAGGATGGTGACCAGTCGCCGGCATTCGGCGGCTGAATAGCCGGTTTCCTCGCGGAGCTCTCGCCGGGCGCAGGCTTCCGGCTCCTCGCCGGCGTCGAGGCGGCCAGCCGGGATTTCCCACATGTCGCCTTCGGCAGCGTGCCGGAACTGGCGGATGAGGACGATGCGCGGGTCGTCCCCGGTAGGGTCATCGAGGAAGGGCACGACCGCCGAAGCGCCGGGATGCCTGAGCATCTCCAGCTTGCCGGTCGAGCCGTCGGGAAATTCGACGGTGTCGAGATTCAGGCTCACGATGCGGCCCGAGAAGATGCGTTCAGTCGATATGAGGGGCATCAGCGGCGAGGAAGGGGTGAACGAAACCTGTATCAATGATACGTCACCGGCAATTCTCCTGATACGGAACGGGGCGGCCGAAGCCGCCCCGTCCGCAACTGGAGTCCGCCGGTTCCGGACTCGGCTTACTGCAGCGCCATTCCGTCGGCGTCGAGCACCGTGACGGGGCCGAGGTTGAGCGCCTCGACGCCGGTCCGGATCTGCGACAGGTCACCTACCACCACGATCGTGAACTGCTCGGGCTGGAGATACCGCCGTGCCACGCGCGTCACATCGGCCGGCTTCACCGCCTGCACGCGGGTGAGGAAATTGGTCATCTCCGCCTCGGGAAGGCCGAAGAAGGCGAGATCGGCCAGCTGGTTCACGACCCCGGCGTTCGTCTCGATCGAGCGGGGATAGCCCTGGATGATCGTCCGCTTGGCGAACGCGACCTCTTCTTCCGTTACCGGACGTCCGGCCCGGATGTCCTTCAGCTCGCGCATGAACTCGATGAGGGAGCTGTCCGTCTTTGCGGTGAACACGCCTGCGCTGGCGGTGAACGGCCCGTCGCCACGCGAGAAGCTCCAGCCGCTGCGCGCACCGTAGGTGTATCCCTTGCTTTCGCGCAGGTTCAGGTTGATCCGGCTCGAGAACTGTCCGCCGAGGATCGTGTTCAGCACCTGCAGCGCGTAATAGTCGGGATTGGTGGAGCGCGCGGCGCCGGGATGCCCGATCCGGATCTCGCTCTGGGCAGCGCCCGGCTTGTCGATCAGGTACACCGTAGCCGGGTGCGCCGCGGGGCGCGGCGGAATGGCGGCGACCGACGCCGGCACGTCTCCCTTCTCCCAGGTGCCGAACGCCTTCGTCGCGAGGGCCATCGCTTCGTCCGGCGTCAGGTCGCCCACGATCACGAGCACCGCGTTGTTCGGCCGGTAATACGCGTCGTAGAAGCGGCTGATGTCGTCGCGCGTGATGGCGGCGATCGTTTCCGGCGTCCCGTTGTTCGGGCGCCCATACGGATGGTCGTCGCCGTACACCTTTGCGGCAAATGTGTTCGATGCGATGACCGTCGGCTGGTCCTTCTGCTGGGCGAGCGCCTGGAGGCGGGACTTCCGGTCCCGCTCGATCTCTTCGGCTGCGAAGGCCGGCTTCGTCACCAGTTCCCCCATCAGCGCAAAGGCCTCGCTGCCCGTCTTCTTGAGCGTCGAGAGCGAGACCGTGGTCCGCTCGCCGCTCGCGAAGGCGCCGAGGCCCGCGCCGAGC